>JAYVNN010000033.1:0-7463 GCA_043758435.1 Chthoniobacter sp.
GCCCCGGATAGATGATGCCCACGAAATCCGGCCGTGAGCTAACGCCCGCGAGTGGATCGGCTGGGTCGCTGTTCTTCTTATCGAAGTCTTCGAAGAAGATGGCTGCCGGCGCGGACAGTTCGGCACCCGCGGAGAAGCCCATGATGCCGATCTTATTTGGGTCGATGTTCCACTCCTTCGCGTGCGCGCACGAGCCGGATCGCTTGCTGCGCGTCATACACCGCATCGGTCTTCGGATCATAGCCATCGCGGCGCAGACGATTGCGCAGGATCACCGTGTTCACGCCATAGTTGAAAAAGTAAGGGACAAAGTCCGCCGACTCGCTGCCGACGTTCAACGTGTTATGCCCGCCGCCCGCGGCGAGAATAATTGCCGCGCCAGTATTCAGCCCGCCTTCCACCGTGTGCACTTCGATCGAGGGATTGTGAATATTGACGATGCTATTGATCCGCCCCGGAACCGCCTTGCTCACATTATATTGCTCCGCCTCCCGGAGTTTCTCCGCTTTTAGAAAAGGCGACCCGACCGGATACAGCGGAAGCACCACGCCGCCTTGCACGATCGGCTGCGGCGCATAGGGCGCGTCGGTCGCGGGAGCAGCTTGGGGGATGCCGATGACTGGAGGGCTCGCCGGCAACGCGGACGGCGGCTTGGGCGCGTCTTGGGCGAGCGCGGCGACGGTCATCATCAAAGTGCAGGCCAAAAGCAAAGGAGGGTATGTCATAGCATCGAAGGCTGAGTAGTTTAGAGGTTGTTATGCACTTTGCACGGTGATCGCGAGGGAGCACCAAAGGTGCGCAGACAAGCCAGCCCAGGGCAACGCCCTGGGTTCCGGAGAAACAACCGGGCCAGCCCTGAAAGGGCGAAAGAGGCGTGTGCGGTTCGATTGTCCCGCCCTTACAGGGCTCGCCCTTCGCGCCACATGGACCCAGGGCGTTGCCCTGGGCTGGCTTGTCTTGGGCCTTTGGCCCCCAGAGCGGCGTCGTGATGAAAGTGCATAACAGCCTCTAACAAGACGAGCTGAGTTACTGGATAAGCTGATAGCTAACGAACGCCACGCGGCGACTATCCGGCGACCAGGATGGCACGTTAATCGTCCCCTGCCCGCCCAGCAGGCTGGCGAGCACCTCGATCGCTCCGCCGCCCAGAGGCATCACGCGCAGGGTCACATCTTTGTTCTCAGGATGCCCGTCCACTGCCTTATCATAAGAGAGAAAGACGAGCCACTTGCCATCCGGCGACGGGTGCGGAAACCAGTTGTTAAAGTCGTCGTTGGTTACCTGTTCCTGCCCCGAGCCATCGGCGCGCATGCGCCAGACTTGCATCCGGCCCGACCTGTCCGAGTTAAAGTAAATCCACTGTCCGTCGGCGGTGTAATCCGGCCCATCATCGAGTCCTTTCGCCGAGGTCAGCCGCGTCTCCGCGCCGCCTTCTACCGGCGTGGTGTAGATGTCGAACTCGCCATTCCGCTCCGCGCAAAACGTGAGCGTCCGGCCATCCGGCGACCAGCCGTGCCAGTAAGACGGCGCGGACTCAGTGATGAGCTTCGGCGTGCCGCCGGCGAGCGGCAGCGTGTAGATGCGCGACTTGCGATCGGCCTGCGACTGATCGCTGATGGCGAGCAACGTCCCATCCGGCGAAAGGCCATGGTCGTTGTTGCAGCGCGTGGCAAAGCCCGTGTCGATCGGCTGCGGCTCGCCGCCCGCGACCGGGATGCGATGCAGGCGGCCTTTGCTGTTGAAGATGAGGGCCGCGCCGTCGCGCGACCAGTTTGGCGCTTCAATCAGGTCGCTCGTCGTCCAAACGACGCGCCGATCCTTCGAGGCGAGCGGCACCGTCTCGAGCGTGCTGATCAGCCGCGGCTTGCCCGCGACTGGCGCGGCGCCACTCGTTAGCTCCACATTGGAGAAGACCGCCTTTTCGAGCGCCTCGTTATTGTGCGCACACACCCCGAGGCCGACATAGAACGGCTCCGTGAGATCGAGCCGGAACGAGCCGCCCGCCGGCGCCAGCTCCCCATCTTTGCCGGTGACGGACATCGACACATAGCGCCCGCGCTTCTCGATCCGCAGCCGCTTTGGCCCGGACACTCCCGACTGTATCTCGTAAGTGCGCTCGCTCTTCGCCGCGCGGTATTGGAGCGACGTCAGTCCGTCTCCATGCAGCGCCGCGTCCGCATAGGCCGAATCCGCATCGAGGCTCTGGCGAATGACCAGACAGGCCTTCCGATGCGGATCGCCGCCCGCACCTTCAAACGCGATATCCGCCGCCAGCGTCGCATCGCCCGAAACCTTCTTCCACACGAACTGAAACGCATCCGCGGTGAACCACATATTTGTCCCTCCTCCCGCGACCTTGTAAGCGCCACCCGAACTGACCTCCACCGATCCCCCGCGCTTCGTCGCGCCGATATCGGCGTGGTCTTCAAAAATCCCGGTGTCACCCGCACCCGCTCGCAAGGCGAGTGCCAGCGCAAACATCACCGCGATTGAGAGCGAATTTGGAAATCGGACAAATGGACGTGGCATTGGATCAGGGGGGGCGCTCAAGGGATTTGTCGCGGCTGCGACGTTCAGGGCGAGGTGCCTGAAATGAATCCCCCGGCCCGAGGTTCCACGTCAAGCTTCTCGTCCAACGCCGTGCTCCCGCACCGATGCCCGTCTTCGCCGAAAAATCGTGAAGCTGCCCGCCCAAATCGAGCACCTGCTCGAATGCACCGCCCGGCAGAACACTCGCACAACCGCGGAGCGCACCCTGCATCGCCGCCTGAGCGGCGAATGATCAAAGCCCGCCGTCACGACGCCCGCCGCAGCACGATCGAAAGGAACGCCGCCGCGAACTTCGCGATCCGCGATTGCAGCGTGAATACCGCGCCCGTCATCATCGAGGACAACGTCTGGATCGGCATGAACGCCGTCATCCTCAAAGGCGTGACCATCGGCGAAAACTCCGTCGTCGCCGCCGGTGCCGTCGTCTCGAAAAACGTCCCGCCAAATGTCGTCGTCGCGGGCAACCCCGCCGTCATCGTCAAACACCTGACCTGAAGCGAAAGCGCTGACAGCACCGTCAATAGATGTCGGTCCGTGAGGCTGAGGATGGGATTGAACGGCCCCGGCCCATGCCGCCCGCCGTTACGGCTTAGTGATCTCCACACGGTAAAACTTTGCCGCGCCGCCCGCGCTCAGGTCGGTGATCGTGCGCCGCTGGCCGGCGTCGTTCGGCGCGGAAGGGTTCGTCAGCGGCGCGTAGCTGCCGGCGGTCAGCGCGGGGCGCGCGGTCACGGTGTAGGTGCGGTCGGTCAGGCGCGGGGCAAAGGTGATGGCTTTCTGCCCCGGCTGGCCGGCGACGGAAGCGATGCTGAGCGTGAAGCGCGAGCCGTCGAGTGGGTTCAGACCGGCGATGTATTTGAAAAGGTTCGTCTGGCCCGTGCCGTCGAAGTCCACCGCCGGGCCGGCGTTCGGATTGTTGAGGCCGAAGTATTGGTTCTGCCACGCGTCATCGATCCCGTCGCCCGCGTAGCTGCCGAAGTCGTCGGGGTTCACATTCTTCACCGTCAGCCCGAGCGTGCCGGTGTCGCCAGAAAAGATGCCCTGCGCGGTGGCGGCGGTGTCTTGATAGACGATCCCCGCGGTGGCGAGGCCCGCGGCGCTAATGCCGGTGAGCGGGCCGCTCGCAACGCTCCACGCCACGCTCGCGGCGGGGACGGCGAGAAAGGTGGCGTCGTCGAGCGCCTGCCACGCGGCGAGCTGGTCGGTGGTGCCTTCATTCACGTTTAGCGAAGCGGCGGTGAGCGTGAGGCCGGTGATGGCGAAGAGCTGGCCGATGTAGCCGCTCTTCGCGGTCTCGGCGGGGGCGGCGACGGTGGAGATACCCGCCACACCGCCGGCGCTGCCGTCATTCGTGTAGCTTGCGCTCGTGGCTCGCTTGCCTCCGCCGTCGGCGGTGTCGGTGGCGATGTTGTAGCTGGCGCTGGTGCGCGGGCCGGCGTGAGCGGTGGACGCGGCGAGTGCGAGGACGATCGAGGCGGCGGCTTTGAGCAGGGCTGGCGTTGGTTTCATGGAAGTGAGTCGGTGCGGTTGGCCATCACGCTCCGCTGGCAGGCTGCGCTCGCGTGGCGGCTCAGGGCGGAGTGGGTGCTAAAATTTGCTGACGCTGTTGCTGCCATTGTTCGCCACCCAGATGTTGGCACCATCGAAGGCGACGCCGAAGGGGGCGCTGCCGACGGCAAACGTGCCCTGCACCGCGCCATCGCTCGCCCGCAGCTTGGTGACATTGTTGCTACCGTAGTTCGTCACCCAGATGTTGGCACCGTCGAAGGCGACGCCGAGGGGGTTGGTGCCGACGGCAAAGGTGCCCTGCACCGCGCCATCGCTCGCCCGCAGCTTGGTGACATTATTACTGGATTGGTTCGTCACCCAGATGTTGGTGCCATCGAAGGCGACGGCGTAGGGGCGGCTGCCGACGGCAAAGGTGCCCTGAAGCGCGCCATCGTTCGCCCGCAGCTTGGTGACATTGTTGCTGCCGTAGTTCGCCACCCAGATGTTGGTGCCATCGAAGGCGATGCCGACGGGGAGGGAGCCGACGGAAAAGGTGCCTTGCACCGCGCCATCGCTCGCCCGCAGCTTGGTGACATCGTTGCTGCTGGAGTTCGCCACCCAGATGTTGGCACTATCGAAGGCGACGCCGTTGGGGCTGCTGCCGACGGCAAAGGTCTGGCCGGTCTGGATCGCTTCATACCAGCGCAGCGTGGCAATTTGCTGCGGGTTGCGCATGGCCAGTGCCGGCGCTGGGAGATTGGTCAACCCTGAGCCGTCGCCGTGGACGACGCCGGTGAGGAAGGTGTCAGTTTGTGCGGTGCCGATGCGGATGATGCCGGCCTCGCCCGCGACACCTTGGTTGCCGATGTCGATGTTGTTGTCGCCGGTCGTGAGCGCAATGCCGGCTCGATTGCCCAAAGCAATGTTGTTGCTGCCCGTCGTGTTCGTTCGAAGCGCATAGTAGCCGGTGACGGTGTTGTTGTTGCCCATCGTGTTGGAGTAAAGGGCCTCGTAGCCGCTGGCCGTGTTGAAACTGCCCTGCGTGGTAAGGAAGAGCGCACTGACACCGCTGGCCGTGTTCCTGTCCCCCGTCGTGTTCAATCGAAGCGCATTCAATCCGATGGCGGTGTTCTCGCCGCCGCTCGTGTTGGCCTCAAGTGCAACGGCACCGATGGCGGTGTTGAAGTTGCCCGACGTGTTCGCCTTCAGCGCATTGCCGCCCGTGGCCGTGTTATAGATGCCCGTCATGGTGAAATTGCCCGCGTCAGCACCGGCAAAGAAATTGGTGTTTCCAAAAGAGTGAATCAGTCTGGTGCCGTTCTGAGTGATGACGCCCGCGGTGGAACTGCTGGTCACGGGCAGGCTGAAAGCGCCGGCGGCGGTGAGGGTTCCAGCGGAGAAGTTCCCGCTGGCATCGCGCTTGACGATGGTGCCGGCGGTGTTGGCATTCGTCGCGGCATTGGCCAGCAACTCAGCGGCGTGGACATTGGCCGCGCTGGAGGCACCCACCGATGAAACCACGGTCGCACCCTGCGTTCCGGTGACATCGCCCAAGAGCGAGCCGGTGAAGCTGGCGGCGTTGCCGGTCACGTTCCCGTTGACATTCCCCGTCAGCGGTCCGCTGAAGGTTCCCAACGTGGTGCCGCCGAGGGTGAGGCTGGAGGCCAGTTGCACGCTGGTGACGCTGCCGTTCGTGAGGGTGGCACCGCTGAGGTTCGTCAACCCCGAGCCGTCGCCGTGGAGGACGCCGGTCAGGAAGGTGTCCGTCTGGGTGCTGCCGATGCGGATAATATTCGCTTCACCGGCGATGCCCGCGTTGCCGATGACGATGTTGTTGCTGCCGATGGTGAGATTGATGCCCGCCTGAAAACCAAGCGCGATGTTGTTACCGCCCGTCGTGTTGGCCATCAACGCATTCACGCCGCTGGCCGTGTTGCCGCCGCCCGTGGTGTTGGCCTGAAGCGCGCTGGCTCCACTGCCCGTGTTGTTACTGCCCGTAGTGTTATCTTGGAGCGCACTGGCACCGATGGCCGTGCTGGCGCTGCCCGTCGTATTGTGCAGAAGCGCAAAGGCGCCGTTGGCGGTATTGGCGTTGCCCTCCGTGTTGAGGAGAAGTGCATTGACACCGGTGGCCAGGTTGTAGGAGCCGAGCGTGTTGGCGTTAAGCGCCTCGCCACCGAAGGCCATGTTGGCGTAGCCCGTCGTATTCGAGTGAAGCGCATTGACACCAATTCCCATGTTGAAGGCCCCCGCCATCGTGAAGTTGCCCGCGCCGGTACCGAAAAAGAAGTTGTTCGTTCCAAAGGTATGCACCAGCGGGCTGCCGTTCTGGGCGATGACACCCTCGGTGGCGCTGGTCGTCGTAGGCAGATTCACGCCCGCCGCCATGATCGCATACCCCACCGCGGCGATGCGCTGGTCGGGGGTGAGGAGTTGGAAGCCATTCGTGCCGTCGTTGAACCACACGCGCAGGCGCACGTCGGGATTCGCCCACACGCTCGCGGGGATGGCGGTCATGTTCGCAAGCGAAGTGTCGCCAAGGAGCGCGGAGTAGAGGCCCTTGGTGACCGTGAGCGTGACCGCCGCCGTGGGCTGGCTGCCCGCGACGCTGGTGTTGTCATTGCTCCAAAAGGTCGTGGTGCCAGCGGCATTCACGAGGGCGAACCGGAACGAGCCGGAGCCGTTGAAGTTCGTGGTGCCGACGGCCACGCGGCCCTGGTAGTTGATGATCTGCGGCACCTGCGCGTGCAGGGCCGTAGTGACGAGGCAAAGGCAGCCGAGGGCTGCGAGGAGGGAACGCAGGGTTTTCATAGGGCGAGTCTGAGGGGCCAGGCGCTGAGTGTCGAGAGGGAGGCTCGGATTTTTTTATGACTCCCTCGTGACCAAGCTGCGCTGGCTCATGCACTTGTACCTCGGATCTCCGCTTCGTCAGCGCCGAAATCGGAGCAGCACCTGACCGTTGTCGGCCACGCGAAGCGGAGCTTCGATGACACCGGCGTGACCAGGCTGGAGCTTGGTCACGAGGGGCAGCATGCCTGCCGCCGATCTTCCACGAAATTGTTTTCCGTCCCGGCGTATCCGTGGATTAGATCAAGGCCAATGAATCGAAAACGCATCGTCGTCATGGGCTTTATGGCCAGTTGCCCGATCGCGGGCGTGGTCTGGCAGCATATCCATTACATCGTCGGGCTGCTGCGGCTGGGGCACGAGGTTTGGTATGTCGAGGACTCCGCGCGGCTGCCCTACAACCCGACGACTTACGAGATCAACAACGACTACTCCTACGCCCTCGAAACGCTCGCCCGGCTCGCCGCGCAATTCGGCTTTGTGGACCGCTGGGCCTTTTGTGCGCGCTATCTGCCGGGCGATCCGTGCCACGGCCTCACGCGCGAAAAGCTGCTCGATCTCTACCGCACCGCCGACGC
>JAYVNN010000034.1:0-7455 GCA_043758435.1 Chthoniobacter sp.
GATCGCGCGCATCTCCTCGCACCTGCTCGGCGTCGGCTGCTTCGCCATGGATTGCGGCGCGATGACCGTCTTCCTCTACACCTTCACCGAGCGCGAAAAGGTCTATAACCTCGTCGAGCTCCTCACCGGCGCCCGCTTCACCACCAGCTACACCCGCGTCGGCGGCCAGACGCGCGATCTGCCGGACGCCTTCCTCCCGCTGCTCGAGAAATTCCTCGCCGAACTCCCCGCCGTCCTCGACGAGACCGACAACCTCCTTTCCCGCAACCGCATCTTCGTCGATCGCACCAAAGACGTCGGCACCATCTCGAAAGCCGACGCCATCGGCTACGGCCTCACCGGCCCGAACCTGCGCGCCTCCGGCGTCGATCACGACCTGCGGAAAAAGCATCCCTACCTCGGCTACGAGCAGTACGAGTTCGACGTGCCCATCGGCTCCGTCGGCGACTGCTACGACCGCTACACCGTCCGCATGGCCGAGATGCGCGAGTCCCTGCGCATCCTCCGCCAGGTCATCGACACCCTCCCCGGCGGCCCCATCAACGTCACCGACGCGAAAAACTTTCCGCCGCCCAAGACCACCGTGCTCACGAAAATGGAGGAGCTCATCCACCACTTCATCGTCCACACTGAGGGCATCGACGCCCCTCCCGGCGAAATTTACTTCGGCCACGAAAACCCCAAGGGTGAACTCGGCTTCTACATCAACAGCAAAGGCGGCGGCACCCCGCACCGGCTGAAGATCCGCAGCCCCTCCTTCTGCAACCTCTCCATCCTCCCGAAAATCCTCCCCGGCCACATGATGAGCGACGTCGTCGCCATCCTCGGCTCGCTCGACTTCGTCATGGGCGAGTGCGACCGGTAGGCGGGATCTGTTTGCTCCTCCCTACGGAAAGGCGGAGGCCGGAAGCCGCGGCGTTAGTCAGTTGTAGCCGAGAAAAGCCGCTTCGTAGTCGAGATCGTCTAGCCCAAGCCAACGAGCCTCCCAGTAAATGACCTCGTGATAAATCCCATGATGAGCGAACATCATCCGATTCGGCGTGAAAAGAAGCGGAAGCATCGGGAACTGGTAGCCCCGACGCAGGAGTGGCCCGAACGGCAACCAGAGCAGAGGAGGGCAGGCGAAATAAACGGCGGTAACGCCAACGATGCTCCAGAGCCAGGTGGCGCGGGTTAGTCTCACGAACGCAGTGAAGGTTGACGACAATGGCCTTGAAGTTCCTGAGTCGCGACCGCAACGGACCGCCGCCGTTCGCTGCAGCGCATGCTAGGCGTTCGGCTCATTCGTAGTGAGTCCACATGCGGATGACCTTGATCGTTCGTTGAGCGTCATAGACCTGATACACCAAGCGGTGCTGAATGTTGATGCGGCGGGAATACGCCCCAGCCAAATCGCCCACGAGTTTTTCGTAGGGCGGCGGGTTCTGGAAAGGGTTCTTCGCGATGATGTCGAGAAGACGTTGCGCCTGGGATTTGAGATTTGAGGACGCAATCTTCTTCGCGTCCTTCTGGGCTTGCTTGGTGTAAACGAGAGACCAGCTCACCAGCCGGGCTTCTGGGAGGCTTTGCTGAGCGGTTCGGCCAGGCCCTTGCGGATGGAGTCGCGCAGACCCGGAATCGAGAGGAGGTAAAGCGTCTCCTGGATGCTGCGCCAGTCCTCCTCAGATACGAGAACGGCGTTGGAACGCTTGCCCGTAATCTGGATGGGTTCGTGTGAATCGGCGGCCTCATCGAGGAGTTGGTAGAGCTTCGAGCGGGCTTGGGTGACGGGAAGAGAGGTCATACCCGAAGCGTGCGTTAAAGCGTCCGCTCCGTCAAGTGGCGCTGAGCGACGCCTAGCGATCCCAAGCTCAGCGACGGAGCCGTTCGCTGCCGCGCATGGTCAGGCTGCACGGGTTTGCAATAGTCTCTCAATCTCATGCTCGTTGAGAATCTGTGCTGACTGGATCGGGAAAATAAACCGCTCCGATTTCCGGGCAAGCGCAGCGTTCTCCACCCGTCCCTCCTCATTTCCCCAAAACTCCTGGCCCACTATCGCGGACCCGCACCCTACTTTTTCTCCACCATGCTAACCGCCGGGCCGGGCGGGTGGAGGAGGCCGTAGCTGAGGAGGAGGGTGCTGTCGTCCCAGATGCCGGGTTTGTCGGTGTGCATGACGACGGCGATGACTTCGCGGTGGTCGCGGAGCAGCGCGCTGACGAGGACCTGCTGGGCGGGAATGGTGTAGCCGGTTTTCACGCCGGTGCAGCCGGGGAGGCGGTCGAGGAGACGGTTGTGGTTGGTCAGCGGGTGGACCTGGTTTACGGCGACCCAGTTGTAGGCGCGGGTGCTGACGATCTGGCGGAAAAGGGGCTGCTGCATGGCGGCGCGGGCGATGAGGGCGAGGTCGCGCGGGGTGGTGTAGTGGAGGCGGTCGTGGAGGCCGTTGGGGTTGGCAAAGAGGGTGTTTTTCGCGCCGAGTTCGGCGGCGCGGCGGGTCATTTTTTCGGCGAAGGCCTCGATGCTGCCGGCGTTGTCGCGCCCGAGGGCGTGGGCCACGTCGTTGGCGCTTTTGAGCATGAGGCCGTAGAGCATCTGGCGGCGGGTGAAGCGTTCGCCGGGTTTCAGATTCAGGCTGCTTTCGCCGACTTTGCTGTCGTCGAGGTCGCACTCGATTTCCTGGTCGAGATTGCCGGCCTCAATGACGAGGAGGGCGGTCATGATCTTGGTGGTGCTGGCGGGGAACCGGGGCTCGTCGGCGTTCTTTTCGTAAAGGGGCACGCCGGTCTGGGCGTCGATGACGATGGCGCCTTTGGCGGCGAGCGGGAGGCCGTCGGTTTCGCTCTGCGCGAGGATCTGCCCGAGGTTCTCCATGCGCGGGCGCGGGGTGGCGGCGGGCCGTCCGGGGCGTGGGGCGGGCGTGGCCGCAGGTGCGGAAGCGGCCTCGCTTTCGTCGGCGGGCTCGACTTTGGTGACGGGCGGTTTTTTCCGCGCAGCGGGTGCCGCCGAGGGCAGGGCCGCGAGGGCGGCGGCGAGCAGGAAGGTGAGACTACGCGAGGATTTGGCCATCGATCATCGTCCAGGAAATCGGCCCGCGGTGCTGGATGATTTCCTCTTGGACGGACGCGAGGCTATCGGACACGGGCACGGCGATCAAGTCGGCAAGCGCGCCGGGCGTGAGCTGGCCGAGCTGGCCGCGGCGCTGGAGGGCGCGCGCAGGGTTCACGGTGACGGTGCGGAGGAGCTGGTCGGGCGTGAGCCAGGGGTCGGTTTTGGCGAGCGCGCGGAGTTCGTCGAAAAGGCTGAGCGAGCCGGTGCTGGCGAGGCTGTCGGTGGCGGTGCAGATATTCACGCCGAGGTCGTGGAGGCGGCGGTATTGAAACGGCGTGTGCTCGAAATAGCGGTGGCTGCCGGGGCAGTGAACGATGCTCGGCGCACCGCCGCGGGGGATCGCGGCGATGAGGGAGAAGTCGCCGTCGGTCAGCTCATTCATGTGCGCGAGGAGCCAGTGCCCGTTGATCGCGCCGCTTTCCCAAAGCTGCGCGAAAGGCGTGGCGCGGCCGCAGTCGGTCATGGGCCGCTGGAGGGAATCCATGAAGTCGTAGAGCGGCCCTGTAGCGTCGCGGAACATCGCCATTTCCTCGCCCGACTCAGCGACGTGCGTGGTCAGCGGCATGGTGAAGGCGGCGGCGCAGGAATTGGCGAGCTGGTAGAGCGAGAGCGAGGCGGTGTAGGGCGCGTGCGGGCTGAGGCCGAAGCTGTCGAGCGTGCCGGCGCGGTTTTGGAAAAAGGCGAGCGCGCCGGCGACCACGTCGTCGGTGGTGAGGCGGTGGCGGATGTCGATCATCTCGTAAAACCACCACGTCCGCAGGGGCGACGGGCCGAGTTGGGTCATCAGCTCGGGAAAGGCCTCGATGTTCGCCACGCTGGTGGTGCCCCATTTGCGCAGCTCGGCGAAACCGCGGCGGATGGCGGCGAGGTAGTCGTCGCTGTCGAGGCTGCGCTTGAGCGCATTGATGCGCTTCACCCAGGCGGTGAAACTTTTCTGCCGCAGGATCGCGCCGCGCATCATGGAGTAGTCGAGATGGCAGTGCGCGTTGATGAGGCCCGGCATGAGCACGCAGTCGCCGAGGTCGATGACCGGGCCGTCGGAAACCCACGCGAGATCGGGCATCGCGCCGACCGCGACGATGCGGTTGCCCTCGATGGCGACGCCGCCGTTTTTAATCAGCGGGCCGTCCATGGTGACGACCGCGGAGGCGCGGACGATCATGCGGCGTCGGCTTTCTTCACGACCTCGCGCGCTTTGGCGACGAGGAGATTGCACGCTTCGTGGCAGAGCAGCGGCAGACAGTTTTTTGTGAAAGTCGGAGGCTCGGGATTGGGCGTGGCGATTTCCCACAGGCGATGTTTCAGGCAGCCCGCGCAGACGCTGTCGATGAGCGTGCGGGCCTGCGGGTCGGTGAGTTTTTGCGTGATGCGGTACATGCCCGTCTGCCGCGTGAGCGTGTCGCGCAGGACGGTGGGCACCAGCTCTCCGCGCGTGTGGCTGAGCCAGATGCCGGTCATCGCGGGGTAGAAATAATCGAGCGCGCGGCGGACGGCGGCGGCGTCCGGCAGCACGAGCCGCCACCCGCGCACGAGGGTCGGGGCGGTCTTGAGCGGGCGGAAGTTTCCCGCGGCGTCGAGATTCGCGAGATGGCGCGCGGCTTCCGCGTTTTCATGCAGCGCGAGGTCGGTGCGCCCGGCGTCTTCGTGGTGCCGCAGCTCCCAGCCCTCATGCACATGCGCGATGGCGATCTGGCCGATGCTTTCCCCGCCGCGGACGAGCCACTCGGCGAGCGCGCTGTTCACATCGCGGCTCACGCGGCGTGGGCGGCGTCGAAGGCCGCGACCTGTTGCAGAATCACCTCGGCAAAGAGCGGCTCCGTGCCGATGGCGCTGGCGTAGAAAAGCGTGCGTCCGCGGAGGTGATACGGATTGCGTGCGAAGACCTCCTTGCCACCGGCGCTTGCGGCACCGGGGGATTCGCTGGCGATGCCGAGCAGCACGGGGATGTCCTCGTAGCTGTGCAGCCCGTCGGAGATGAAAAACGGGACGACGACCACGTTCGGCTGCGTCGAGTATTCGTCCCATTTCGCGATCAGCGGCTCCTCCTCCATGTAGGCGCTGCGCACCTCCGCGTAAAGCCCGCGCGCGGCGATGCGCTCGACTTCGCGCTTCGCCGCCACGGCGGAATTGTCGTTCAGATTCGTCCCATGTCCGACGATGAAAAGACTCGTCTGCGCGGGATCGACACCGGGCGCAATCTCCGCCGCGCGGCGCAGCAGCAGTTCGGTCATGCGCGCGTCATTTCCCACGGGCTCGCAGTACTTGATGACGCGCCCGCCGCGGTGCGTGAGCGCGCCGTCGAGTTCGAGTTCGCGCGGGATGATGGTCTTCGTGAAGTAGCCCTCGCTGATGAAATTCGGCACCACGTAAATCTCGTCGCGGTCGATCATGTGGAAGACCTGCCGGCAGCTCGGCTCCTCTTTCCAAAACGCGCAATGCACCTCGCCGAAAACGCCGCGCGCCCGCAACGCCGCGGCGTGGTCGAAAGTGGGCGCGCTGGAGTCCGGGTTCACGGTCGAGCCGTGGCCGATGATGACGAGGGCGCTGTCGGGTTTGGAAAGCATCGCGGGCGGTGTGTGGGTAGTTCCTACGTTTGGCGAAGTCCAACGGATTTCCCCGCCGCGCCGCGGCTTTTTCTCCGCGCTATTTTTTCTCCGCGAGTGCGCGGATGTGCGTGCGCACGGCTTCGTCATGCACGTCGCGTTTCGCCGCCTGCTCGTAGGCACCGAGGGCGAGGTCGGGGCGGTTGATGGATTCGAGGATCTGGCCCATGAGCTTCCACGTCTCGTTGCGAAAACCCTGGAATTGGATGACGTCGCGCATCTCGCGCATGGCCTCCTCGTTCTCGTCGCGCTGGATGAGATACTCCACGTACTGTTTGCGGATGGGCCAGTTGCGCGGCGCGGCGTCGAGCGCATCGCGGAGGAGGTTGCCGGTGTCGTGGCCGGTTTCCAAATTCTCCAGCGCGGCGCGGGTGCGGTAGCATTCGGCGGTGAGCACGGGGGATTTTTCGGCGTGCGCCAGGGCGTCACGCGCGGCGGCGAAGTCGCGCGTGCGCAGGAACACGCTGGCGTAGCCCAGCCAGATCATCGGCTGCTCGGGCGCGCGGCGCAGCGCCTCGCGGTAGTGCGCGAGCGCGCGGTCCTGGCGGCCCTCGGCGAATTCCACGTTGCCGAGATTCATGTGCATGCGCGGGCTGCCGCCGCCGTCGGCGATGGTGCGCTCGATGAAGGTGCGCTGGTCGTGCCAGTCCTCCTGGCGGAGAAAAGTGCGTGCGCCGAGGAGGATAAGCCAAAGCCCGAGGACGATGGAAATGGGAACGCGCAAAGCCGTCGCGAGGCGCGAGTCTTTCGCAAAAAAAACGCGCAGCGAAAGCGCAGCGGCGAGCAGGAGAAACGCGCTCGGCACGTAGAGCCAGTGCTCGGCGACGGTGGCGTTGAGGGAGAAGAGATTGCTGATCGGCAGGTACGAGATGAGGAACGCGCCGAGCGCGAGGCCGATGTGCGGATCGCGCCGCGCTGCGCGCCGCCACCAGGCGAAGAGGCCGAGGATGAGGAGCACGCCGGCGAGGGTTTGGTATTCGCGGAGGCGGGCGTTGCGCAGGGTGGCGTCCATGCTGTCCTGCGGATGTGTGCTGACGTCGCGCTCCATGTGCAATTCGAGCGGTGCGACGATCAGTCCCGCGTACTCCGCCACGGCGCGTGCGGCGAGGATCGGGCGGATGGCGGCGGGCGTGACGGGCGGCGGTGGCGGCGGGTTTTTTTCCGCGGTGAAACGGAGCGCGCAATACGTGCCGACGACGACCGCGGTGAGCACGAGCCATTTGCCCAAAACGCGCCACGGCTCGCGCCGCCAAGCGAGGATCAGAAACCAAATGAGCAGCGCGGCGACGCCGCTTTCTTTCGAGAGCAGCGCGCCGAAAAAGCACGCCGCTGCGCCGACGGTCGCGAGGCGTTTGCGCTTGCCATTTTCCAAACTCACCAGCCCGAGCGCGAGCGCGCTAAAGCCGCACAGCGCGGCCAGAGGATCGGCCCGTCCGGCGATGTAGGTGATCGCCGAAGTGTGCAGTGGATGGATGGCCCACAGCACCGCGACGCCGAGGGCCAGCCGGTCGCGAACCTCGGTGGGCACAGCGTTCGCGGGCCGTGCGGCGCACATTTTTCGCACGAGAAAAAAGAGCGAGATCGCTGCCGCCGCGTGAATGGCGATGCTCGTGAGGTGCCAGCCCCACGGCTGGGTGAAGGCGTAGAGCTGGTAGTCGAAAACGAAGGTGAGGCGCTGGAGCGGGCGGTAGAAATCCGAGGCCGTGGCGTCGAGAAAAAGGAAGTGGCGGAAGCCCTCGGGGATGAGCCGCCAACTGCGGAT
>JAYVNN010000035.1:0-7435 GCA_043758435.1 Chthoniobacter sp.
GGCGGGAACGCAGCCGAAGGATCTCTAACTTTTCGCGGGCGGAGGCGGTGGGGAAAAATCGCGCCGCCACTCCCACCGCCTCCGCCCGCGAAAAGATGGAGGTTCTTCACTCCGCCATTGTCGCAAAGCCTCCAACGGCTGCGTTCAGAATGACAGCCGAGGGAGGGCCGCTGCGCGGCGCACCGACGCGCGTAGCTTGCAGCGCGGGCGGCTCGCGCCTAATAACCCGCGCCTGCTTCTGCTCTTCGTTGTGTTGCGCCATCTTCCCAAATTCCTCACCGCTGTTTTCCTCGCCGCCCTCGCTACAAGGGGGGCGCGGGCGGCTGTGGTCATCAACGAAATCTACTACAAACCGAAGGACAAAACCTCGCCTTCGGAATTCATCGAGCTGTTCAATTCCGGCCCCGCCGAGGTGCCGCTCGCGGGATGGAAATTCGACGACGGCGTGAAGTTCACTTTCCCCGCGGACGCGAAAATCGCAGCCGGCGGCTATGTCGTCATCGCGAACAATCTCGACGGTTTCAAAGCCGCCTTCGGCAAAGACGCGCTCGGGAAGTGGAAGGGGAAACTCAAGAGCGGCGGCGAGTCGATTGAGTTGCGCGACGCGAAGGGCGCGGTCGCGGATCAGGTGAAATATGGCGTCGGTTTTCCGTGGCCCACGGCGGCGGATGGCGAGGGCTCGTCGCTCGAACTTGTGAACCCCGCGATGGATCATCTCGCAGGCAGCTCGTGGCGCAGTTCCGGTTTTGCGAATGGCAAAACCGAAGTCGGCAAACCGACGCCGGGCGAAAAAAACTCCACTGCCGCGGACGCGCCGCCACCGAGCATCAGCGCCATCGGGCACGGGCCGATCCAGCCGAAAGCGGGCGAAGTGGTGCGGGTCGCGGCGCGCGTTCTTTCGCCGGGCGGAGTGAAGTCGGTCACGCTGCTTTACCAGATCGAGGAACCGGGCAAATACATCCGCAAGACTGACGAGGCCTTTGAAAAAACCTGGACGCCCGTGCCGATGCGCGATGACGGCAAAGACGGCGACGCGAAAGCGGGCGACGGCGTTTTCACCGCCGTGCTCCCCGCCACGCTCCAAGTGCATCGCCGCCTCATCCGCTACCGCATTTCCGCCGAGGACGCGAAAGGCCAGACCGTGCGCGTGCCCTACTCCGATGATGCGTGCCCGAATTTTTCCTACTTCTGCTACACCGCGCCGCCCGCGTGGACGGGCTTTCCCGGCAAGCCCGGCGAAGGCCAGCCCGTGACTTTCCCCGCGCCGCTTTTCAACACACTGCCCGCGATGACGCTCATCGCCGTGCAGGACGACGTGGACAAAAGCCAGTGGGACGGCGGCGCGAACAAGAAGCAGTTTTTTGGCACGCTCATCGCCGACGGAAAAGTGTACGACCACATCGAATTCCACAACCGCGGGCAGGGCAGCACGAACCTCTGCGGGAAGAACAAGTGGGGTTTCAAATTCAATCCGGCGCGCGATTTTCAACCCGCAGAAATGACGAGCCATCCGCTGAAACGCGGCATGGACAGCGTCTCGATGGACGCCTGCGCGAGCCCGTGGGTGCAGACCAATCGCGGCATGGCCGGCCTCGACGAGGCGCTGTCTTTTCGCTCGTACGAAATCGCGGGCGTGCCGGCGTCGCGCTGCCGGCATGTGCAGTTCCGCGTCATCGACGGCGCGGAGGAGCAGACGAAAGATCAGTACGTTGGCGACCTTTGGGGGCTGTATTTGCTCGTCGAAGATCCCGACGGTGGCTTTCTTCACGAGCGCGATTTGCCGGACGGCAATCTCTACCGCATGGCCCGCGGCGGCGACAAAAAGCACCAGGCCGCGAAGCAGGACAAAGGCAACGGCGACGTGGACAGCTTCATGGGCAAAGCGCGCGGCGGCGCGGACGAAGCGTGGTGGCGCGCGAATGTGAACCTGCCGGACTACTACAGCTTTCACGCGATGAACCGGCTGCTCGCCAACGTGGATCTGCGCGAAAACGAAAACCACTACCTCTACCACGGCGGAGACAACCGCTGGACGCCGATTCCGTGGGACCTCGACATGATGTTCATCCCGAAGGCGCATCAGAGCGGTCGCATCGACCTCGCGCGCTGCCTCGATGTGCCGCCGCTGCGCAACGAGTACCGCAACCGCTGCCGCGAAATCCTCGACCTTTTCTGCGACGACGTGCGGCCAAACGGCGGGCAGTTTTTTCAGCTCGTCGATGAATACGTCTCAATCATGCACCCCGCCGGGCAGCGCCTCGGCTGGCCCGAACTCGATCAGTGCCTGTGGAATTTCCACCCGCGCACCACAGACAAAGGAGCCTTTTACCGCAACCCCGTGAAGGGCGGCCCGGATGGAAACTGGGATCGTAAACTCGCCACGCCGGACTTCCTCGGCTTCGCGAAATTCATCGCCGATTTCTGCACCAACGCGCGCCCCGCTGGCACGCCGTGGAAACTCGATGACGGCATCCCCGCCGGTTACGGCTACGGCTATCTCGTCGCCGATTCCGAATCCAATGACATCCCCGACCGGCCCGTGATTTCCTACACCGGCCTGCCCAGCTACGCGGCCAATGGGCTCGCCTTTGCGACCACGCCTTTCGCCTCGAAAAGCGGCAAACAATTTGCCGCCGTGCAATGGCGGCTCGGCGAAATCGCTGCGCCCGGCCTGCCCGGCTACCAGCCCGGCCAGCCGCGCCGCTACGAGATGGAAAGTGTGTGGACTTCCGCCGACCTCGCGCCTTTCAACGCCGCGCTGCGCCTGCCGATCAATCTCACGAAACCCGGCGTGACCTACCGCGCGCGCGTGCGGATGAAGGACAGCAACGGACGCTACAGCCGGTGGAGCGAGCCGCTGCAATTCACCGCCACGCCGCCCGCTGGCGCACCGCCGAAATGAAGGCGCTCGCCGCGCTGCTCGCGCTCGCGCTGTGCGCGCACGCGCTGTGCGCGCACGCGGCGGTGCCCGTCCGCTTTTGTACCGAGCGGCCCGGCTTTGTGTCGCTCAACGTCTATCGCCCCGACGGCACGCTCGCGCAGCAGCTCCTCACCGGCGCGTCTTTCGCCGCAGGCGATCACGAAGCCGCGTGGGATGCCGCGGCATTTCCACCCGGCGAGTATTCGTGGCGGGCCGTCATCCACGACGGCCTCGCGCTCAAACTGCGCGGCACCGTCGGCGATTTCGGCGGCGACCGCGGCATCCCCAGCGCCGCCGCCGCGGACGACGCGCAAGTCTATCTCGGCTGGTCGCTCACCACCGCCGCGGGAGATGCCGTCGTCGCGTGCGACACCCTCGGCACCGTCCGCTGGACGCACCGCCGCGGTGCGCTCTCCGGTTGCCGCGCGCTCGCCGCGGATGGCGGCACCGTCTTCGTCCTCGGCGGCGAAGGCCCCGATGCGGAAGGCGGCGCGCTTTACCAACTCAGCGCGAAAGACGGAGCCGCGCTCCCGTGGCCCGATGGCCGCACCGACCTCCGCATCACCTCGCTCTGGCCCGCCGGCAGCACGGGCAAACCCGAACTCGCCGACTACCTCGCGGTGAAAAACGGGCGCATCTATCTCAGCTTCACCGCAGGCGAATTCGTCTCCGTGCTCGACGCGAAAACCGGTGCCTATTTGCAGACCATCGTCGGCGCACCGCCCGGCGCGGTCGATTCCGTCGCCACGAAAAGCGACACGCCCGAGAAGCCCGGCACGCTCGTCGATGCGGACTTTGTCGTGACCGCGCTGAAAGGCGGCGTCATCGGCAAACTCCTGCTCATCCACGATCCCATCTGGGTCGTCGCCAGCGACCTCACGCCGCTCGACCGCGACGAGCGCATCACCGCGCTGACCATGATCGGCGACGGTGCGAAGCATCACATGCACGACATCTTCGTCGGCCTCGGCCAGCCGTTTCACCAAGTCCAGGCCCGCTCCGCCATCGACACCGAGGGCTTCACCTACACCGCCGGAAAACCGGGTGGTCGCGCTCCGCTCGGCCCGTGGCAGTCCGACCGGATGAAGTCTATCCGCGCCCTCGCGCTCGACGCCACCGGCCAGCTCTGGGTCGCGGAAGGCGACGCCGTCCCACGGCGCATCAGCGTCTGGAGCACCGACGCCGCCGAAGGCCGCCTCGTCCGCGAATTCTTCGAGCCACCCGATTCGCCTGCCGCCGCGATCAATCCGCGCGACCCGCTGCTCATGTACGCGAGCGGCTGCGAATGGCGCATCGACCCCGCCACCCAACGCGCCGCCTGCCTCGGTGTCATCACCCGCGACCCCATGCGCGCGGCGCGCTACGCCGTGGAAAAAGACCGCATTCTCCTCGTCCTCGCGCCGCTCGCGCCGGGCCCGGAACTCGTCTTTGAGCGGGCGGGGGACGGCGACTGGAAAACGCTTCCCGTCCCCGTTCCCGCGGTGCCGCTGGAGAAGTTTGCGCTCATACAAAAAGCCGACGAGGGCTGGCAGTTTGTGACCGCCGATGGATTCATCCTCGGAGCCGCATTCGATGCTGCGGACAAGATTTCCACCGCCACGATTTGCACATCATTGGAGGGAAAAATGTCCGTCGCCACCATCCGCCCGCGCGTCGCCAACTACGAACTCACCGGCCTCGAAACCCTCCGCCCGCTCGCCAGCGGAAAAATCACGCGACCGCTTCTTGAACGCTAGAGCGTGTCATGCACTTTACGCGACTGGAGGGAGGGAGCACCAACGGTGCGCAGACATGCCAGCCCAGGGCAACGCCCTGGGAACCCGCGAAAAAAAGATAAGCCCTGAAAAGGCGATACACGTTGTTACGCCCCTTCAGGGCTTGGTCTGTTTTCACGCTTTACCCAGGGCGTTGCCCAGGGCTGGCTTGTCGCCGGGCCTTTGGCCATCTTCGGCGCACGCCATGCCGAAGTGCATGACAAGCTCTAGGCGGTCCGCGCCTTTTCTGCGCGGAGCTGCCCGCAGCCCGCGGCCACGTCGATCCCGCGCCGCTGGCGCACGGTGCTCGGCAGGTCGCGCTCGCGCAGCACGCGCTGGAATTCCCGCGCCGCCGGGCCTGCGCTCGCGGTGCCGGCAAAGCCGTTCGTCGGGTTGAGGGGAATGAGATTCACATGCGCGTGCATGCCGGCGAGCAAGGTGGCGACTTGCTCCGCATGCCGCGGCGAGTCGTTCGCACCCGCGATGAGCGTCCACTCGAAAAAAATCCGCCGCCCGGTTTTTGCGCCGTACTCGCGGCAGGCGGCGATCAGTTCATCCAGCGGCCAGCGGCGGCTCGCGGGCACGAGTGCGGCGCGCTCTGCGGCATCGGCGGAGTGCAGGCTGACTGCGAGATTGAAGGCGCGCTTTTCCTCCGCCAGCCGCAGGATGCCGGGCACCACGCCCACCGTGCTGATCGTCACGCGCGACGGTGCGAGCGCCACGCCGCGGTCGTCGGTGAGGATTTCGAGGGCGGTCAGGACGGCGTCGTAATTGTGCAGCGGCTCGCCCATGCCCATAAGCACAAGGTTCCGCAGCCCTGCCGCGCCGCGCGTCCGCAGCGCGCGCTGGACGTGGAGCACCTGCGCCACGATGTCGCCCGCGCGCAGATGCCGGACGAAACCCATCTGCCCCGTCGCGCAAAACACGCAGCCCATCGCGCAGCCCGCCTGCGTGCTCACGCACGCGGTGGTGCGGCCGGTGTAGCCCATGAGCACGGTCTCGATGGTCTGCCCGTCGGCGAGGCGGAGGAGAAATTTCCGCGTCAGTCCGTCGCTGCTCGCGGTGTCGGCGGCGACTGCGGGTTCATCGAGAAAAAAGCGCGCGCCTTGGCCGACGTACTCCGCGACCCAGCGCGTGAGCGGTGGGAGAAACTCCGCGCGCTCCGTGAGTGTGAGCGCGCTATCGCGCTGCACGGCCTGCCACAGCGTTCGCGCGTGCGCGGGTCGCAAGCCGTCGGCGACGAGCGCGCGTTCGAGCGCGGGGAAGGAGAGGTCGTGGAGTGAAACGGGCATGCGCAGCGCGCGAAGGAACGCGAACCCCGCCAGGCGTGCAACCGCGAACGCACTCAGCGGGGGCCAAAACCCGGCTTCTGTGTCTTCTGAAAATAGCCCAGCACTTTAGTGCTGGGTCATGCAGCAAAAAGCGAAACCAGTCCCGCAGGGACGGCAGAACGGTTCTTCCGTCCCTGCGGGACTGGCGTCGCTTTTCCCATCCGTACCCAGCACTAAAGTGCTGGGCTATTTTCAGGGGATGGCCGACTCGAATGGACGCCTGCTCAGCCTTCGCCTAGAGCGTCGCGCATGCGCGCGAGCTGCGTGAGCTTTTCTGCCCACGCCGTTTCGCGCTGGTGGTGCTCGGCGAGCACGGCGGGCGGGACTTTGCCGGCGAAGGCGGGGTTCGCGAGCTTGGCGCGCACCTTGGCGAGTTCGTCTTCGACTTTGGCGATTTCTTTGGTTAGGCGCTCGCGCTCGGCGGCTACGTCGATGAGCCCTTCGAGCGGGAGGAAGAGCGTGCCGAGCGGGGTGAGCGTGCTGGGTGTGCCGCGCGGGGCGTCGTAGGTTTCCACGACCTCGAACGGTTCCGCATTGAGCAGAATTTTCAGCACTTCCATGTCGTGCGGGAGGAGCGGCGTGGCGCTTTGCAGGATGAAACGGACGCGTTTGTTGCTGGCGATACTGGCGTCGCGGCGGAGGGCACGACCGCGATTGACGACTTCGTATTTGTTGTCCGCGGCTTCCTCGGCGCTGGGGTCGAGGTCGTAGTAGTGGTAGAAATCGTTGTCGAGCGGCGCGGGCCAGTGGGCGAACATGATGGTGCGTCCGCCTTGGTCGGCGGGGAGGTCGTCGTGGAAACCGAGGGCGTGCCAGAGTTCCTCGGTGATGAAGGGCAGGAACGGGTGCATCAGCCGCAGGGTGTGCCCGAGGACGAAATCCATGACGGCGAGCGTGTTCGCTTTGCGCTGCTCGAAGTCGCCGATGATGGGTGCGGTTTCGCCCGACGCCGCCGCGTTGGCGTAAAGCGACGCCTTGCTCGCCTCCACATACCAGTCGCAATACTCGCTCCAGAAAAAGCGGTAGAGCGTGGCCGCGGCGTCGCTGAAGCGGTATTCGTCGAGCGCGGTGGAAACTTCGCGGATTGCGGCGTTGAGGCGGAGGAGGATCCATTTGTCGTCGCTCGTGAGGAGCACGGGGTTGATCTCGCCTTCGATGGGAAAGGCGGAAGGCGGTAGGCGGAAGGCGGAAGATTCAGCGGCGGCGGTTTCCTCTTCCGCCTTCCGCCCTCCGTCTTCCGCCTTTCCCCCGGCCATCTGCCGGAAGCGCGCGGCGTTCCAGAGCTTCGTGCAGAAGTTGCGGCCCAGCTCCACGTTCTTGTCGTCGAAAAGAATGTCGGCCCCGAGCGGCGCGCTGCGCATCACGCCGAAGCGGAGCGCGTCCGCGCCGTACTGCGCGATGAGGTCGAGCGGGTCGGGCGAATTGCCGAG
>JAYVNN010000036.1:0-7418 GCA_043758435.1 Chthoniobacter sp.
ATCCGGCTTAGACCGTGTCATGCATTTTGTGAGTGCAGCGCGAGTGGAGAAGAAGCTGGCGCGAGGTGGAGCGTGACCTCCGGGCACGCTGGGGTGGGCGCCCGCGGAGAGAAACGCGCCCGGAGGTCGCGTTCCACCGATATAAATGCATGCCGCGCTCTAGTTCGCGGCGGCACTTCGGAAGACGATGATGGCCGGTTGCGCTGCGCTGAAGTTCGCCTTGCGGGCCAGCGTCCGCCACGGGAACTCACCGGGCGCGCGCACGGTGCCGCCGATCCCCGTGGGAGACGCCGCTGGAGCATGTGCGAGCGCACCGGCGGCGGACTGCCACTTCTGCAGCTCTTCGCGGAGCAGACGCG
The DNA here is from genome assembly GCA_043758435.1 of Chthoniobacter sp. GTDB lineage: Bacteria > Verrucomicrobiota > Verrucomicrobiia > Chthoniobacterales > Chthoniobacteraceae > Chthoniobacter. Next base: position 360 of record JAYVNN010000036.1, read on the forward strand.
ATTGAGTTTTCAAAGTCGCCGCCTCCGCTCCGGGTGCTCCCAACTGCGCCACCAGCTTGCGCATGCTCTCAATGCCCGGCGCGTCCTTTGCGATGAACACGACGAATACCTCAAACGCTTCTGTGGCATCCGTGAAGATCCACTTTCCCGTCGCGGGCGGTGCGGTGAACTCACTCCATTCCTTCAGCGGCAGCAGGACAGGCCGCCATCCGTGTGCGAGCCGGCTCTCCTTTTTCGTCAGGGCGACGAGCAGCACTTCCCCCTGTGAGTTTGCGTCGAGATGCACGGTCAGTTGACGACCGGCAGACTGCTGGATGTCCCCGCCGAGCACGGATTCCTTGTTCGCCTTGGCATCAATAACCGTGACGCAAGCCAGCCCGTAAGGCTTGGTTTCATCCACGGCTTGAGCGGCAAGGAGGCATGCACCGAGCCCAAGCAGGCCGGAAAGTATCCCGAGGAGTTTCATGCGCGGGATTGAATCAGCCCGACGCACCGCGGTCAACGTCACAGCAACGCGGTAAGGGGTGTTGTGATTGAAAATCGAGCGTGCGAAAATGGGTCGCCGCATCAGCGAACGCGCCACGAACATGCGCGAGCTTTTGGACTGCGCCAGTCCTCTGGCGCTTTTCCATCGGCTGACCTCTCGTTCCCCCAAAAGCGGCAGAGGACTGCCGCAGTCCAAAACCTTGCGGCACCCGCGCGCCGCTTTGACATCGCAAGCAAGGGATCGTTGTCCCGCACCGAATCACACCAGACGTTGAACGGACGTGCATGGATCGCTTGACCCATCGCTCGCCGCTGACGCAGGATCGCGGCAGATGGCCACCCGGCGATCCCGACCGATTGAAACGCAGCAACTCGAGACCCCAATGAGAATACCAAGAGCATCAGAGAAAACGTCCCTGCATTTTCGGACCACACGCGCGGTTTTGCGGGTTCTCCTTCTTGGCTTGCTCGCTGCCGTCTCCGTTGTGCAATTGCATAGCCAGGAATTATCGGAAATTCGCGCGCTCCGTGACGAAGGGACAGATCTGATGAAGGCGAGACAGTTTGACCGGTCACAGGCGAAGCGGGATGAAGCTCTGAGGCTCGCAAGGAATGCTATACAAGTCCGCGAGAAAAAATTTGGGAAAGAATCGGCGGAGTTGATTCCTTTCCTGCAAATTGCCGGCCAACTCAGCATTGCGGGTGAAATCAACGCAGCCATTAAGGAGGCCATGAAGAGTGGTGGACTGCGTGGTGCCCCGGAAACTCCCGTTTCGAATGGCTACTACCAGCGGGCGCTGAAGATCGCGGAGAAAGCCTATGGGCAAGACCATCCTGAAACGGCTGACGCCCTTGACGGTTACGCGAGCCGCTTAGGAAAGGCTCCACAAGCGGGTGAGCTATTCGAACGCGCTCAAGGCATCCGCCGTCGGCACTTCGGCGAGGAGTCGCCACAGTTCGCCAAGAGCTTATTCCATATTGGTGGCTGGCATGCCTCGAACGGTGAGACGGCGAAAGGACGCAAACTTCTGGAACAAGCACTCGCAGTGTTCGAGCGAACACTCAAGCCAACCGATTTGGAGCGGTTTGGAAGCATCTTGGATTTGCTACCACTGACTTTCTTGGGGCAGCAGGATTTCGAAGGCTCTCGCAAGGCGCAGCAGCGCGTCACCGCTGTGCGAACTCGCTTGAGCAAGGGCGATCCGGATGGAACCTCCAAGGTGCCCGACTTTCAGACTGCTGGAATTACCGACCCGCGAGAACTCATTGCAATTCATGAAAAACTTCTCGCTGCGGAGGAAAACAAATACGGGGTCGATACAATCCATTCTTTCAACACCCTATCGAGTCTTGCCTCCGAATACAGGCACATCGGTGATCTCGCCAAGGCCGCACAGGCCATCGATCGCCTCGTCGCAATGTCTCGGAAGAAGCCCGGTGAGTTTGAGGCGCTGTCATTGCTGCAAATCTTTACCGAAGCCGCCGACTTCTACGAGTTCTTCGGCGACTACGAAAAAGCTCAGCCACTCCGTATTAGGATTCTCGAACTGGCCGAAGCGGGCATAAAGGGAACCGGCGATGCCCTTCAGGTCGCATTGATCAGCGCTTCACGTAACCATCGAGCCTTGGGAGAAAATGAAAAGGCGGCAATACTCTCCAACCGCGCGATTGCACTGCCATGGCCCAAGCCAAGTAACCCAATGAGTGTGCTGCTCGAACTCGGTCCGTTGGCCGACTTGCGGTTCGAACGCGGCGACTATGAGAAGGCTGCTGAACTTTACACTCGATTTTCAAAGATTTATGATGAACTGCATTTGGGAGCGATGCCACAAAAAGGCGAGTGCCTCCATCGCCTCGGGCTGATAGCCCATTCAAACGGGCATTTGGATGAGGCAGCCCGATATTTCCGTCAAGCTCGTGCGATTTTCGCGGCACCGCCGCCACAGATTCCGGGCTTTAAGACCGAAACGGCAACCAGTCCCGCCGACCTATTAGCGCTTGCGGCGGACGAAACAGTCCTTGCGCTGGAGCGCGGGCTCCGCGACGAAGCATTGGCTTGCACTGTCACTGTCGAAAGCGCGCGTCTGGAGCGCACTCGTAAACTGCTTGCCTTCGGATCTGAGCGACAGCGGCTCGCCTTTCAATCATCCTTTGACCCCTATTGTGTGTTCGCCGCCGCAGACCGGCCGATGGAACTCGCCCACAACGTGCTGTGTTACAAAGGTCTCGTCCTCGACTCGCTGCTGGAAGACCGGCGCATCGCCGGGCAGTCTGCGCGGACTGGTCAGAGTGGACTCTATGACGAGTTGCAACGTACCAAGCAGGAACTCGCTAACGCTGAGTTTTCCGCCGCGATCGGCAAACGTGATAATCCCAAATCCAACGACCTGCGGCCCGCACTGGTCGCGAAAATTGAGGAACTCCACAATCGTATCGCAACGGGAGCTGGTATTCTTGGACAGGTTCGCCGTGAGCTCAATGTAAACGTGGGCCAAGTCCAGAAAGGCATCCCGGTTGACAGCGCGCTCATCGAATTCATCCGCTACCGTCATCCGATTGGCCGACGAAAATATGAGGCACGCTACGGTGCCGTAGTCATCGCCTCCAACGGTGATCCGCATTGGATTCCACTCGGTTCGGCGAAAAGATTAGACGAACTCGTGGTGCTGTATCAAAAATCGTCACGTGGAAAGACCGACGAAGCAACGCTGACTCGCGTCTCGACACAACTCCTCGATCAGGTGTGGAAACCGCTTGCCGCGGCCCTGCCGCGCGACACGAAGATCATCGCCATCAGCCCGGATGGCGCATTCAACTCGGTTTCCTTCGCCGCGCTGGCTGACGGCACCGGCCGGTTTCTTGCCGAGGATTTTTCCATCCGATACGTAGCATCGGGCCGCGACTTGATCCCAGTAACGGTGGCGGAATCTGCTGTTGCGAAAAGTTGCACTATCTTTGCAAACCCCAGCTTTCACAATATTCACCCGGATTCGAAAGCCGCCGCGTCTCTTGATCCCTTCGTCATGCGTGCAGTGGAGCGCAGGGATATCGGCAAGTTATCCCTGCCCGAACTCGCTGGAACTGCACGCGAGGCGTCCGGGCTGGCGGCCCTAGCCTCAGCTCAAGGCTGGAAACCCGAGTTACACCTTGGCATTGATGCAACCGAAGCTGCACTCGCGCGAATCGTGTCGCCGGGCATCCTGCATCTTGCAACACACGGATTTATCCTTCCCGAAACCCTGTCGGACGAAAGTAATTCCCCTGCTCGCTCCCTGCCTCGGAATCCAATGCTTCGCAGCGGTCTTGCCCTCGCCGGAGCTCAGGACACCCTGGAGGCTTGGAAGAGTGCCCGCATTCCGCCAAGTGCGAACGACGGGATCCTAACGGCCGAGGAAGTCGGCGGACTAAACCTGAAAGGCACATGGCTGGTGGTTCTCTCGGCTTGCGACACTGGGAGCGGCGAGATCCGCGCCGGTGAGGGTGTTCTCGGTCTCCGCCGCGGCTTCATCCAAGCCGGCGCGCAGAATCTCCTGATGACCTTATGGCCGATCAGCGATGAAACGACTGTACAGGTGATGTTCGACTTTTACGTCCGCGCATTCAAAACCGGCAACGCCCCGCAGGCGCTGGCGGAGGTGCAGCGAGACTGGCTGGTGAAGCTGCGAAAGGACAAGGGGCTGCTCGAAGCGGTGCGTCTCGCCGGGCCGTTCATCATGACATCGCAGGGGAAACAACGGTGAAGCAAATCCGATAGTAGGCGCTCGAAATCGCCGAAGCGCTGCTCGTCCAATTTGCGCCCACAGGGGGTAAGATTCCATGGCGACGATCGCGCAACGTGTCCCGGCCATTCTAGAAGGCGCACGGAAGCTCCCCGGGGTTCAGTGGTCTCGTTAGGCGCGAACCCATACGATCATCGATCCTCTTGCACTCAAAACAGCTTTGTGGCACACCTCGACTATGAAATATTCCTTTATCCTAATGTGCGTATTTAGTTCGCTACTTACCTTTGAGGCAGCAACCCAAAAGAAAGATCCGCTTGGCGCCTCGGATGCGGAGTTGCAGCGCCTGAATCGGCTGAACATGACAAGTATGGTTGTGTCTATTCCAGATGCCGAGCTACGAGAAGTGATGGTAGGGAAGTGGACCACCGGTCGGCACGATTACGAATATATGTCCGACGGAACATGGCGGATGTTGCCTGTAGATACGAGCACCACGAAGGGGACATGGCGAGTCGAGAACCAGCGACTCATCGAGAATGGCAGTGCGCGAATTATCATGGAGGCGAGCCACAAGCAAATAGTGCTCAAGAACGACCAAGGCACATTTCCGTATCGGTATGTAAGAATCGAAAAGAGGGGTCGTTAATGTCAACCGATGACATAAGTCTCTCAATCCAACGCGCCTATGCGTTGGGCTGCCCGCTCCGGCTGTCACAGCCCATCCATCGCGCTTAAATTGCATCCCACAGCGGTTTCGAATTCTCATCCTCCATCTCGAGGGTTCGGGTCAACGTGTCAGAATGTTGACAGTTGAACAACGGAACCCGGCTGTTCATCCATTTCCCATGCGCGCAATCTCCCTCCTCTTCGCCGCCGCACTCGCTGCACATGCCGCGGACGGCAATCGCCTCACGTATCTCGACGACTCGTCGCCATTCTGGCCGTCGGGCAACTCGGCAAAATTTACCACGCCGCAGTGGATCGGCGAGCCGGGCGTGGATGCCGTCGTCATCCTCGCGATCGACGACATGCGCGACACCGCAAAATATGAGGCGTTCCTGCGGCCCATTTTGGACCGGCTGAAAAAAATCGATGGCCGCGCTCCTGTGAGCATTATGACGAACAGCGTGCCGCCCGGCGATCCGCAGTTGCAGTCGTGGTTGAAAGAGGGCCTCTCGCTCGAAGTCCACACGCTCACGCATCCGTGCCCGCTGCTCGGCAAGGCCACGCTCGACGAGGCGCGGCACACCGTGCTCGGCGGCCTCGACCTGCTCGCGAGCATTCCGAACAACCGGCCCGTCGCCTTCCGCATGCCGTGCTGCGACTCGATGAATTCCGCGAGCCCGCGCTTCTTCGCGGAAATTTTCAACCGCACGAGCGAGCAGGGTCACGCGTTGTCCATTGATTCGTCCGTCTTCGTGCACCCGAGTGGAAAGGACGGCGAGCGCTTCGCGAAATATTTCCCGGCCGAGTTGAAGCCGCCGGTGAAAATCTCGCTCGGCGACTACGCGGGCTTCATCGAGGACTACCCGTATCCGTACGTCGTCGGGAAAGTGTGCTGGGAATTCCCGTGCATCACGCCGAGCGACTGGCATGCCTTCAACGCGCAGGGCGCGAAAAATCCCGAGACGCTCGCCGACTGGAAAGCCGCGCTCGATTGGGTCGTCGCGAAGCAGGGCGTGATGACGACCGTCTTCCACCCGCACGGCTGGAGTTCGCCCGAGCAGTGGGTGGAGTTCATTGATTACGCGCAGGAAAAATTTGGCAAGCGCGTGAAGTTCCTCACCTTCCGCGAAGCGCTGGAGCGCATTGAAAAAAATGCGCTGCGGGGCGGTTCGCTTCGGCCTTCGTGGCAGCCTGCCGGAGCCGGAGATTGGCTAAGCGAACCTAGCCGCCTGCTCGACATTGATGGAGATGGCTTCATGGATGTTTTGGCTGACCGGGATCGCCCTGATGGCGTCGATTTGACCAGAGTTTGGCGACCCAAAGAAAACCGTTGGCATGAAGCGCGCACGCCTTTCCTTTTGGAAACCGTTAACGAGTTCGTTTCCAAAATTGCTTTCGTTGATGATGCTCGTTTCGGCGTCGTGCGTGCTTCCGGTGCGGCCTCTGCGCTTGCCGTCGGCACCGTTTTTTACCCTCTATTTTTTACATGGAATGGCGAGAGATGGGAACATGATGAACTGCTGGCTAGCGGCTTGAGCAGTCTGGAGGATGCAGTGCGAAAGCCCCGAGATGTCGGCATCCGCTTCCGCGACTTCGACAACGACGGCGTGTGCGAGCTGCTCGCGAACCATGACATTTTCTCGTGGAGCGACGCGGAGAAGCAGTGGAAGCCCGCGGGCTACGCGCTGCCCGACGGCTGCGCGGTCGTGGATGACAAGGGCCGCGACAACGGCCTGCGATTCGTGGACCTCAACGGCGACGGCTACGACGATATTTTTCAGTCGAACGAAGCGGGCTGCTCGATTCACCTCTGGGCCGGCAAGGTGAAGGACGGACTCGGCTGGAAGCGCGGCTGGCCGCACGTCGTCCGCACGCTCGACCGCGCAGGCGCGGATGCGCTGCGTATCCCGCCGTTCGTGCGCGACGGGCACGACAATGGCGCGTGGTTCCGCGACGGCCATGCAGTCTGGCAAAACGAGGACACTTTCAAACTCGAGGCGCACACGCTGCGCCGATCGTTCAAGGAATTGATCGCGTTCGACGTTCCGCCGCCGCTGTCTCCGCAGGATTCGCTCGCGGCGATGCGCCCGCGCCCCGGCTTCACCGTCGAACTCGTCGCCGCGGAGCCGCTCGTCGAATCGCCGGTCGCCTTCGAGTGGGACGCGCGCGGGCGGCTGTGGGTCGT
>JAYVNN010000037.1:0-7418 GCA_043758435.1 Chthoniobacter sp.
CATGATGCGGAGGATTTGCAGCGCGCTGACGATGCCGTCGCCGGTCGTGGAGAAATCGCGGAAGATCATGTGCCCGCTTTGTTCGCCGCCGACGTTGAGGTCGTCCTTCATCATCGCCTCGATGACGTAGCGGTCGCCGACTTTCGTGCGCAGCATGCGCCCGCCGTGTTTGGCGAGCGTTTCGTCGAGGCCGAAATTGCTCATCACCGTGGCGACGAGGGTGTTCTGCGCGAGGCATCCGCGGCGCATGAAATCGAGCGCGGCGATGGCCATGATTTCGTCGCCGTCCACGATCTCGCCGTCCTCGTCGCAGAGCACCACGCGGTCGGCGTCGCCGTCGTGGCTGATGCCGATTTGCGCCTTCGTCTCCTTGACGAGGCGCTGGATTTCCTCCGGGTGCGTGCTGCCGCAGTCGCGGTTGATGTTGCGCCCGTTCGGGGTGTTGTGCGCAACGATGGCGTCGGCTCCGAGTTCGCGCAAAATGCAGGGCGTAGATTTGTAGGCGGCGCCGTTCGCGACATCGACGGCGATGCGCATGCCGTCGAGCGTGAGGCCGCGGGGAAAGCTCTGTTTCGCAAACTCGACGTAGCGCCCGAGGGCGTCGTCGATGCGCGTGGCGCGTCCGATTTTTCCAGCGGTTGGGCGAATGCTTTCGATCTCGCCGCTGAAGACCAAATCCTCGATTCGCTTCTCGACTTCGTCGTCGAGCTTGTAGCCGTCGTGGCGGAAAAATTTGATGCCGTTGTCCTCGTAAGGATTGTGCGACGCGCTGAGCACGATGCCCGCGTCCGCGCGCAGCGAGCGCGTGATGTAGGCGGTGCCGGGCGTGGGCAGCGGGCCGATGAAAAGCACATCCGCGCCGAGCGACATGACGCCGGCGGCGAGCGCGTTTTCGAGCATGTAGCAGGAAAGGCGCGTGTCTTTGCCAATGACGATGGTCGTGCGTCCGCTGGAGCGTCCCGCGAGCACGCTCATCTGCGTGAAAATGTGCGCCGCGGCGCGGCCCAGCTTCAGTGCGGTCTCGGCGGTGACGGGCTCGATATTCGCGGTGCCGCGCACGCCATCGGTGCCGAAGATGCGGCGCTCGCCGTTGCCCTTGGCGGGCGGATTATTTTTTTGCGGGGTTGCCATAGCGGGAGGTGTCGAACTGGAACTTTGCGTCCGCGTCGAAGCGAAAGTCAGAAGGCGAGGTGGTCGGTCCGAGGCTCTTTTTGATGACCGACCACAGGATGAGGGCGAGCACCAGGGAGAGCATTTTTGCCAGCCAGTTGTGGAGGATCGTTTTCATCTTTGAGGGCGAAGAGCTGGGCGAGGCGACGCCCGAAACTTTCGGGCTCGAAGTTTCTTTCGATCACGCCGCGGTGGCAAAGCGAAACCACGCCCGTCTCCTCGGAGACGACAATCACGATGGCGTCGCTTTCCTCCGCGAGCCCGAGCGCCGCGCGGTGGCGCAGGCCGAGGGTGCGGTCGAGATCGGCGCGCTGGGTGACGGGGAAAATGCACGCGGCGGAGACGATGCGGTCGCCGCGGATGATGATGCCGCCATCGTGCAGCGGGGTCTTCGGGAAAAAAACGCTGACCACCATTTCGCTCGAAAGCGCGCAGTCGATCTTCACGCCGCTCTCGGCGATGCTCTCGATATTCTGCCCGCGCTCGATGGCGATGAGCGCGCCCAGCTGGCGGTTGGCGAGGTCGAAAGTCATCTCGCGGACGAGGTCGAGGGTCGCGCGATTTTGCTGCGCGCCGAAGAAGATGCGGTTGCCGCCGAGCGCGGCGAGGCCGCGGCGCAGCTCGGGTTGGAAGATGATGACGAGTGCGATGACGAGGACTTTGGAGAGGCTCTCGAAGATCGCGCCGATGACGGTGAGGCCGAGGATTTGCGAGAGCAGCGTGGCGGCGAGAAAAATGACGACGAGGCCGACGAGGACGTTCGCGCCGGGCGTGCCGCGGAAGAATTTCCAAGTGTAGTAAATGGCCACCGCGAGCAGGACGATTTCGATGGCGTCCTTCCAATGGTGGGTCGCGAAATCGCCGAGCGTCATGCGCCGGCCTCCGGATTGAGGATGGCCTCGGTCATGCGCAGAGCCTCGGCGTTCGGGCGCGCGTCGTGGACGCGGAAAACATTCGCGCCATGCGCGCGGCCATAGCTCGTGAGGGCGACCGTGGGCCACGCACGGTCTTCCACTGCCGCGATGCCGAGCGCCTTACTGATGAAGGATTTTCGCGACACGCCGAGCACCAGCGGACGCCCGGCGACCCGCATGGAATCTAGGTTGCGGACGAGGGCAAGGTTGTGCGCCAGGGTTTTTCCGAAGCCGATTCCGGGATCAAAGGCGAGGCGCATAGGGTCAATTCCGCACCGTAGGCAACCGTCAAATGTTTGTCTAAAAAATTCCCGGATTTCCGTCGTTATATCCCCGTAGTGCGGCGCGAGTTGCATGTCGCGGGGCGTGCCCTGCATGTGCATGGCGATGGCGGCTGCGCCGGTCACGCGGACGACTTCGCGCATCGCGGGGTCGCGGAGGCCGGTCACGTCGTTGATGATTTCCGCGCCCGCGGCTACCGCGGCCTGCGCCACCGCCGGCTTCATCGTGTCGATGGAAATGGCGAAGCGCGCATCACCCGCGAGACGCGCGATCACCGGCAGCACGCGCCGCATTTCCTCCGCCTCATCCACCGGTTCCGCGCCGGGGCGGGTGGATTCGCCGCCGAGGTCGATGATCTCCGCGCCTTCCGCCGCGAGGCGGAGCGCGTGGGCGACGGCGCTTTCGGTGTCGGCAAAATGTCCGCCGTCGGAAAAGGAATCCGCGGTCACATTGACCACGCCCATGATGAGAGCGCGGTGGGTGAGGTCGAAGGTGCGGGTTTTCGTCTGCCAAATCATTTGCCGAACACGCGCGGATTGGTGCAACAATCCGAAGCGGTAAGGCGTAAGGAATACGCACTCGCCATGAGTCTCCAAACCGAAAACCAAACTATGAACGCCACCTTCGAACCCACCGCCGCTCCCCGTGCCCGCCAGTTTCCGCCTTTCAGCCTGACCCGCCTACTGCGCACGGTTTTTGATCCGCAACCGGGCGAGCGCGTGTGCGTGCTCATTGATCTGGAAAACCCTGCCGACATCAAGGGCTTCCGCTTTTTGCAGAACCCCGACCTTTCCATCCAGCGCCATGCACATGATGTGGTCTATCAAGGGCTGCGTCACGGGACGATGGCAGATCTCGGGCTTGAAGGCGGCGAGATGTTTGCCTATGCGATCACGGGCGGCAGCAATCTCGACTTGCCGGAAAAGGGCTTCGCCACGGACGGGCGGGAGATTGATTTGGTGGAGGACGTTTACAAAAAATACGGCCTCGTGCTCTGCGTCTCGACCTACTCGGCGACTGCGCCGCTGACGGCGTTTGCAAAAAAGCTCGGCTTCCGCGGAGCGACGATGCACGGGATGAATCAGATCATTCTCAGCTCGGGTCTGGCGGTGGATTATTTCGAGGTGAGCAAGCAGGCGGAGAAGCTGCGACTCGGGATGACGCAGGCGGAATGGGTGGAGATTGACTTCGAGTTTGCGGAGAAAAAATTCACGCTGCATCTCGATCTCGCGGAGCAGGAGGCGCAGAAAAGTCACGGGCTGTGCCGCGGCGGCCCGGACATCGCGAATCTGCCGGCGGGCGAAATCTATTACGTGCCGGAGAGCGCCGCGGGCGAGTTTCCGCACAAGTATGAGGACGGCACCATCGCGCTGCTCGCGGTCGAAAAATGCCGCGTCTTCCGCTCGACGCTGCTGCGTGGAAATCAGGCGACCGTGGATGAGCACAACGCGAAACTGCAATCCGATCCGGTGACGGGCGAACTGGGTGAGTTGGGCTTTGGCACGCAGGAGCTACCGGTTTCGGGGCGTGACATTCAGGACGAAAAAATCCTCGGCACGATGCACGTCGCAACCGGTCGCAGCGACCATCTCGGCGGGCGGCTGACGCCCGATCTTTTCGCCAACAAAAAGAATGCGACGCATGACGACATCCTGTTTTCGCCATCGAAGACGCCGGAGATCAATGTCCCGCAGGTGCGCATGCGGCGCAGTGGCAAGACCGAGGTGCTGATCGAAAACTTCGCGCCCGCCGCCTACATGCGCGCGCTGCTCGCGGAGTGAACATCTACGAGACGGACAAGCTCCTCGCGGAGTACCTGCTCTTTCACTACGGCACGCCCGAGGAAGTGCTGCCGCATGCGGACGGCCCGCACGCTGCGCTCGGTTATCCGCAGCGGTGCGTGAGCGAATGCGTGGACGCCGCGCGCCTGCCGGAAATGGCGCGCGCGCTCGATCTCGGCTGCGCGGTGGGGCGCTCGACGTTCGAGCTGGCGCGGCATTGCGGCGAAGTGATCGGCGTGGATTTCTCCCGGCGCTTTATCGACGCGGCGGATGCGCTGAGGCGCGACGGCGCGCTGAATTATCTGCGCGCGGATGAAGGCGCGCTGACGACGCCGTGCCGCGCGCTCGTGCCAGCGGAAATCGATCGCGAGCGCGTGCGGTTTGAAACGGGTGACGCGATGGAGCTACGCGCGGATTTGGGCGCGTTTGATGTCGTGCTGATGGCGAATCTCATCGACCGGCTGCGCGAGCCGCTGCGGTGTCTGGAGCGGCTCGCGGCGCTGGTGAAAGTGGGTGGGCAGCTCATCATCACGTCGCCTTACACTTGGCTGGAGGAGTTCACGCCGCGCGCCAATTGGCTCGGCGGATTCGAGCGCGACGGCCAGCGCGTCCCGACACGCGACGGTCTCCAAGCCGCGCTGGCAGATGACTTCCGGCTCATCGCGACGCGCGATCTGCCTTTCCTCATCCGCGAGCACGCCCGCAAATTCCAATGGAGCCTAGCCCAGGCGACCGTCTGGCAGCGGCGCTGAGATTCACCGCCGGGCCACCCGCGTCGGCCGCCGTCTAATCCCGCCCCGACTCCTGCACCGGTTCGACGGGATCGACCGGCATCGCCTTGCGCACTTCGGGTTCCTCATCGTCGCTCCCCTTTTTCCTTTTCTTCGCCTTCTCGGTCTTGTCCATCTTTGCTTCATTGCGGAAAACATCGCGCAGCACCTTGCCGATGAGCGGCGCGGCCACGGTGCCGCCGTGCACGGAGTTGTTGCTCACGTCGCTTTCATAGATCGCGGCGAAGGCATACTTCGGTTTCTCCGCCGGTGCGAACCCCGCGAACCACGCCGCCGTGCGCTCGTGCGGCTTTGCGCCCCACTGCGCGGTGCCCGTCTTGCCCGCGACCTGCACGTTCGCGACCGACGCTTTTCCCGCCGTGCCCGCCGGGCTGGAGACGACATCCGACATCGCACGCCGCATCTCTTTCATGATCTTCGGATCGATCCCCAACTCCCCGCGCGCCCGCACCGGATACGCCGTCACGATCTGCCCGTCGATGCTCTGCACCTGCTTCACCAGCCGCGTCTGGTAGAGCGTGCCGCCATTGCCCACCGTCGCCATCGCCTGCGCCATTTGCAGCGGCGTGACCTCCACGTCGCCCTGGCCGATGGAAAAGTTCGCGAGGTCGCCCTGCCCCATTTTCCGCCCGTGCGCTTTTTTCATGTATTCGTCATTCGGGATGCGCCCGCCGCTTTCGGCGGAAAGCGGGATGCCGGTGCGCGAACCGAGCCCCATTTTTACCGCCCAATCATACATGTGCTGCGCGCCCGTCTTCATCCCGACTTGGTAAAACCAGGTGTCGCACGACTGCGTGAGCGCGGCGCGAAAGTTCAGCGAGCCCGAGTCCGTCTTCTTCCAGTTGCGAAACGTCAGGTTGCCGATTTCCATCGCCGGCGGGCAGGGGAATTCATCGTCGAGCGAGATCACTTTCTCCTGCAAAGCCGCGAGCGCCACGGGCACTTTGAAGACCGAGCCCGGCGGATACGCCGAGCGGTAGGCGCGCGGTATGAGCGGGATGTTCGGGTCGTCATTCAGCGCCTTGAACGCCTCCGGCGAGATCGTCGGGATGAAGGCGTTCGGGTTGATGGTCGGCCACGAGGCCATCGCCAGGATGTCCCCGTTGTTCGGGTCGATCATCACGATCGCCCCGCGCTTCACCCCATGCTCCAGCACGCTTTCGCACAGCCGCTGGAGGTCGGCGTCGAGGGTCGTGACGACGTTGTAGCCCGGTTGCGGCGGGATGGAGATTTGCTCGCTGGCTTTTTTCCCATTGGGGTCAAAGGAGATGTTGTACTGCCCGTTTTTGCCCACGAGCTGGTCGTCAAAGCTCTGCTCCAGTCCTTCGCGTCCCACGGCATCCGGCCAGAGCAGCTCGTTGTTTTGCATCGGCCCGTCCGGCATGCGGCCCGCGCGCCCGGCGTAGCCGATGATGTGGCCGGCGAGCCGGTCATTCGGATAGTAGCGCTGATAGACCGGCAGCAGCGTGAGGTACTGCGGCTTCGTCCGGTGGTAGTTTTCCAGCTCCGGCGGCTTCATGTCCTGCGCGAGAAGCATCGGCACCACGCCGCGGTTTTTGTAATGCTTCAGGACGGCCTCCTGCGTGAGCGAAATGGGCCGGCCCGTGACCGCGCGCGCCGCGAGCACCTGCTGCTGCGCAAAGGCCAGCACCTCGGGCTCGGTCATCGTCAGCGGCGTGGGAAAACTCAGCGCGAGATTGTAGCTCACGCGGGTCTGCGCGAGCGGGTTGCCATTGCGGTCGGTGATCTGCCCGCGCGGGCCGGGGATCGCGAGGACATAGGTGCGCGCGTGCTTTTGCGTCTCCCAACTCGGTGCGGGCACGGACGCCGTCGGGCCGCTGGCCGTCGGTGCGGGCGGCGTGGCCGTGGCGACCTGCGGTGCGCTCACGGGCTCCAGCCGGGACACGGCTTGTTGCGCGCGCACATCGGCAACGGCGGCGAGCGCGAGGAAAAAAGGGAGCAGGCGTTTCATGGGCGGCGGGGAGCGTAACCACTTCGCGCCGTAGCTCAAGTCCGCGACTCCTTTATCCCCGACCCGTCGAACTCGGCTCGCGCGGCGCTGTAGGGGAAGCTGCCAGCTTCCCCTACAGCCGCAGCGCGTTTCACGGCATCAGCTTGCGCGCCCGCAGCCACAGCTCCGCCCGCCCCGGCCAGTCGCCGGGCGCTTGCGTGGCGTTCGGGCGCAGGCCGAAGCCGTGGCCGCCGGTGCTGTAGATGTGCAGCTCGGCGGAGACTTTCGCTTTGCGCAAAGCGAGGAAGGCGAGCGTGCTGCCCTCGGCGAGCGAGCCGGGATCGTCGTTGGCCTGCGCGATGAAAGTGGGCGGCGTTTGGTCGGTGATGTGGATTTCGGGTTTCAGCTCGGTGAGCGAGTTGTCGGCGAGAATTTTCCACGGGTAGCAGAGCATGAGGAAATCCGGGCGGCAGCTCGTCTTGTCGAGGTCGTCGGCGGCGGGGTAAAGGCGCGCGCCGTCGTTCGTCGC
>JAYVNN010000038.1:0-21446 GCA_043758435.1 Chthoniobacter sp.
GCCGCCGGTGTGGTAGTGCGCGAAGTATTCGTGCCCCGCCTTGATCCGCGCGATCACGTCGCCCTCCATGATCTGCATGTGGTAAATGTCGTAGAGCAGCTTGAAATTCGCCGACCCCACCGCCTTGCACAGCGCGATGCCCCAGTCGCTGTGATCGCACATGTAGTCCGCGTGGTTCACGCGCGAGTTCAGCAGCTCCATGCAGATGATGACCCCGCGCTTTTCCGCCAGCGCCATGATCTTTTTCAAACCCTCCGCGCAATTTTTCAGCCCCGTCTCATCGTCCATCTTGTCGCGGTTTCCCGAGAAGCAGATGAGGTTTTTGAAACCCGCGTCCGCCGTCGCGTGGATGAAAGGCTCGTAGGCCTGCACCAGCACCTCGTGGTGCTCCGTGCGGTTGAAAGCCTTCGTGATCCCGCCCACCGCCGTGCCATCCGCCAGCTTGCCCGACGCGCCGCTGACCATCGCGCACACGAGGTCGTGCTTTTTCAAAGTCGGAAAATCCGTCGGCGTCAGCAGGTCGATCGAGCTGATGCCCATCTCCTTGCCCGCCACGCACAGGTCTTCGAGCGGCACTTTGGCGTAGCACCATTTGCACACCGAATGGTTGACGTGGCCCTTCGTCCCGCCCGCGGCATCGGCGGCGGAAAGGCGCTGGTGCAGGCTCGCGGCGGTGGCGGCCACGGTGGCGGTGGAGAGAAAGGTGCGGCGGGAGAGCGGGGAGGATTTCATGCGCGCAGCCTACGCCCGCCCCGGCGGCTTCGCCAAGCTCCGTCCTGCGCCTAGCCGAGCACGCCCTGGAGCACCACGCGCAGCGCCTCCACGTCGAAGGGCTTTTGCAAAAAGCTCGCGAGCCCTTTGCCGGGGAAACGCACGAGCGCCTCCTGCTGGTTGAAGCCGCTCATCAGCACCACGCGCACGTCGGCGCGCAGCCGGCGGAGTTCGGTGAAAGTCTCCTCGCCGTCCATGTGCGGCATGGTGAGGTCGAGCAGCACGAGGGCGAACCGCTCCGGCTCCGCGCGGTACACTTCCACCGCCTCGCGCCCGTCGGCCACGAGCACCGGCTCGAAGCCGGTCAGCCGCAGCATCCGCGCGACAGTGCTGCGGATCGTCTCCTCGTCATCCACCACGAGCACGGTGCCGCGGCCCTGCCAGCGCGCGCGTGCGGCAGGGACTTCCGTCGCCGCTTCGCCGAGGCCGGTGGCGATGGGAAAGAGCAGCTTGAAAGTCGTCCCGCGGCCCTTTTCGGAATAGACCTTCAGCGCGCCCTTGTGCCCGCGGACGATACCCTGCACGGCGGCGAGACCGAGTCCGCGCCCGGTGAATTTCGTGGTGTAAAACGGATCGAAAATCCGCGCCTGCGTTTCCGCGCCCATGCCGCAGCCGTTGTCGGAGACTTCGAGGAAAACATATTCGCCCTCCGCGAGTTCGGGCGCGAGCATGGTGCCGCCGAGGTAGGCGCGGTCCACGCGGGTCAGCCCGGTGGTCAGGGCGATGACGCCGCTTTTGTCGCCGATGGCCTCGGACGCGTTGATGACCAGATTCATGATGACCTGCCGGAGCTGCGTGGCGTCGGCATCCACGGGCGGCAGGTTTTTTTCGAGATGAAAACGGAGCACGGCTTTTTTGCTGATCGAGATTTGCAGCATCTGCGCGGTCTCCTCCACGAGCTGCCCGAGGTCGAGCTGCTGCACCACGAAACGCCCGCGGCCCGAGTAGGCGAGCATCTGTTTGCAAAGATCCGCGGCGCGCATCGCAGCCCGGCTGATGTCGTCGATGTAGGGGTGCAGCGGCGAGCTGGGCGGCAGGTCCATGGTCGCGAGGCTGGCGTTGCCGATGATGCCGGTGAGGAGGTTGTTGAAATCGTGCGCGATGCCGCCGGCGAGCACGCCGAGACTTTCGAGCTTCTGCGTCTCCTGCATTTTGCGGTCAAACTGCTCGCGCTCGAGCTGCGCCTCGCGGCTCGCGGTGATGTCGAGCACGGTACCGACGGCTTTCGCCGGGCGGCCCGGCTCGGGCGCGGGGACTTCGATCGTCGCGCTCAAATACCGCATCGGCCCGCGCGCCGGGTCGGAGCGAAACTCGACCGGCGGCGGCCGTCCGCTTTCGACGAGCCGCGCCTGCGCGGCGGCGATCTTGTCGCGGTCTTCGGGATGAACCATCGCGAGGAACCCGTCGAAATCCGGCGCACCGTCCGCCGGGTCGTGATGGAAAAGGCGGTGCATCTCGCGCGACCACCAGCCGCGCTGGCTCGTGAGGTCCAGCTCCCAACTCCCGAGGCGGGCCCGCTCCTGAGCCGCCTGGAGCGCGGCCTCGCTCTCGCGCACCGACCCGAGCAGGCGCTGGCGCTCGATGGCCACCGCGGCAAAGTGCGCGCCGTGCTCCAGCGTGGCGATCTCCTCGGGCCGCGCGGCCTGCGGCTGGCGGTAGTACACAGCGAAGGTCCCAAGCACGCGATCCTGCGAGGAAATGACCGGGATGGACCAGCACGCGCGCAGGCCGTGCGACACCGCGAGCGCGCGGTATTCCTGCCACAGCGGATCGCTGGCGATGTCCGCCACGAGCGTGATCTGCCGGGTGTAGGCCGCGGTCCCGCACGAGCCGACCGTCGGGCCGATTTCCACGCCGTCCACCGCCCGGCAGAAAGCCTGCGGCAGGCTTGGCGCGGCCCCGTGGCGGAGGTGTGTGCCGTCTTCATCGAGGAGCAGGATCGAGCAGAGCGAGCCGGGGAAAATCTCCTCGTAACTGCGGGCCAGCCGGTCGAGCACCGCGGCCAGCGGCGCCCCGGCGGCGAGCAGCTCCAGCACCGCCCGCTCGCTGGCGCTGCGCATCTCGGCCAGCCGCCGCCGCGTGATGTCGCGCTGGATGCCGAGGAAGCCCGTCCACGCTTCGCGTCCATCGTGGACGGGCGAGATGAGCAGCGCGTTCCAGAAGGTCGTGCCGTCTTTGCGGTAGTTGAGGATTTCGCCGTCGAAAAAACCGTCGCCGCGCAGTGCCGCACGCAGCGTTTCCACGACCGCGGGATCCGTCTCCGGCCCTTGCAAAAGCGCGCAGCTTTGCCCCAGCAGCTCCGCCTCGGTGTAGCCGGTGAGGCGGGTGAAGCCGGCATTGGCGTAGGTGATTCTCCGGTCGGGCCCGCCGAGCAGCACGCCAAGCGAGACCTCGGTGAGCGCCTGCTCGAGCAGCCGCTGGACGCCGCCCGCCTGCACCCGCGCCGCGTGCAGCGCGGCGACCAGCCACGCCAGCACCGCGCTCGTGGCCATGAAAAGCCACAGCGTGAGCACGCCGACGAGCGGGCTGCTGTGGGAGAAAGGGCCGCGCGCCGTGCCCAGCCCATACGCCGCGCCGACCGACAGCGCGATGATCGCCAGCGAAGTGCCGATGGCTCCGAAGCGCAGGGCCGCCCACGCGACCAGCGGCAGCGGCACAAAGGCCACCGCCCACGGCCCGCTCAGCCCGTGGTTCCAGACGAAAACCAGCCAGACGATGAGCGCGGTCGCGCCGAGCCAGATGAGAAATTCCGCGCGGCGCACGATGAGCGCACGCCACTCCGCGCGCGTCCAAGCGAGCACCAGCGGCGCCGCGGCGATCACGCCCGTGGTGTCGCCCGCCCACCAGATCAGCCACGCGGCCAGCGGATCGCCGGGCAGCGCGCCGGACGCGGCGAGCATGGACACACCCGTGCTCGCCGGGAGCAGCATCCCGGCCGCCGCGGCCACGGCGAGCAGCAGGATGTCGCGCTCGCGGTCAAAGGCCGCGTGAAATTTCATCCGCCGCAGCAGCCACGCCGCGAGCACCGGCCCCGCGGTATTTCCCAGCGCAATCCCCAGCCAAACCGGCCCCGCCAGACCGCTCCCGAAATTCACCGCCAGCGCCCCGAGCATGACCCCCGGCCAGCCCCCCAAACCCCACCGCAGCAGCCACGCCACCGCGATCCCCGTGGGCAGCCAAACGAGCGTGATGTGCGAGCCAAACGCCGGGAGCATCAGCCCCAGCCGGCCCGCGACGAAATACGCCAGCGCCAGCGCCGCGATTTTCGCCGTCGGGTGGAAAGAGCGGTTGGTCATGGGGGAACGCACGGGGAATCTAAACAGGTGAACCGAGCCCGTTTTCTGCCACCAAGCCGGCCCGCTGCCAAGCAGCAACTCCGCCCCGCGGGTGCGCTCGACAAGTCCCCACGCCACGGGCGGGCAGGCGTTATTTCGCGGTCACGGAGCCGGGCTCGTCCAGCTCCCAGATGAGCGTTTTTTCCCCCGGTGTGACGCAGGCGAGGCGGCGTCCGCTGGGGCTGAAATAGAGCGCGCCGGGTTCGCGCATGCCGATGTGGAGTTCCTCGAGGAGTTCGCCGGTTTCGGCGTTCCAAAGGCGCACGCTGCGATCCGCGGAGCCGGTGGCGATGATGGGGCGCACGGGATTCCAGGCGAGGGCGTTGATCGGGCCGTCGTGGGCGCGAAATTTGGTTACCTCGGCGAGGGTAGTGGCGTCGCGGATGTGGACGAGTTTGTCGTCGCCAGCTTCGGCGAAGCGGGTGCCGCCGGGTTCGGTGGCGAGGCAGTTCGCGGCGGCGGCAGTCCGCAGCTTGGCGGTGCATTCGCCGGTGTCGGTGTCCCACGAGATGATCCAGTTTTCGGATTTCTCAAAGCCGCGGCGGCCGAAGCGCGTGAAGATGCCGAGGAGCCGGGCGGGGTCGGTGCCGTGCCAGGCCAGGCCGTAGGTGGAGGTGACGCCCATTTCCCGGTCGTTGACCGAGGGCAGTTTTTTTCCTGTGGAAAGGAAGGTCTCAATCCCCCCCCAGGATCCGCTCAGGGCGACGCGCGAGCCGTCGTGGCTGACGCTGATGACGTAAGGGTCGGCATGCAGAAAAACCGTGGCCGTCTCGCGGAGGGCGGAGCTGTCGGCCCGGACGATGGTGAAATTGAAGCCGCTCGCGAGCGGTTCCATTTGGATCACGCCGGTGAGGCCGTCGGTGCTCGTGGCGGAAAATTGGGACGATTTTTTGGCCGGTTTCCAGCGGACCTGGTCGCTCTGCAGGTCGATGGCGGCGGTGTCGCGCTCCTCCGTGTAGCTGAGGAAAAGATCGTCGCCGCCGAGGAATCCGCCCATGGCCCGGCCCTCCGACCGGGCGGTGCTCATGGAGGAGACGAGCCGCCAGCCCGGCTCCCTGGTCTGCGGCAGCGCCCAGGTGGCGCTGCGGGCTCCGGCGATGAGCAGCTCGCCGGAGAGCGGATGGATGCACAGGGATTCCACGCCGCCCAAACCTCCCCGCAGGTGCCGGAGCACACGCCCGGTCGCGGCGTCGCGGAGTTGCACGGACTGGGTGGTGTCATTGAGCGTGGCGACGGTGACGAAGCGCCGCCCGTCGGGCGTGAAGGCGGTGCGGACGATGGAGCCGGTCTCGCCGCCGGGGACTTCAAAGGCGGTGCCGCCATCGGCGAGACGCACGCCGCGAATCTGGCCGTTGGTCAGGGCGACGATGAGCAGCTCGCCATCCGGGCTCAGGGAGGCGGTGAGCGGCAGGCTGCCATTGAGCGGATACCGGGCGAGCTCTCGGCCGTCGTCCGCTGCGAGCATGCGCAATTCCTTCACCGCTACACACGCGACCCGCACCCCGTCCGGCAGCAGGAGATGCGCGCCGCCAAAGCGCAGACTCCAAATCTCGCGCCCGGTGCCGGCTTCCCAAAGGGTGCAGCCGATGCTGCCGCCGGCGCTCTGGAGCAGCCGCTTGCCATCGGGGAGAAAAGCGAGGGACTGCACCCAGCCGGTGGGCCAGTGGAGCAGTTCGCTCCCGTCCCCGGCATTGTGGATGGAAATGCCGACGTCCATGATGCGCCCGACGGCGAGGAATTTGCCATCCGGGGAATAAGCGAGGCCGCGCACCCAGCCGCGGCGTTCGTTCGGAAATTCGCTGAGCACTTTTCCGGTCTTGGCCTCGAAGGTGATGATCCGGGTCTGGACCTCGAGGCTGTCCGCAGGGGTAGCCGCGGTGAAAATGCCGGGCCGTCCCGGATGCGGGACGCTGCCGATCAGGAAGCTGTTCTTTTCCCACTCGATGAGGGCCTGCCGCTCGTCGGTGCGCGCGTGGAGATACTGCCAGTTCGTGTCGCGCAATTCCTCGGGTACGACGGCGAGCGCCGCGTGCATCTGCCCGGATTCATTGGCCGCGTAGGCGCTGTCGGCGAGCGCGATGCTCGACTGGGCCAGCGCGCGGCGCGTGGCGGCTTCGCTGTCCAGCGCCAGCGCTTCGGCGGCGCGGGCGGCGTCCTCCTTGTGCCGCGCAATGTCCGCGCTCAGCGTGGCCCGCTGCTCGCTGGCGACGAGCCGCACCACGAAACCCGCGCTCACCGCGAGCAGCACGAGCGCGGCGATGGAGACGGTGCGGTGCCGGTTAATGAGCAGCCAGAGCTGCCCGGCGAGGCCCATGTGCTCGGCGCTCGTGGCATAGCCCGCGAGGTGCGCATCCACGTCCGCGGCGAGCGCCGCGACCGTGGGAAAACGCTCCTCGCGCTCCAGCGCCATCGCCTGACGCACCACCGCGGCGAGCGCGGGCGGGATGTGCCACCGAGCCTTCGGCGAGCTGAAAAGCTGCGGCGCAAAAGTCACCGGCTCGAGCCGGCCCGTGCGCACGCTGTCGAGCATCTCATGGAGCGTGCCCATGCGCACCGCCGGGCGCAGCGTGAGGATGGAGTAAAGGATGCCGCCGAGCGCATACACGTCGCACCGCGCGTCGAGGTCGGCGCAGCCATTGGCCTGCTCCGGCGCCATGTACTGCGGGGTGCCGAGGACGATGCCGTCCAGCGTCAGCTCCAGGTCCGACTCCAGCGCGCGGCCCCGCGGCGACTCGACCGTGGCGGTGGCGCGTGGCGCGGAAAAATGCGCGCCGTTTTTCAACTCCCCCGCCAGACCCCAGTCCATGACCAGCACTTCGCCAAACTCGCCGACCATGACGTTATCCGGCTTCAAATCGCGATGGATGACGCCGCGCGAATGGGCGAAGGCGACGGCGTCGCAGACCTTCCGAAAAATCTCGAGCAGCCGCTCCAGCGCGCCGTCCTCGGTGCCTTTGCACACCGCGAGGATGATCGCCTTGAGCGTCCGCCCGCGCACCATTTTCATCGTGTAAAAGCAACGCCCCTCGGCATCCGTACCCGCATCGTAAATCGGCACGATGTTCGGGTGATCGAGCTGCGCCAGCACGCGCGCTTCGCGCAAAAAACGCTCCGTGTCCTCCTCGCTGGCGCGTTCGGCGCGGATGATTTTCACCGCCACATCCCGCTCCAGGCTGTCCTGCCGCGCGCGATGCACCGCGCCCATGCCGCCGGTGGCGATGACTTCCAAGACAGCGTGCCCCGGCAGCGGCGCAATCCCGTCGGGCGGCGCGTCGCTGCGGGCGGGCGACAGCTCCACCGTCACGGAGCCGACAACGCACGTCGCGCAGAGTCGGACTCCGGGTGCTTTGGGGAAAAAGCCCCCGCAGTCTTCACAAATGGTCACACAGGAAGACATGGGCGCAGCGCGTTGTCGCAGGTCGCGTGCCCTGCATCAAACGAAGGCCCGCCAGCGCGGCTCCGGCGGAGGTGCGCGGCAAATCGTTTCAAGACTTTCCCCGTGCCGCGGGTTATCGCTCCACGCATGTCCCCCGCCCGCTTTCTTATTCCCCTCGTCACCCTCGCGCTCGCGCTCGCGGTCGTGGCGGCTCCGCCGAAAAAAGAGGAGGACGATCCAAACGCACCCGTCAGCTATTTCAAAAAAGTGCGCCCGGTTTTCCAGGCGCAGTGCCAGGGCTGCCACCAGCCGGCGAAGGCGCAGGGCGGCTACGTGATGACGGACTTTGCGAAGCTGCTCGCGGGGGGCAAGGAGTGCGCGAAGGACGGCACGCGCGCTGTCGTGCCGAAGGAGCCGGAGAAGTCCGTGCTCATCGACCAGATCACGCCCGACCACGGCGCGGCCGAGATGCCGAAGAAGAAACCGCCGCTCGCGGAGAAGGACATCGCGCTCATCCGGCGCTGGGTCGCGGAGGGCGCGGTGGATGACACGCCGGCAAACGCGCGCCAGCGTTTCGACGCGGAGCATCCGCCGGTCTATGCGCGCCCGCCGGTCATCACGTCCCTCGACTTTTCGCCGGACGGCGCGCTGCTCGCGGTCGCGGGATTTCACGAGGTGCTGCTGTGGAAAGCCGACGGCTCGGAGATGCTCGCGCGGCTCGTGGGCATGTCCGAGCGCATCCAGACCGTGCGCTTTTCACCCGATGGAAAAAAACTCGCGGCCTGCGGCGGACGGCCCGCGCAGATGGGCGAGGTGCAAATTTGGGACGTGGAAAAACGCACGCTCGCGCTGAGCGTGCCGGTCGGTTTCGACACGGTCTATGGCGTCGCGTGGTCGCCCGATGGCAAGGTCGTGTCCTTCGGCTGCCCGGATAACACGCTCCGCGCGATCAACGCCGCAACCGGCGCGCAGGTGCTTCAGCAGACTTCGCACAGCGACTGGGTGCTCGGCACCGCCTTCAACGCCGCGGGAGACCAGCTCGTGAGCGTGGGCCGCGACATGAGCGCGAAGCTGACCGAGATGGCCACGCAGCGCTTCATCGACAACATCAGCTCGATCACGCCGGGCGCACTCCGCGGCGGCTTGCAAAGCGTGGCGCGGCATCCGGTGCGCGATGAATTCCTCGTCGGCGGCGCGGACGGTGTGCCGCAGGCCTACCGCATCGTGCGCAAAGTCCAGCGCCACATCGGCGACAACGCGCTTTGCGTTCGCAAATGGCCCGCGATGGAAGGCCGCATCTACGCCGTCGATTTCGCGCCCGACGGCCTGCGCTTCGCCGCCGTCAGCTCGCTCGATGGCCAAGGCGCGGTCACTTTCTACAACTACGATTTCAACACCGAGATGCCCGCCGACATGCTCGCCATCGAGAGCAAGGACGAAGGCGGCCGCAACGACGCCGAGAAAGCCAAGCTCGCCGCCCACTACGCCAGCGACACCAAAGTGCTCGGCACCGTGCCGCTCGACGCGGGCCAGTTTGCCCTCCGCTGGCTGCGCGACGGCTCCGGCGTGGCCATCGCGGGCGAGGATGGAAAGGTGCGCATCATCAGCGCGGCGGAGCCGAAAGTGGTGAAGGAATTCATGCCCGTGCCGCTCGGCCCCGCGCCCGCCACCGCCGTCCGGTGAACGCCCCCGCGCATGATGTTCTTTTACACGTCAGGAAATACCGCGCCGCCGTGAATCTCTCGCCGCGGCAAACCGGAACCGCGCCCTTGTCGCCGCACCGCCGCTCTGCCACCTTGGCCGCGGCATGAATGATCACCGCCTCATCGACGAGCGCAGCTTGGCTCTCCATCGCGCCGTGGCGGAAAAGCTGCGCGCGCAACCCGCCCGGCTCGGCCATGCGAAAGCCAACCTCGAGCGGTGGGCGGCGGGCGCATCGCCGCGCGTGCGTCCCGTTTTTGCCGAATGGAGCAGTTTGCTCGACGGGCCGTTTGACCAGCTCCTCGCCATCCTCACGGCGGATGAACCGCGCGCCGCCCGCCTCCGCCAGTCGAGCCCGTTTGCCGGGCTGCTCACCCCGTCCGAGCGGTTCGCCATCCTGCGGGAATTCCAAGCGCATGACCCGCTCGCAGCTTGAGCACATCGTCCGCGCGGCCGCGGCCAATGCGGACACCAATGACCTCGTGGTGATCGGCAGCCAGGCGATTCTCGGCACTTTTCCCGACGCGCCGGACGAGCTGCTCGAATCCATGGAGGCCGACGTTTTTCCCCGCGACCGGCCCGCCGATTCGATCCTGATCGACGGCGGCATCGGCGAGCTGTCGCCCTTCCACGAAACCTTCGGCTACTACGCGCACGGCGTGGCTGAAACGACGGCGACTTTGCCCGAGGGCTGGCGCGAACGGCTTGTGCCGATTTGCAATGCGAACACCCGCGGCGCGACCGGCTGGTGCCTCGAAGTCCACGACCTCGCCGTCAGCAAACTCGTCGCCGGACGCGAGAAAGACCTCGCGTATATCGCCGCGCTTTTTCGCCACGGCCTCGCGCAGCCCGGCCTCGTCCGCGAGCGCCTGGCCGCGACGCCGCTGCCTTCGCCCGCCGCGCGCACGGCCGCCCTCGCCCGCCTTGCCCGGCTCTCCGCCTCATAGGTCAGCCCGCTAAGAGGGTGTACCGAAAGTCCAAACACGGTGAATCTTGACCACGGATTACGCGGATTTAACGGATTCCACGGATCGCTGTTTTGGAAAAAATCCGTGAAATCCGCGCAATCCGTGGTTCAAAAAACCACCGCTGCCTGACTTTCGGTACATCCTCTAAGTGGCAGTCGGGCGGAGGGAAGGAGTAGGTCGCCCTTGCCGGGTGGGGCTGGGTGGCGTATGGACGCCGCCTGCCTCCGGCGGCGGGCTTTCAACCTGCTCCGCACCACCGTTCCGAATGGCAGCACCCCCAAGAATCCTGCTCTCCACCCCAACCGCCGCGCCCTCAAAATCATCACAAATAGCCGTATGAAGAAGTCCTTTGTCATAATCGCCAGCGTCGTCGCGGTGCTGTTTTTCGTTTTTGACGCGGTGCGTCCGGCTCGCGAAAGCGCGCCCGCGCTCCCGGTGCCGGCGGTGACTGCGGCGGCGGCGGATTCAGCCCTCACTGCCGAGCCGGCGGCGGAACCGATCGCGGCTGTGCCCGCGCCCGCGGCGACACCCGCCCCGGTGCCGGACTTTGGCGCGGCGGCATTGGAGGTTCCGCGTGCGCCGGATTTCAAAAAGGTCACGGCTTTCAACCAATGGGCGCAGCAGTGGCAGGCGGCGGACGCAGCGGGGCGCGAGGCGATGCAGGCGGAGGGACTGCGGCTCGCGCGGGAGCGGCGGCCGGAGTTCAAGGCGCTGATCGTGACGGACCCGCGGCGGGCGCTGGAGCAGGCGGTGTCGCGGGTGATCCGGCAGGATTTGCCGGCGGAGATTGCGGCAGAATTGGAGCGGCCGGTTTCGGCGACGGGCGATTTCAATGTGTATCGCGGGCGGCCCGAGGGTGAGATTCCGCCGGGGACGGAGCTGACGCTGCGCTATTTCGAGACGGCGAAAGGCGAGAGCTACAAGGCGCGCGTCTTTGGCGAACTGGTGCCGGCGAACTCGAAGGCGAACATCCCGCTGCGCGGCGTGGCGATTGATCGCGAGTTTGCCGTCGCGGAAAATCCGGTGCGGCAGCTTGAAACCGGCGAGCGCATTCCGAAGGACGCGCCGGTCGTGGCGAAGTGCCCGGTTTCCAATCTCACCACGCCGATCCCCGCGCCCGATTCGCCGGTGACGGACGACACGCCGACGGTGCAGATCGGCGAGGAGATCATCCGGCTTTGCAACGGCACGCACGTCCGCGTGCTCGAAGATCAGTACCGCACGCTGCTCCAGGCGAGCGGCCCCGGCGGCGCGGGCTTTTTCTACGACGCGTATCCGGGCACCTCGTCGAACGCGATCGGCAACTTCCGCTGCCTCTACATCCGCATCACCTATCCCGACCAGATGAAGGCCCCGAACACCGAGGACAGCGGGGCCACCGACATGCGCAATGTCGCGCGCTACTACCTCGAAAGTTCCTACGGCCGCATGACCACCACGAGCACGGTCACGCCGCTCGTCGTGCTCCCGCATTCGCAGGCGTGGTACATCGCCAAGGACGCCACGGTGGACGGCCTCGGCCTCGTCCACAGCGACGCCCGCGCTGAGGCGCGAAAGCTCGGCTACGACTCGAACCAGTACACCTGCACCATCGTCCGCGTGAACGGCGGGCCGCGGCTCAGCGGCATCTCGTGGGGCGGCGGCAGCAGTGTGTGGGTCTCGTGGGACGGCATGGACGTGCTCAACCACGAGTGCGGCCACTCGCTCGGGCGCAATCACGCGAACTACTGGAGCACGACCGACGGCACCGCCTACGGCACGGGCGCGAACCAGGAATATGGCAACGGCTTCGACGTGATGGGCGGCGGCGGTGGCTTTGGCGCGCACTACAACACGATCAGCAAACGCGCGCTCGGCTGGCTCAGCGATCCGTACGTCCACCGGCCCGCGGCCAATGCGAACGGCGTCTATCGCATCGTCGCCTACGACCAGCCGCAGCTGGAGGAGGGAAAGCGCTACGCCCTCCGCGTGGCGAAGGATTCCGTGCGCAATTATTACATCGAATATCACCCCGCGTACGGCGGGCAGCTCACCGACTCCGCGCTCGTCATTTACAACTGGTCCGCGCTCGGCAACGCCGGCCATCTGCTCGACACCACGCCCGGCACGCCGGGTGGGAAAAGCGACGCGGGCATCGCCATCGGGCGCACGTATTCCGATCCCGAGAGCGATCAGCATTTCACCGTCCTCGGAAAAAACGCGACCTCTCCGCCGTCGCTCGACATCCGGTATTTGCGCGGCCCTTTTCCCGGCAACCAGGCGCCGACCGTGAACCTCAGCGCGAGCGCGACGACGATCTCCGCGGGCGGCAGCATCACCTTCACCGCGACGGCGAGCGACCCCGATGGCGACCCGCTTTCGTACTGGTGGGAGTGCAGCGACGGCCTCGCCAGCTCGAACTCGGCGGTCTTCACGCGGACCTTCGCGAGCACCGTGCAGATGACGGTGATGGTCACGGTCTCCGACATGAAAGGCCGCACCGCCCGGCGGCATGTGCTCGTGAATGTCGGCGCGCACGGACGCGGCGCGGTGACGGGCAACATCACGGTCGGCGGGCAGCCGCTGGCGGGCGTGCTCATCACCAGCGACACGAGCAAATACTGCTACACGGACAGCGACGGAAATTACGCGCTCTCGAATCTCACCACCGGCGCGCGGACGCTGACCGCGGTTTATCCCGGCCACACTTTCACGGCGGGTTTTGCGAATCCGATCACCGTCACCACGGGCACGAACACCGGCAACTGGACGGCGGCTGCGAACACGTTCGTGACGCTCACGAAGACCGCCGATGCGACCGAAGGCGGCGCGAGCGGCAGCTTCACGCTCACCCGCACCGGCAGCACCGCCGCAGACCTCATCGTGGAACTCGCGCCCGTCGGCGGCACCGCGACGCTGACCACGGACTACACCTTCAGCCCCGCGATGACCGACGACGGTTCGTTCAAGACGTTCACCATTCCCGCGGGCCAGGCCTCGCTCGTGGTCAGCGTGGTGCCGGTGGATGACGCGAGCGCCGAGGGGCCGGAGACGGTCGCGCTCCAGCTCGCGTCGAACGCCAACTTCCTCGCCGGCGGCCCGAGCCTCGCGATCATGACGCTCAACGACAACGACACCGCGCTCCCGCAGGTCAGCGTCGCTGCGACTGATCCTTACGCAAACGAAGCGCCCGGCGACACGGGCACGTTCGTCATCTCGCGCACCGGCGCGACGACAGGCGCGCTGAATGTGGTCGTCGCGTACTCCGGCACTGCCACGAACACGACGGATTACGCCACGCTCGCCACGACGGTCACGATTCCCGCCGGCCAGGCGTCCGCCACGCTCACGCTCACGCCGGTCAACGACACGCTCATCGAAGGCCCGGAAGACGCGACGATCACCATTTCCAGCAACGCCGCTTACGTCCGCGACACGAGCGCGCTGACCGCGACCGTCACGATCACCGACGACGACACGCCGGTCGTCACCGTCACCGCGCTCGATGCCAGCGCCTCCGAGGCGGGCACCGATCCCGGCGTCTTCCTCATCACGCGCACCGGCAGCACGGCGGCTCCGCTCACGGTGTACTACGGCTTCACCGGCAGCGCGCTTTACGGTACGGACTACGTCGCTTTGCCGGGGCAAATCACCTTCCCCGTCGGCGCGGTCAGCGTGCCCGTGGTCATCACGCCGTACGACGACGACCTCGGCGAGCCCACCGAAACCGTCGTCCTCAGCCTCACCACTTTCGACAACAAGTACAGCCTCGGCGCGCAGTTCTCCGCCACGGTGAACATCGCCGACAACAGCGACGTCCCCGTCGTCTCCGTGCGCGCTGGCAACGCGCCGTCCGAGCCGAGCACCGCGGGCACTTTCATCTTCCGCGCCATCGGTTCGGCGGCGGGAAACATCACCGTCCACTACACGCTCAGCGGCACCGCGACGGCGGGCAGCGATTACACCGCGCCGTCTGGCACCGTGACGATCGCGGCCAACGGCGCGACGGACGTGACCGTGACGATCCCGATCCTCGACGACGCGCTGATCGAAGACACCGAGAGCATCATCGCCACCGTCACGCCCGACCCGACGTATCGCGTGTACAACGACGGCACCGCGACGCTGCGCTTGAAAGACAACGACAGCGCGGACCGCGTCATGGTTTCGACCTGGAACAGCACGCCCGCGGAGGCGGGTAGCGCGATGGGGCAGTTCTATTTTTCGCGCGGCGGCACCACCGGCGACCTCATCGTGAACTACGCCGTCTCCGGCACCGCCACGAATGGCACGGACTACGCCGCGCTCAGCGGGTCGATCACGATTCCCGACACGGCCAGCGGCGCGGATCTCACGATCACGCCGGTGGATGATGCGCTCGTCGAAGGCAGCGAAAGCGTGACCGTCACGGTGCTCGCCGGCCCCGGCTACGGGCCGGAAATTCCCGCCAGCGCCACGCTCTACATCACCGACAACGAAACGCAGACCACGACCCTCGGTTTCACCTCCGCGACCGGCGCTACGACCGAAGCGCCCGGCGTGCTCGGCGAGTACCGCGACATCCCCGTGACCCTCAACGCCGCGAGCGCGAACACCGTGACCGTCCAGTACACCGGCGGCGGCGGCACCGCGCAGGGCGACGATGTTGATTGGAAGTTCGCCGATGCCGCCAATGGCAACGCCGCGATCCCCGGCGGCGTGCTAACTTTCGCACCCGGCGTGACTTCGCAAAACATCCGCATCCGCGTGAAAAACGACGGCGTCACCGAGGGCAGCGAAACCGCGATCCTCAAGCTCCAGAACGCGAACCTCGCCGGCATCGTCTCCGCCCGCAGCACGCACACGCTGACCATCACGGACGCCAACGACCCCGCTCCGCGCGTCCACTTTCTCCTCGCCGCCAGCACCCGCGCCGAACCCGACGGCAACGAGCCGCTGCTCATGGCCGTGCTCGACCGCGCGATGACCACCACCGTCACCGTGCAGTACACCGTCGGCGGCACCGCCACCGCCGGCAGCGACTACACGCTCGCGCCGGGCACCGTCACTTTCGCCGCGGGCGAAACGGTCAAGCTGCTCCCTCTCGTCATCATCAACGACGCCGTCGCCGAACCGCTGGAGACCGTCATCGTCACGCTCGCGAATTCGGTCGGCGCGGTGCTCGGCTCGCCCGCCACGCACACGCTCACGATCCGCGACAGCCTGCTCCCGTCGGTCGGCATTTCCGCGACCGCGGCGGAGGTGGGAGAAAATGCGGGGCCGGCTTCCTTCACGATCACGCGCACGGGATCCACCGCCTTCCCGCTCACGGTCAACTACACGCTCACGGGCACCGCCGTCGCGGGCAGCGATTTCATCGCGCCGTCCGGCACGGTCACGATCCCGACCGGCGCAGCGTCCGCGCCGCTGCCGATCGCGCTCGTCGATGACTCCACCGAGGAGTCGGACGAGACGCTCATCGTCTCGATCACCGCGAATGCCGCCTACGATCTCGCGCCCGTTGCGCAGGCGACCGTCACGATCCTCGACGACGACGCGCTGCCGGTCGTGAACATCACCTCGCCGGTGAATCCGGCGGTCGCCATTCCGAGCGGCGTCGGGCTCATGCTCGTCGCGCAAGCCACGCGCGCCACGCCCGGCGGCGTGGTCGCGCTCCCGCACGCGTGGAGCACCGTCAGCGGGCCGGGCACGGTCATTTTTGAAAGCGCGTCCGCTGGTGCCACGGCGGCCACTTTCTCCGCCAGCGGCACCTACGTCCTCCGCGCCACCGCCAGCGCGGGCGCGCTCACGGGCTCCAGCGACCTCCGCGTGGATGTCGCGCCGGTGCTCACCGCGCAGTACATCAATACGAGCACGGCGGCGGGTTCGTGGAGCGAGGCGGACACCGTCTCCGGTTCGCACGCGGGCGGCACCATCACGCTCACCGGCGCGAGCACGGGCATCAGCAGCAGCGGCTTGACCGACGGCTTTTACTTCCTCGCCGCGCCGGTCACGGGCGACTTCGATTTCGCCGTGCGTGCCGCGAGCCTCAGCAATCCCGGCACGAGCGCTTCGTGCCGCTTCGGCCTCATGGCCCGCGCCTCCACGGCGACGAACGCGCCCTATGCCATGAGCTTTTTCCGCGGCGACGGCGCGCATGGTTTCCAAGCGCGGCTCACCGCCGGCACCGATCCGTATGACAGCTACGCCGGGACTTACGCCCTGCCGTACTGGGTGCGCCTCGTGCGCGTCGGCGACAACTTTTCCGCCTACTACAGCGCCGATGGCCTCGCGTGGACGCAGCGCGGCACCACGCAATCCGTCGCCGCGATGGGCGCGTCGCCGCTCGTCGGCCTCGTCATCACCAGCGCCGTCACGGCCACCGCTTCCACCGCGGTTTTCGACGGCCTGAACTTTTTCCTCCCGACCAACCGCGGCCCCGTCGTGGATGCCGGCGCGGTGCTCACCGGCGCGGGCCCGTGGAATCTCGACGCCACCGTTTCCGACGACGCCCGCCCCGTGCCGAGTGCGCTCACGCCGCTCTGGCAGGCCGTCAGCGGCGCGGGCGTCGTGGAGTTTTTGAATCCGTCGTCCGTCGATACCGGCGTCAGCTTTTCCGCGTCTGGCACGTACCGCCTGCGCCTCTCCGTGGGCGACGGCGCGATCACCACCTTCGACGAAACCACCGCGAACATCACAGCCGCGCCGCTGCTCGCGTGGCGGCAGACAAACTTTGGCACCACGCTCGGCACCGGCGACGCCGCCAACATGGCTGACGGCGACGGCGACGGCTGGCTGAACATCGTCGAGTACGCGCTGCTCACCTCGCCGAGCCAGGCGACCGCCGCGCCGTTCAGCGTCACGATGACCGGCGGCAATTTCATCCTCGGCCTCAACCGCGATCCGCAGCGCACGGACGTCACCATCACCCTCGAATCCTGCACCGACATCGGCGGGACGTGGACGCCCGTCGCACGCAGCACCGCGGGCTCAGCCTTCACCTCGCTCGTGCCCGAGGCGGTCGTCAGCGAAACAGGCACCGGCCCCGTGGCGGTGACGATCACGGTCGGCGTCAGCGCGCCACCCGCGCGCCGCTTTTTCCATGTGAAAGTGCTGTCCGCCACGCCGTAGCCCGCGCTGTTGCCATCGGCCCTGCGTCGGGGCCATAACGTGCGCCTGCCCAACGCACCCACCCATGTCCGCTCCCGAAATACCGCCGTCCCCGCCTGCTGCGCCCGTCGAGCGGCGGGAGTTTTTGAAAGCGACCGCCTGCACCGTGCTGGGCGGGTGCTGTCTCGCCGCGCCGCTCGTCGCGGGCGTGGCGGTCATCACCGCGCCGCTGCGGCAGAAAGGGCCGCCCGTGGAGGTGAAGCTCGCGCTGCTCGACGCGCTGCCCGTCGGCGGTGCGCCCAAACTTTTCCAGGTCATCACCGACCACCGCGATGCGTGGACGCAGTTTCCGAAGCAGGCCGTCGGCTCCGTGTTTCTGCTGCGCACGGGAGAGGCGGAAGTCGTGGCATTTCACTCCGCGTGCCCGCATCTCGGCTGCGCGGTCGAGTTTCTCGAAAACAGGGCGGGATTCTACTGCCCGTGCCATGACAGCAGCTTTGCGAAGAGCGGCGCGGTCGTGGGAAAAAGCCCGAGTCTGCGCGGGCTCGACACGCTCGAAGTCGAGGTGCGGGGCCGCGAGGTGTGGGTGAAATTTCAAAACTTCAAGGCGGGCCTCCGCGAGAAAGTGGCGGTGGCTTAGATGCTCTCGGACTGGCTCGATCACCGCACCGGCTACCGGCAGATGGTGCGCTCGGCGCTCTTCGAACATGTGCCCGGCGGGGCGCGCTGGCGCTACGTCTGGGGGAGCACGCTGAGCTTCGCGATCATCGCACAATTCGTGACCGGCATCGTGCTCTGGCTCGGCTACAGCCCGAGCGCGCAGACGGCGTGGGAGAGCGTTTTTTACATGCAGGAGCACATGCCGCTCGGCTGGCTCGTGCGCGGGCTGCACCACTGGACGGCGCAGCTCATGGTGCCGCTGCTCGTGCTGCATCTCATGCAGGTGGTCATCGACGGTGCCTACAAAGCGCCGCGCGAAGTGAACTACTGGTTCGGCCTCGCGCTCACCGGGCTCACGCTCGCGCTTTCGCTCACGGGCTACCTGCTGCCGTGGGATCAAAAGGGCATGTGGGCGACGAAGGTGGCGACGAATCTGATGGGCAACGTGCCCATGATCGGGCCGGCGATGCAGCGCATCGTGGTGGGCGGGCCGGACTACGGGCACCACACGCTCACGCGGTTTTTCGCGCTGCACGCGGGCGTGCTCCCGGCGGCGCTCGTGGCGCTCATCGTCGGGCATATTTATCTTTTTCGCCGGCACGGCATCACGGTGAAAGAGCCGCGCAAAAAGCCCGACGCGATGTTCTGGCCGGATCAGGTTTTGAAAGACGCCGTGGCCTGTCTCGCCGTCGCCGCCGCGGTGCTCGCGCTCACTTTGTGGAAACACGGAGCCGAGCTGACCGCGCCCGCGAACCCTGCGGAAAACTACTCCGCCGCGCGGCCCGACTGGTACTTCATGGGCCTCTTCCAGCTCTTGAAATTTCAGGACTGGTTTGAGCAGCATCTGCCCGGTGGCGGGATGCTCTGGTGCGTCATCGTCATCCCGAGCGCCATCGCCGCGGTTCTTTTTCTGATGCCGCTTTGGGCGCGGTGGAAAGTCGGGCACGCCTTCAATCTCGCCTTCGTCTGGACGGGCCTCGGCGTCTTCGGTGCGTTCACCGTCATGGCCTACCGGCACGATTTTTCCGACCCGCACTACCGCGCCGCCGTGCAGGTCGGCGCGCGCGATGCCGAGCGCGTGAAAGTGCTCGCCACGCGCACCGGCATCCCCGCCGAGGGCGCGCTCGCCCTGCTCCGCGAGGACGCGCTCACGCAAGGCCCGAAGCTCTTCGCCGCGAAATGCTCGTCCTGCCACAGCTACGACGGCCACGACGGACTCGGCGTGCCCCTCGCCGAAAAAGACATGACCGCCGCCGACCTCAAAGGCTGGGGCAGCCGCGAGTGGCTGCGCGATTTCATGGACCCCGCGAAAATCGTGACGCCGCGCTGGTGGGGCGGCACCGCCTTTGTCCATCCGCCCAAGGACAAGAGCCGCGGGACGATGGTGGACTACATCCTCGACGACCTCCCCAAGCTCGACGAGCCCGCGAAAAAGCAGCTCGCCGCCGCGCTCGTCGCCCTCTCCGCCGAGGCCGCGCTCCCCGCGCAAAGCGAGGCCGACACGCGCGACGCCGCGCTCATCGGGGAAGGCCGCAAGGCCATCTCCAGTCCGGAAATCAACTGCACCGACTGCCATCTTTTCCGCGACGAAGGCGGCGGCAAAGGCCCCGAACTCACCGGCTGGGCCTCACGCGCGTGGACCGTCGAGTTCATCAAAAACCCCGCGCACAAACGCTTCTACGGCCGCCGCAACGACCGCATGCCCAACTACGGCGAGCGCGGCGAACTCACCGACCGGCAGATCGAAATGCTCACCGACTGGCTGCGCGGCGCGGTGCGGTAGAGGGTGAATCGAAACTCAAACGTGAGGTCATCCTGAGCGGAGTTTCGCCGGGGAAAAGCGGGGCGAAACGGAGTCGAAGGATCCCGGCGGTTCGATGACGTGCCGCACTGGAAAGAACCGCCGGGATCCTTCGACTGCGCTGCACCCGCCTGTCCTCCTCCGCTCCGCTCAGGATGACACTCCTTCTTAGTTTCGGGACTCCCTCTTACATTTTCCGCTTTCGTGGATTATCAGCCTTGCACGCCTCGCCCCCTTTTTCCCATGCGCCTTCCATCTTTCCGCCTCCCCATCGTTTGCGCCCTCGCGCTCAGCCCCATGCTCGCATCCGCTGATCCGGTTCAGGAAGCACTGCCGGCCGGCACGCAAATCGCCAGCCTCGACGTGCAGCCGGGGAAAGTGGTGCTCGCGGGAAAATACGAGGGCGCGCAGTTGGTGGTGACGGCGAAGCTCGCGGACGGGACGACGGCGGATGTGACGCGGCTGGCGGGGTATCAGCTTTCCGGGGAGTGTGCGGAGATTTCCAAGACCGGGCGCATCGGTGCGCGGGGGAATGGGGCGGCGTCGCTGGCGATCGAGGTCGCGGGAAAAAAGGCGGTCGTGCCTGTCGAAGTGGCGGGCGTGGCGGAGAATCAGGCGGTCGATTTCATCCGCGATGTGAACCCGGTGATGACGCGGCTCGGGTGCAACGCGGGGACGTGTCACGGGGCGAAGGATGGGAAGTTCGGGTTCAAGCTTTCGCTGCGAGGCTACGATCCGATTTTCGATGTGCGTTCGCTGAAGGACGATCTCGCGGGGCGGCGGCTGAATGTGGCGTCGCCAGACGATTCGCTGATGCTGCTCAAGGCGACGGCGGGCGTGCCGCACGAGGGCGGGCAGCGGACGAAGCTGGGCGAAAAATATTACGACCTGCTGCGGACGTGGATCGCGGACGGCGCGAAGCTCGATCTCGCCGCGCCGCGCGTGGTGAAGATCGAGGTCTCGCCGCGCGATCCCGTGGTGCAGCAAATCGGCGCGCGGCAGCAGGTGCGGGTGGTGGCGACTTTTTCGGATGGCAAGACGCGTGATGTCACCGCCGAGGCGTTTCTCGACAGCGGCAATACCGACGTGGCGAAAAGCGAAGGCGGCGGACTCGTGGAGACGCTGCGCCGCGGCGAAGCTCCGCTGCTCGCGCGTTACGAAGGGAATTACGCCGCGACGACTTTGACGGTGATGGGCGACCGCACGGGCTTCGCGTGGCAGTCGCCGGAGACGTGGGGACGCATCGATGAACTCGTGGCCGCGAAATGGCAGCGCATGAAAATCGCGCCGTCGGAATTGTGCAGCGACGCGGAGTTTCTGCGCCGCGTTTCACTCGACCTCGCAGGGCTGCCGCCGACTGCGGAGGAAGTCCGCGCCTTTCTCACCGACGCGCGGCCCGTGCGCGAGAAGCGCAACGCGGTGATCGAGAAGCTGCTCGCGTCGCCGGAGTTCATCGAGCACTCGGCGAACAAGTGGGCCGATCTTTTGCAGGTGAACTCGAAGTTTCTCGGCGGTGAAGGCGCGCGGCTTTTCCGCGAGTGGATTCGCAAGGAGATGGAGGCGAACACGCCCTACGATCAGTTCGTGCGCAAGATCCTGACCGCGAGCGGATCGAACAAGGACAACCCCGCCGCGAGCTATTGGAAAATCCTGCGCGAGCCGGCGGAAACGATGGAAAACACCACGCACCTTTTCCTCGCCACGCGCTTCAACTGCAACAAGTGCCACGACCATCCCTTCGAGCGCTGGACGCAGGATCAGTATTA
>JAYVNN010000039.1:0-7380 GCA_043758435.1 Chthoniobacter sp.
TCGCCAGCGCCGCGACATTGCGACGCCCGACCAGCGGCTCATCGTGCTTGCCCGCCACGCCCTCTCCCTTTTTCCCGTGGCAGCTCGCGCACTCCTTGCCGTAAATCGCCTCACCGGGCTGCTCCACCTTCGCCTCCGCCGCCGCGAAAGCTTTCGCGGATAGGACGGAAAAAATCTGCGCCCCCGCCATCAGCGTCAGCAGCCGTCGGGACATTTCAACATTCGCTCTCATTCGTCTTTCAAACACGCCGGGGCAACCGCCCTTCGAGCAGAGTTCTTAGATGAAATGCTGAGAGAGTGCCATGCATCAGCGCGTGCTTTTCTCGATGTCGCGGGCGAAGAAGTGGCTCCCACGCTGAGAAGGCTGAAGTGCGGCCGCGCATTGTGCTCGCACGGGCATTTGAACTTGCGGCGGAATGCATCTCATTCCATCAAATTGAAAACGAGCCCGATGGGTCTTCCTTCCAGCTTTCATATTCTTCTCCTTGCGGCCTGCGGACTCGCGGGGTCCGCAAGCGCGGCGACGCAGACTTTGCGGCCGGTTGCGGATGCATTTGTCTCGTCGAGCACGGCGCAGAATTTTCTCGGGACGGCAACCATCAGCAATTCGAACTACGGTGCGGCGGGTGCGCTCGGCGTGTCGGCGGCGGGGCTGCCGAAGGGGGAATTTGATTCGCTGCTGAGGTTCGATTTCCTGGCGGCGAAGACCGGCTTTGACTCGATGTTTGGCGCGGGGCTGTGGGCGTTCAATTCCATGAGCCTCCAGCTCACGCTGACTGCGCCGGCCAACGCGATTTTCAATGGAAACGGCGCGGGAGCGGGCGGGACGAATGTGAACTTCGCCGGACTGGTCGCCGCGAAATGGATGCAGAACGACTCATGGGTGGAAGGCGCGGGCACGCCGGCTGCGCCGACCACGACAGGGCTCACATTTTCGACACTCGCGCCATTTCTGAGCGCGGCGGATGAATCGCTCGGCACTTCGTCCTTCGCCGGAGGGACGACTGGAATCATCACCTTGTCGCTCGCGCTCAGGCCGTTTTTTGTCGCGGACGCGACGGCGGGCAATCCCGTCACCCTCCTGCTGCTCCCTGGCGACACGGGAGTAGCGCTGCTCGCGGACTCGAACAACTTCGGCACGACGGGAAACATCGCGCGGCCCGCGCTCATCGTGGATGCGAGCCCGACGCCGGAGCCAGGCTCGGTCGCGCTCACGGGCGCGGGGCTGCTCGGCTGGCTTGCACGGAGACGACGCCATGCGCGCGAGGCGTGACGCTTTTACGCTGCTCGAACTGCTCACGGTGACCGCGATCATCGGCGTGTTCGCGGCGCTCGCGATGGGGAGCTATGCGCGGGTGCAGCATTCGCGGAATCAAGTGGAGAGCGCCGCGCTGCTCCGGCAATGGGGCGTGGCGCTCGGCGGCTATCTCGGGCAAAATGACGGCGCGCTGCCGCGACGCGGGCAGGGCATGCAGCCGGTGACGCAGCTCGATCGGGCCGACGATTGGTTCAACGCGCTGCCGCCGATCCTCGGCCAGCCGGGCTACGGCGAACTTGTGAAAAGAGGGCGCAAGCCGCGCGCGGGAGAGCATTCGATCTTCGTCCGCCCCGGCGCGAAGGATCCGGGAGGCACCGCGTTCCTGAGCTACGGCATGAATATGAATCTCTCGCCGTGGAATCTTTCCGCGCCTACCCAACTCGTGCGCATCGAACAGCCTGCGGCCACGGTCTTCCTCGCCGAGAGCCCCGGCGCATACTCGAGCACGTACCCGTCGTCCCGGCCGTACAGTTGCGTCGCGCCGCATGATGGAAAAGGGAACGTCCTTTTTCTCGACGGACACGTGGGGGCGTTTGGCGCCGACTATCTCGGCGTGGGCCAAGGCGACCCGAAGCGCGAAGATGTGCGCTGGCTCACCGGCACGGAGAGTGACGCGCAGGCACCAAATTACTGACGTTCCATGCACACCATCCGTTGCGCCCTTTTCCTCTTCGCGCTCCTCGCCGCGCAAGCCTGCCACCGCGAAGGCCCAGCCGCGGGCGATGGCAGGCGCGCGATCCGCGTCGCGGTCATCGGCGGCATGACCATGACCGGCATGTGGCAGGAACTCGCCGTGAAATTTGAGGCTGACACGGGATGGAAAACCACGCTCGTCGCGAGTGGCCCGAAGGCGGTGCTCGCCGAAGCACTGAAGCGTGGCGAGGTGGACCTGCTGACGATGCACAGCAGTGACGAGACGACCAATCTCGTGGCGGACGGATTCGGCGTGAACCTCCGCCCGTGGGCGCGCAACGAGCACACCATCGTCGGCCCCGCGAGCGATCCGGCGGGCATCCGCGGGATGAAGGACGGCGCGGAAGCACTGAAAAAAATCGCCGCGGCGCGCGCGCCGTTTGTGGACTTCTACGGCCCCGGCAGCCGCGAACTCACGCACAAGCTCTGGCAGCGCGCGGGCATCAAGCCCGAGGGCGACTGGGTGCTGAAGGACGAGAGCGCGACGCCGCAGGAGATCGTCGCCTTTGCGGAAAAAATGCAGGCGTATGTCGTCGTCGGCCGCATCCCGGTGATGAACGGCAAGATGCCCGTGGGCAAAATGGAAATGCTCGTGCAGGGTGATCCGGAGATGCGCCGCCCGTATGTCGTCATCGAGGCTGACGCGAAAAAATTTTCGCAGACAAATTCCGTCGGTGCGTGCGCACTCGCCGACTGGCTCACCGGCGAAAAGGGCCAGCAGTTCCTTCTCGATCATGCGCGTAAACAGCCCGGTGGTATCGCGCTTTTTCATCCGGTGAATGTGCCTGGGTCACCGGCAAAATAATTAGCCGCAGGCACGCCTTCGCAGGCACGCCCTCGCGGGCGCGGCTGCGTGGGAAATCCTCCTCGCACCGGGCTGCGCGGGAAGCTCCGCGCGGCGTGTGGACGTTCGCGGATTTTAGAAGGACAGCCGCAGCCCGGCGAGGTAGGTCCAGCCGGAATATTCCTTTTTCCCCCCGCTCAGATTGGCGTATTCGGCCCCGGCCATCAGCTTCAAGTTGTGCCGGTAGATGTAGTAGTTCATGCCGAAATAGACGGCGTTGTATTGGTCGCCGGTGTTCGATGTCGTCTTGGTCGTGGTCGTCTTGCCGCTCTTCGTCGTGGTGGTTGTGGTCACGAGGTCCGGCGCGAGCGTCTCGTAGCGGTTTTGCAGTTTGAGGCCGTCATTGTCGCCCTGCGCATATTGATAGCGTGCGACGAACTGGAGCCGATCCGGAATGAGAAAGTAAGTCGGGGTGAGGACGACGCCCCAGACATCGCCCTGCGTCCCGCGTCCGAGGCCGCCGAGGAAATCCGTGTAGCCGTAAAAGCGGCCCTGCTGCCATGCGGTGTTCAGCGAAAACGCGTGCTCGAATTTCTGCGGGCCATACGCGTTTTTGTCGCTCGTGCTGGCCTGCCAGTCGAAGCGCACGAGTGCCTTGTCGAGCTTCAGCTTCGGCGCGAAATCGTAGCCGACGCTGGTCTGCGTGACGATGCCCGCATTGAACCGCGAGAACTCCCTCTGATAGTCGCCCGGATACGCGGCGAAAGTGTAACTCCAGTTGCCGAGCTTGCCATTCACCCAAGCGCCGGTGAGCTCGCGCGGGATGAGCATGCCGGTGAGCAGGCTTTGCTCGAAGACGATGAGCTCACGCGAGGGCGTGTTGTATTCCTGGGTGAAAAAGTGCGCCTTGCGTTTTCCGAGGCTCAAGTTGAAGGCGTCGTTCGGAGCCCACGTGAGGTAGAGCTCGTAGATGTCGCGGTAGAACGGGTTGAAGTTCGGATTGATGTCAATGATGCCCGTGAACTTGAACGCGTTGAATAATTGCGCCCTCGCCCCGAGCCGCCAGCGGCGCGCATCCACGCCATCCCACAGCGTGGAAGGATTCGCAGGCGTCAGCGCGGTGGCGGCAGTCGGCGGCAAATCGCGGCTGCCGAATCTGCCCTGATTCGAATCTCCCTCCGCCCACTGCGCGGAAAATTCCCCGTAGAGGGAGAATTTTTGGATGATGGGGTTGTCCTTGTTTTTGCAGAGGACGGCCAGCTCCTGGTACGAGACGTCCACTTCGGGTTTGCTCGCATCTGCAGCTTTGTTTTTGTCTGCTGCTCCGACGATCGCAGATGTCGCGAGAAGCAATGTGGGTGTGATGATTCGCATGATTTTTAATCGCGCAGTCCCCAGCGGCGGTGGAGGAAGCGTTCCCACGGGCTGAAGATGATTTTGTCCGCGGCGAAGCCGATGACGACGATGACGAGCATGAGGCCGACGACCTGATCCATCGCGTGCAGTTCGCGACCGTAGTGGAGCAGATGGCCGATGCCGTTCGCGCCGAGGATGGTCACGTAGATTTCCGCGGCCATGAGCGAGCGCCATGCGAAGGCCCAGCCCTGCTTTGTGCCGCTGACGATGTGCGGCAGCGACGCGGGCACGAGCACGCGGCACCAGAGGTGCAGGCCCTTCGAGCCCATCGTCGCGGCGGCCTCGCGATAGAGCGGCGGGATTTGCCGGATGCCGTGGTCGGTCGCGAGGATGACGGCCCACACGGTGCCCATGACGACGATGAAAAGCATCGCAGTTTCCGTCTGCCCAAACCACATCAGCGCGAGCGGCACCCAGCACACGCTCGGCAGCGTCTGCAGGCCGAGCGCGATCATGCCGACGGTGTTGTGGATAAATTTGAAACGCGCCATGAGCATCCCGAGCGGGATGCCGATGGCGATGCCGATGGCGTAGCCGATCCCGAGGCGCTTCATGGTGACGAGCGTGGCCTCCGCGAGCGAGTTGTCCTTCGCGGCGCCGAGGAGATATTTCCACACGTCGCTCGGCGCGGGCGCGAGCACGGGCGAGAGGCCGCAGTGGTTCGCGGCGTATTCCCATGCGCCGAGGAGTGCGGCGAAAAATGCGAGGATGGCGAGGAACTGTTTCATTTCGTGGGCGCGAGGATCGTCTTGAGTTCGCCGGTGACCTCCGCGGCGAGCGAGGCCATCGCCACGTCGTTGAATTCACGCGGGCGAGGCAGCGTGATTTTGAACTCCTTGCGGATGCGGCCGGGGCGCGGCGAGAAAAGCAGCACGCGGTCGCCGAGGCACACGGCTTCGCGGACGTTGTGCGTGACGAAGAGGATCGTCTTTTTCCGGGCGGCGTGGATTTTCTGCAAGTCGCCGTAGAGCTGCTCGCGCGTCATGGCGTCGAGCGAGGCGAAGGGCTCGTCCATGAGCAGCACGCGCGGATTCGGCGCGAGTGCGCGGGCGAGGGCGACGCGCTGTTTCATGCCGCCGCTCAGCTCGTGGATGTTCGCGCGCTCGAAGCCGTCGAGGCCGACGAGATGGAGGTAATATTTTGCGACTTCGACGCGATCCTTGTTGCTCAGACCGGGCTTCAGCTTCAGGCCGAAGATCACGTTGCCGAGCACATCCAGCCACGGAAAAAGAGCGTGCTCCTGGAACATGACCGTGCGGTCGCGACCCGGCTCGGTGATCATCTTGCCGTTCACCTCGGCGGTGCCGGTGAAATTCAGCTCCAGCGCGGCGACGATGCGGAGCAGCGTGCTTTTTCCACAGCCGCTCGGGCCGACGAAGCAGACGAATTCGCCCTCGCCGATTTCGAGGTTGATGTCGTCGAGCGCGTGGACGGTGCCGCGCTTGGTGGTGAAGTCTTTGCTCACGCCGGCGAGCCGGATTTTGGCCGGCGGCGGTGCTGCGAGTTCGGAGGCTAGGCTCATGGTGCAACAGTGGAAATGCTCTGTGAAAATGAACCCCGCGGTGCATCGGAAAATTGTGATGGGTCACGCAAAGGCGCAAAGGCGCAAAGGGAGATTGTCTTCTTTGCGCCTTCGCGCCTTTGCGTGAGCACTTCTGGCCGTGGGTGTCCGCAAGGCGGGGCGAACATCCAACATCCAACATCGAACATCGAACATTCAACTCGGATGGCTGTGGGCATGCTGTGGGTTTGAAAGACGGGGTTCATTTTGCGAAGAGTCTGGAGAGCTCGATTTTGGCGGGCAGGAGGCCGGCGGAGATCGCGTCGCGCTGGATGCCCGCGAAATCAGTGAGGTTTACTTCGGAGGTGAAAGTGAGCCGCGGCCATGCGTGTTCGAGCAGTGCGGCGGGGATTTCCTTGCTCGTCGCCTTTTTCAGCGCGGCGGCGACGGCGGGCTTCGCCCACGCGGGATCGGCGGCGACTTTTGCCGTGAGTTCCTCGTGCGCGGCGGTGAATTTCTTCAGCAGATCGCTTTTCTTCGCGAGCGACTTCACGCTCGTGGCGACGAGGGTGGTGAGCACGTTCTTTTGCTCCACGAGGATTTGTGCATCTGCCTCCATTTCCAGGCGCGAGACCCACGGCTCGACGGTCCACACGGCGTCGAGCGCGCCGCGCTTAAAGAGATCGAGCTGATCGGGATTGGAAGTCGGGATGACGAACGCATCGCCGCCGCGCTGCGTGATCGTGAGTCCGCCCGCGACGAGCCACGCGCGCGCGCTCACGTCCTGCGTGCCGCCGAGCTGCGGCGTGCCGATTTTCCTGCCACGGAAATTTCCGGGCGACTTGAGCGGCGAATCCTTGTGGACGACAAGCGCTGCGCCGCCGCGCGCCGCGCCGGTGAGCACTCGGATGTCCGTGCCCTTGCTGCGCGTGTAGCCATTGATGACCGGGCTCGGGCCGACGTAGGTCACGTCGATCGCGCCCGTGAACAGCGCCTCGATCGCACTCGGGCCGGCGTTGAAGGGATACCATTTGATCGTCGCGCCCGTGCGGACCTCGAACCAGCCCGCGTCGCCTTTCGTGTTTGTCTCGTGGTAGCCGACGAGCGCGGGCGCGTGCGTGATGTTCGGGAAAAATCCGACGCGCAGGATGGGACGGCCATCGGGCGCGATGTCGGAGACTTTGCCGCATCCCGCGAGCAGCGCAGCCGTGGCGGCGCCAGCGGCGAGGATGAATTGGCGGCGGTGAATGTTCATTGGTGTCTTTCGTGCGAGCGATGGCGGGCGGCCTCAGTCGCTGCGCGATATTTTCAGATGCAAAACTCCGGCTCCAACGGTGGCGGTGGCTGTTTCGCCGCGACTTTTGCGCGGGTGGAAAGATCGAGGTGGCGGACGAGCTCGACGACCTTCGGCACGAGCCCGTCGCGGCGGAGGTGCTGGAGCGTGATCTCCGCGAGTTGCGCGAGGGTGTAGCGGTCGAGGACGTTCGAGATGGCATTGCGCACGTCCATCATGATCAGGCGCAGGCCGCAGTGTGCCTCGTCGGGGCACGAGCAGCGCTCGTAGGCCGTGACGCTCGCGCAGCCGATGGGCGCGAGCGGGCCGTCAATCTGCCGGACGATTTCGCCGATGTGGATTTCCGCAGCGGGGCGG
Source organism: Chthoniobacter sp. (assembly GCA_043758435.1). Classification (GTDB taxonomy): domain Bacteria; phylum Verrucomicrobiota; class Verrucomicrobiia; order Chthoniobacterales; family Chthoniobacteraceae; genus Chthoniobacter. The sequence goes on from JAYVNN010000039.1 coordinate 7,364, forward strand.
GCGAGGGAGTAGCCGCC
>JAYVNN010000040.1:0-21324 GCA_043758435.1 Chthoniobacter sp.
CCCACGGTGAAAAAGAAGTGACGCCGCCCTGGAACCCTGCATTCATCAGGGGTTCAAGCTGGTCGGGCCGGCGAGATTCGAACTCGCGACCTCTTGAACCCCATGCAGAGGCGGCTCTTTTTGGGATGAACTGCGCAGAACTGCGCCGGGCTGCGTAGAACTGAAAATCCTGTTTTTACCTCTGTAATAATGGAAATCAGAGCGGCGCTTTTGACTGCGCGGAAATGCGCCGAACTGCGCGAAAAAAAAGCATGTGTATTGACTGGTGTATTGACTGGCGGATAGTGTCGAAAGCCATGGAACCACCAAAACCATCCACCCGACAACAGCTCGAAAAGGTAGCTCCGTATTTGTACCGGCACAGTATTCACGGCACTTACCATGCGATTAAACGGGTGAACTACAAGCTGAAGACCCGCAAACTCGACACCACCGACCGAAAGATCGCCAACGCGCGCTTGCGCGATTGGATCACGGAACTCTCAGCGGTCGATCCCAGCAATAGCGACCTGACTCTCGCAGCGTTGCTCGAAAAATATCAGGCCGTGCGGACGGATCTGGCCCCTTCGACGCTCGTGGGCGAACGCGGGCGCATGCAGCAGTTCCGCGACTTGTTTCCGCGACCGATGGATTCGCTGGCCTGCCGGGCCACAGCCTCAGACATGGCGGAATGGCTGGCCAAAGTCAACGAGGGCAAACGCGCTTCGACCCGCAATCAGAACCGGGCTTTTGTCCGCGCGCTTTTTGATTTTGCGGTCTCCGCGCGGGCGGTTTCCGTCAATCCCTTCGACCCGCGGCTTTGCCGCAAAGCCAAGAAAGACCCCATCACCCGGCTGATCCCCTCAGAAAAAGAGTTTCAAGCCATCGTCGCCGAAATCCGCAAGCCGACTTGGAAAAAGAACAAAGGCCGGCACGGCGGTCAGCGTCCGTTGTTTCAGCACGAGAGCGCGGGTTTCGCGGAATTTCTCGGGCTCGCGGGCGTGGGGCAGGCCGAAGCAGTCGGGCTCAAATGGGAGGACATCGATTTCGAAAGCGGCACGATTCACTTCCTGCGCAAAAAGACCAAGACGGCCTTCCGCACCCCGATCCATGCATGGCTCAAACCGCTCCTTTTGCGCTTGCGCGCAGCCGGTGGAGGGAGAGGGCCGGTTTTCAAAATCAAGAGCGTCAAGAACGCGCTGGCGTCAGCGTGCCGACGGCTGGGGATGCCGCATTTCACTCATCGGGGGCTTCGGGCCATGCGCATCAAGCGCCTGTGGGAAGCGGGCGTGGACGTGAAAATCATCGCCCAATGGCAAGGGCACAAGGACGGCGGCAAGCTCATTATGACGATCTATACTGAAGTCTTCGGGAGCACTTCCGACAGCTACGAACGCGAGCAGTCGGCGAAGGCGGCGCGGGCATTTGCCAGCGCACAGTAAAACTGTCGTTCCCTTCGATATGGCAGGTCGAAGGGTTCATGAGTTGCGGTCCAAAAATGTTTCCACATCCGCGCCGGGAATGATGGTGCGTCGGAGCGCCTTGCAGCGGCGGAGCAGCTTCCGCTGAAGCAGCTCAAAAATAGTGCGTTCGCTGACGCCGAGATAGGCCGCTGCCTCCAAAATGGAATAGCCGGGCTTTTGCGGCACGAAACGTGGAACTGGCTTTTTCATCGAACTCCCCGTTGCGGTGCCAGAAAGTGTTCACGACTTCCTTGCCCGCGAGCCAGCAGGCGTCGAACCGCAGTCCCCAAATGCTCGTCCGGGTCGAGTTCGGGCAGCAAATAGCTCGGCTCCACTTCAAACAGCCGGACAAAGTATAGGAGGTCGGAATCGCTGACGTGGATAAGACGCGCTTCGACTTTGGCGAGCGTGCTGCGTGAGATCTTCCAACCCATGCGGCGCAGGTATTTCGCCAGTACGTCCTGGGTCCAGGAAAACTGGATACGCAAACTTCTGATCTTCGGCCCCACCACATTCTTGTAGGTCAGTTGGCTCATAATGGATCGCACGATAGCGCAGTGCGCGCAGGATGGTTGCGCTGTGAGCGGAGCAATGTTGAGGAGTGCCCGGAGCCGGTACTTCTCAAACGCGGAATCAACTATTGAGCGGCGCGGCCACGCCATTGAAACGGATTTGCCAACGAAAGTTGCTCCATGCGCGGCGCAGCTCTCCGGCTCTCATCCCCTACTTCGAGGAGGTGACCAATATGCCCACCTAACAACCAACCACTAATCCAAAAAAACGGGGATTGGTGAGTTAGTCGCTCACCAATCCCCGGAGGCTTTTGGAGCCAAGGAGTCGCATTAGTCAGCGACGAATTTGGCTTCCGATTGCCGGGAGTCAAGAAAAATGCCGAGTTTTTCTAACCGGTGGGATCTGCCCTCATGCCGGACGGAAGATAACAGTGTTCGCCGCTGCCGCGGTCGCCGTCGCGGCCACGTTGCGACGTGCCGGGCGCGCTTGAAAGGATGGCTCAAAAACGTCGCTGCGCGCTCGCCGATTTGGGGTGACGTGGACCTCAGTGCCTTTTGCCGGAAGACCGGCTATAGCCGCGAACATGCTACGCGAGAATTGTCGAAACTGCGTCGTGACGGAGAGCTGGCATTCGAGACAAAGATGCGAACCAAGGGCGGGCGTGGCTCAAAGAAATGGGGCGTCATCGTCGCCGATCCGTCGAAGCTCCGCTTCGACAAGCGCTCACTGTTCTACGACCGGCGTGGCAAGCCGCTGCATAACTACACGACGCTTGGCAACGGAGGGGTGAAGATCGCGCCAACCATCCTGATTTTGCCGCAGAAGCGTCCGCGCGGCCGTCCGAAAAAAGTCCGGGCGCAGGAGCCTGTGGCTCCGAGGAAACAACAACTTGCGCAAAATGATTTGAAGGTTTCACCGCGCCCGAAAACGCCCCGCAAAATGCCTGCCGAAAATAGCCGAGTCTGTGACAATGCTAATAGTAGAAAGGATTCCTACGGAATACAGCAGCCAGATCAATACGGCGCGGGGCGCGATGTTGCGCAGTGGCGCGGTTGGGAAGAAGACGCAGCGAGGAGAAAAAGCGCTTTCGCGCTGAGGAAAAAAGCCTTTGCGATGCTGGAGCCGCTTGTCGGCTGTCATTGGGACAACTGCAAAGTCACCTTTGCCCGCCGAACTGCGTTCCGATTTGCGCTCGCTTCCCTCGCCGACGGGTATCGGGCGGAGCGCATCGTCTCGTGCTATGCCGACGCGCTCCAAGCCTGTCACGCCTTTGCCGTCGATCGAGCTGCGAGCACCGGCAAAATCACGTTCTTCAACCTGTCATCGACCGTGGTAAAAGCGCGAAAACTTCTGACTCGCGATGGCCTGACGAGGCGGGAGCGCGTCAGGGAGTGGTATCGCCAGCATCGACTCCGGGAATCACACGGGATGGAATTCAATATCGACCCGGACGAGCTTGCCCGAATTCACGCACAAGTTCTCGCCACCTTTCCGCGCTGACGAGAGCGAGGCAATCGAGTCGTGCTAAAGTTTGCCCTGTTCTTCATCCGAAGCCGCTGAATCCGTGAGCGCGGCTACTTCAATCGACAGGATGACTGCGGCATTCGGCTCGGCGAGCGCGGCATACTTCGATGCGAGTTCCTTGATCCACTCGACCCCGAGCTTTTGCAACGCCAGCGCAACCTCGCGCAGATGCCGTCCGCGGATCGTTACCGTGTGAGTGGTGAACAACAGTTTGAGCAAGTCGCCCTCATCCTCCCGCGTAAATTCGGCGGAGAGGAAATGCGACACGGGGAATACGAAAAAATTCCCGTTCGTGAATTCTACGCGGAGCGCCTGCGTTTGCGGGTCTTCATTCCAAGACGCGACGTTCCGTTTGGCCGCGCCAGGTTCAGCGGTTTTGCTTTCCGATTGGCTGCTTCTGATCATGAAAGGGATACCTCCCGTCGCGTGGCTTTCGCTCTCACCCGTGACGCAAGCGCGGCGATGCGGTGGCAGATCATGGCAGCGAGTTGACGCCCGCGTGTCAGGCCGATTGTCAGAACACGACGCAAACGCTGAGGCTGCGACTGACGCGGCCTTGTCAGATCGAGCGCCAGTTCGCGGTCGCCGGAGCGTGCGATGTTTTCGCGCAACTGCTCCTTATCGGCGGTGAAAATGCGGACGCCTTTGCGTCCGCGTGAAATGGTCACATACCATTGCTGGCGGTTCGTCGCGGCCTGCACCGCCGAGTCCGAAAAAAGAACGTAGTCCACGGTCTTGCCTTGCGAGGCATACGACGTGACCGCGTAGCCGCGCACGAACTGGCGGTAAGTCCTTTCAAGCGTGCGGCCATCTTGCAACACGATCCGTCCATCGCCGTCGATCCGGGTGACTGTGACCAACTCTCCGTTCGCTAACGGACGACCGTCGCGCGTCTTCGCATTCGCCTTGAGTTGCAAGCGGTCGCCAACTGCCAGCGGAGTTTCTCGCTCCCGGCAAACCGTGAGCCGCGCGAGCCGGGCGAACGGAATCTCACGAATCCTATTTTCCGCCTCCACAATGATCGCGTCGCCGGTCATCGCGACCAGACGCCCGCGCTGGCCTTTGCGAAATCCACTCGTGTCGCGGTTGAAGACGAGCACGCTGTCTGTTTCGTACGAACGGGCGTCGCGCTTTTGCGCCTCGGTGAGATCGACGGCTTCGAGGGCTGTGATCGCGTGTTCCTCCGCGCCGATCAACCCAGCCCGCTTGAGCGCATCGCGCACACTTTCATTCACTTTCCGAATCTCCGACCACGTTTGCGCGACCACGACAGTTGATTCGCCGTTGCGGGCAAGTGCCAGGTAGTGACTCGCGAGCCGTTCTTGCTGGTCCCCGATTCCGCACTCAACCACGGCACCTTGCTTTTCCAACCGCTCAAAGGACTCCGCAGCGAGTCCTGCGGATGCTTCCTGCACCGCCTTTTTGTATTCTTCGATGAAACTCCGCTCCCCGTCCGTTTTTGCCCGAGCGGGATCTTGCCGGCGGATCGTGGTCAACTCCGCCGCTTTCAATCCCGAATACTTTTCGATGGCCCTCAGTGCGTCCGAAGCCTCCACCGCGCCGTGCTGGCGCGTGTCCCCGGAGCAGATGATGCGGCCACCATTTTCTTTCACGCAGCCTAGGAGTGCCTGCATTTGCTTCGCGCCGAGCTGACCGGTTTCATCGACGATCACCACTCCGCCGGGGAGCATTGATTTCCGCGCGAGAAATTCGCTCACCGTTTGCGCGCCGACGAATCCGGCTGACTCCAAATCAATCACCTGCTGGCGCTGTGGAGCGATGACATGAGCCGCGTGGCCCGCGCTTTCGAGGCCGCGCACCACTTCGCGCAATGCGAAACTTTTGCCGGTGCCTGCGGCTCCACGAAACAGCGTCAGAAAATCCGTGGACTGCAAAATGTGCCCGACCGCAGTGCGCTGCTCTTCATCCAGTGAATCGGCGGCGACATGCTTCGCATTGAACGGCTGATGCTGCCCTGCTCCATCCTTCGCTACTTGCAGAATATCCCATTCGCGCCCGAGCACTTCGCGCGTCGTCAGTTTCCGAGGCTGGCTTTCATCCCGAAGATAATCGCGCTTCGCTGCCAACGATTTGAGTGCGGCAATTTCCATCTGGCTCCCACGCGCAAATTCGAGCGCGTGCCGCCAAAGTTCGTGATCATTCACGACGGAACGCCGATCAAACAAATGCTCTTCCGCCCAGGTTAAAGCGGCAGCCGCATCATGCGTCTGAGCCTTTGAATATCTGCCATTTCCTGCAAGCAGGCGTTTCAGTTCAGCAAGCTCGCCTTTGGTCATTTGCTGCCTCCACAAGCCTAGCAATTTCTCTCGACCGACGTTCTTGATCTTTCGAGAGCGTTCATCGTGCGCAATGTGCTCGCGGATGTCGGCGACATTGCCGGACGCCTTTTCAGGCTGGTTCGCGAGCAACGTGCGTGTCTTCTCATCAATCTCCGCGTGACGCTTGGAGAACTTGTCGCGCAGTGCGGGCGACATGCCCTTCAACTCAAAATCGCCGCGCCGATGATTTGCGATTTCATATCCGAAGCTGATCAATGCGCGCGCCAGCTCGTGGTAATAGACGTTCTCGACATACTTCTGCGCCCGGAGCATTCCGTAATTCTGAAGCGCTTTCCACCGGCCTTCGACGGCATCGTGAGTGGCGTTGAAGAGAATGCAGTGACTGTGCAAGTGCGGATCGAGGGCACGCGAGGTGTCGTGATGAAACATTGCACCTGCAACATTGCCGGTTTCCTGATCCGAAAGGCTGCCGCCGCGGCGCACGCGGGTTGCGGCGAATTGTTCCAGCTCCCCCATCGCGATGAACACCGCACGGCCATGTGCCTCGATGATTCGTTCGTCACCGCCAGCGAGCGCAGCGATGGACACTGACTTGGGCGGAGACAGCGTGAAATCGTAAAACACCCGCCGGTTTGCGACGTTTCGCTCATCTCCATTTTCATCCAACTCGCGCCGAAGATTCTTTCGGCGTTGCGTCAAAGACTCGCCGGTCTGCGGATGATGATTCTCGCACAACGCGAGAAATTCATCGCGCCCGACATCGCCGCGCAGGCCGAGTGCTTCAGCGCCTTTGCCGAACCACTGGCCGCGAATCCTCTGCCCTTCGCTGTAATAGTCCCCGGCGCAAAGATGCTCCTCAAAATACTCCTGAGCATTCTTCAAGTTGTATTGCGTCTTCGGTGACAGCATCAACCGCTCATCCTGTTTGAGCCGAAACGGAAAGTTGCTCCACCGGCGGAGCCACCTGGAATTTGCATTCAGGCATGATGCGAAAATGATTTTTAAGAACGGACGCCCTACCCCTAACGATGGGTTAGGAACTTTTCACGCGGCGCAGTCAGAGCCGTGGCAGGCGTGTGTCGCAGCATTCGCGCGAGTATCTGCGCGGGTGCGTCAGACGAATGTCAGAGCTGCATCAGATGCTTGTAAGAACGCTGACGCGGTGCCTGCCGTAGCGTTGACGCGGTTTGAAAGGACGAGTGTAAGCGCAACGACGCGCAAACGACAGACGGCAGTAAGCGGATTGACGCTGCAATTGAAAGGCTGTCGCCGCATCCATGTCAGGAGGCCATGCGATGACTGACCGAGCAGCGACGCAGCCCGCGGAGAAATCATTCGATGCCGCTGTCAGAGGCTACGAGCGGCGCGCCGGTGGAAAGATTCAGGCGCTCATGGCTCACAAGAAGGGCATCGCCGAACTGCGTGGCAAACAGGCTTCGTTCCGAACCATCGCCAATCTCTTGAAGCGGGCCGGTGTCGATGTCTCCCACGATACGGTCGCCCGATTCTGCCGCGAAATTCTTGAGCAGACCCCACGACGAAAGGCCGCACCGAAACCGGCAGCCAGCCCGGCAAAGACCGATGTCGTCAGCATCTTGAAAGCGCAACGCGAAGCCGCCGTGCCACCACCTTTGGCACCAGCAAGTCGCTCAAGAGGTCCACGCATCGCCGATCCCAAAAATGTTTAGCCCATCAAAAACAAGACCATGAAAAAACAACTCGTCATCATCCTGAACGGCAAAGGCGGTGTGGGGAAAAGCTTCTTCGCCACGAACCTCGTTCAATACCTCAAAGACCAGCAGATCGAGCATCACGCGATCGACACGGACAACGAGAACTCCACGTTGAAGCGATTCCACGGCGAAGCCGAGTTCATCAATATTAACAACGTGCAGGAGATAGACGCGCTCTTTGCCGCGCTCGAAAAGAGTAGCCTGGTTGTCGTGGATTGCCGCGCGGCTTCCACCGACATCTTCCTCGACTACTTCGCCGAGGTGCGAGCCTTCGAGATTCTCGAAATGCTCGATGCGGGGCTGACCATCGTTTCGCCGGTCAACCACGAGGCCGATAGCGTGGAGCAGGTCAAGATTATCGCCGAGGCGCTCGGCGCAAAGTGCCGGTATCTGATCGTGCGCAACCAGGCGCACAGCGAGCACTTCAGGATTTACGACAACAGCCAAACGCGCAGCCGTGTTCTCGGTGAGTTGGCAGGCCGCGAGATCGTGATGCCCAAACTTTACGACTGGCTCGTGACGGGCTTGAATGAAACGAACCTGTCGATGACGGCGGCTATCGCGGGAAGTGAATTCAGCCTCGTGGACAGGCAGCGATTGAAGAACTGGCAGGTGAACTTTTACGAGCAGCTCGACCAGGCGCGCGACTTGATCCTGCCGAACGCGGAACAGGCGAAAAGCGGTGGAAAGACGAAGAAGAAGCCCGCACCCGCAGCGGAACAAGCGGGGGCGACAGTCTCGTGAACGCTGAGGAGCGCAATCTCGCACTGCAAAATGCGGTGCTCGAATGGCAGAAAAAATATGGCATTCGCGACGGCGATCCGATGCTGGCTTCGCTGGAATTGTTTCACATTTATCTGCGTACGCATGAACCGTCGGCGAACGGCTCGCGTCCACCGACGTTCGAGGAGTTCCGCGAATCCATCGAACTCCTCGACCAACGAACGAAGACCTTCGCAAAGCAAGCCACGGAGCTGACTCACGAGTTGCGCAAACTCCCGGAGACCGCGCGCCAGATGCGTTCCGGGCGCTGGCTGATTTTCTTCCTGCTCACGCTCGTCGCGCTCGCAGCAGGAATCGCCATTGGAAAATTCGCGCTGTGAATTTCCTCAACGTCATCCTCGCCGCGCTGTCGGCAACAGCGGGATATTACTCGCTGCAACTTCTCGATGCTCCGAAGTCGCACATGATGGCCGCGGCGTTCGGATCGCTGGCGTGCTACGCGCTGACGCTTCCCGCTGGCGGACGAAAGCGCAAAGTGATCGTGCGATTTCGCGGGCTTTCGTGGACGCGCGAGGACTTCTGCCGGGGCTGGCTCATCACCGGCGACACCGGCTCCGGCAAAACGCGCTCCGGCATCACGCCGCTGCTCTACCAGGTTTTCAAAAACGAGCCGGGCTGGGGCGGCGTCTGCATCGACGACAAGGGGCTCTATTGGGAAACGCTTTCGGAAATGGCCGCGCACTTCAATCGGCAGAACGATTTGATTTTGCTGCAAGTGAAACCCGACAACGCGGCACATGGCTGGACACCGCAACACGCCTACAATCTCACTTCCGACCGGAGCATTCCAGCCAGCACCTACGCCAAGTTCGTTGTCGATACCGCGTCGAGTCTCGGCCAGCAGGGTGACAAGGGCTTCTTCAAGAACCAGGCGCAGACGCACATCGCGAAGGCGCTGGAAACGCTCTACGAAATTCGGGCCGACGTGACGCTGGAGAATGCGTACAGCCTGTTGCTGGACGAGAAGGACATGAACGAGGCGCTGAATGACCTTCTCGATGGTTACGCGACCGAGCGGCGAGCCGTGCTCTACGATCATTTCAAGAATCGTTTTCTCAACCAGCCAGCGGAGCAGATCGGCGGGGTGAAGGAAACCATCGCGAACTACCTCCAGCATTTTCTATCACCGGAAATCACGCAGATCTTTTGTCCGTCGGAAAACACGTTCGACTTCGGTGAGATCGACCGGGGCAAAATCATTTGCGTCGCCATGCCGCAGAAGTTCCAGACCGAGCGGCGTTACGTGAACACCTTTTTGAAGATGCTTTTCTACACGCACGTCTTGCGCCGTTTCGACAAGCCGAAGGAGCAGCGCCGTGACGACAATCTGCTCATCTTGTGGGCCGACGAAGCGCAGCGGTTTATGACCGCGAGTGAGGACGGGATGAGCGATTACAATTCCGTGGACGTGATTCGCGAGGCACAGGGAACCGTGGTCGCAGCCGCGCAATCCTCCACGTCATTTGTGCCACCGATGGGAAGAGAAAAGGCGAAAGTTCTCACGCTCAATCTCCGCAACCGCATGATCTTCAAAGCGGCCGACGAGGAAGGCGCGATCGAGAGCGCCGACTTCTTGGGCAAGAAGAAGGTCATCAAACGGACGTGGGGTTTCTCCCACGGCAGAACTACGAGCAATTACAGCGAGCAGGAGGAGCATAAGATCAAGCCTTACCTCCTTCGCAGTCTGCCGAAGCACACTTGTGTTCTGGCTCATGCAGAACGCGGCTTCAAACGCGCGCTGCTCCCGCCCATCGAGCCAGACGGGAAAATCTGTTCGTGGTTCGGAAAGGGATAATCGCGATGCCAGGCAACAGCCCTATCATCCATTTTCCAACCGAGGAGGAGGAGCACGCCGTGCTCGATGAGTTCGCGCGCGAGATGCGGCGCGTGAAAGAACGGAAGGAATTGGTTTCACTGGAAAAGCTCAACGAGGCACTGGAGACAATTTCCGACTATCTCAAAACCGGCTGGAGCACCGGCGGCGGGCGGCGTCTTCGCCAATTCGTTTGGTCGCTTTGGAACGGCTTCCATCTGATCAATCTTTTCGACCTCAGCACCGGCATTGATGGCAGGCTCACCGACGCGGTGATTGTCGTTTTCAATGCGGCGATGGTGGACGCATTGAGCGAAGACCAGAAGCGGCGCGTGTTGAAAGAGTCGGGAGAATTCGCCCGTTGGGAACGTGCTGGCGCAGAGACGCCGGAAGACGAGGAAGTCCTCTATCCGCCATTTCCGATGAGCACCGACGGGCTTCGCCGACTGGCGCATTCCGCTGAACAGCAGGACCGACGAATGGAAGCGGAGCGCCGCGCCGAACAGCGTAGGGACGAATGATGAGTGTTAAGCCACCACCGGACGGGAGCAACTGCCGCTGCCTTCGCAGACTCCGGGGGCGGCAGTTCATCCCGTCCGCCGCGGAGGATGCGAGACCAAGCGCCCAGGCTTCGCTGCGCCTTCGCTCCCGGCTTGCCGCCCGCAGGCCCACCGGCAGCCTGACGCTGCGGCTTTCGCTCCGCCTGAACGCTTGGACTCGCGTTTGTCGCAGTCAGCGCTCGATTTTGGACCATGCGGAAGATGCGAAATGCTCAAACAGCGTAATAATTACGCTATTCGTGTTGCGACGGAGACCGCCCGATGTAAGTTATCCGTGCGTTATGAAACGGTCTTCTCAGGAATCCGAAACTAGGCTTTTCGCTGCGGCGGAAAGCCAGGGAGGCTATTTTACCGCAAAGCAGGCGGAGGAAGCGGGATTTGATCGCACGAATCACGCTTACCATGTGCGCGCGGGGAATTGGGAGCGTGAACACCGGGGCATTTTCCGCCTTGCGCATTTTCCGGCCAACGAGCGCCCTGATCTGGTCCGCTGGTCTCTCTGGTCACGAAATCGACAGGATCATCCGCAAGGAGTCTATTCGTATCAAACAGCACTCAGCATCCATGACCTGTCAGATGTCATGCCGTCCAAGCTGCACATGACGGTGCCTCTGAAATTTCGCAAGAATTCCAAAATACCCCCCGTGATTGTCCTGCACTATGCCGACCTTCCCTCCGAGGCAACGGAAGAGCGCACTGGGTTTCGCGTGACACGCCCCATGCGAACCATTCTCGATCTGAGCGAATCCCAGGAACTTTCACCGGATCTGCTGGCTCAGGCGTTTGTCGAGGCTCGCAAACGGGGACTGATTACTGAAAGTGAAGTCAGGAAATACCACCACAAGCTGCCCTCTTCCCTGTTTCAACGCCCCGGATTGAAGGCGAGGACCGTATGAAGGATGAGCCCCGCCGGTATGCCACTGCCGCTGCCTTCCGGGTTGCCCTTGAGGCGCGACTGAAAACGATGGAACAAGCCGAAGGCATCGATCTCCAGCGTTTGCGCCGGCAGGTTTCGTTTGATCGGTTGCTTGCGCGGTTGTTTTCCGAACAGAACGCACCGTGGCTGCTGAAGGGTGGTTACGCCATGGAATTAAGGCTGCGAATGGCGCGCACAACGAAAGACATCGACTTGTCGCTCCCGACCGATGTCGCATCCGAATGGAAGGGGCGAGTCTTGGAGCATTTGCAGACACAAGCGGCCAGGGATTTGAACGACTTTTTCGTCTTTGCCATAGGTCAGCCCATGATGGATCTGACGGCCGCACCGGAAGGCGGCGCCCGGTATCCGGTAAGCGCGTCATTGGCTGGCCGGGTTTTTACAAGGTTTCATCTCGATGTCGGGATGGGAGATGCCACCATTCAGCCCACAGAGCTATTGGAAGGGAGAAATTGGCTGGGTTTTGCGGGAATCTATCCCACAAAATTTGTGGCGATTTCCAAAGAACAGCAGTTTGCGGAAAAACTGCACGCCTACACCCTCCCGCGTCTTGAGGGAACGAACACTCGCGTCAAGGATGTCGTCGATATGGCGCTTTTGCTTCGCCTCGGAACATTGGATCGGGAACGGCTCCGGGAAGCCATTCATACAACTTTTGCTTTGCGGGACACGCACGTGCTTCCCGCCATTTTGTCGGAACCGCCTATATCATGGAACGCACCTTATCAGGCATTGGCGGCAGAATGCAGCCTTGCCTGGACGCTGCAAGAGGCCATTCAGAATCTCGGGATGTTGCTCTCAGGTGAAATATCGGAATAGGAGAGAATGACGGCCGAAAACGAGTTCGAGAGTCCGGGGTTCTGCACAACTAGGATGAAACCATATCGGAAATGCTGACGTGACTTGGGCGGCTCGGCCCTTCCGCGCGAATATTTCAGACGCTGTCTGAATAATTGTGCCGTGAATTCGCCCGACACCGTCGGGCGTTTCTCAGCGCGTTATAAACAGTCGCTGGCCGCATTCATGCACCGTTAGTTTCCCGCGACCGTCGCCGCCCGCGAGAACATCCGCGGCGACGGCATCGCCGATGAATTTCTCCACCGCATCGCGCATCGGACGCGCGCCGAGGCGGGGATGGAATCCACGCCGCACGAGAAAGGGCAGGACGTTTTCGGCAGGCTCGATGCAGTGACCTTTGGCGCGGAGAAACTCCAATTCCTGCGCGAGGAGGAGGTGCGCGATTTCGAGCTGCACGTCGTAGGTGAGCTTGCTGAACACGAGCTTTTCACTGATCCGCGCGTAAAGCTCGGGCCGCATGGATTGCTGCGCCTGGGTGAGGACGTGCCGCTCCATCGTGGCAAAAGAAGAGTGCTGCAAGGCCACGATTTCCGCCGAGCCGATGTTCGAGGTGAAGACGACGTAGAAACCGCCTAAATCCAGCGTCTCGCCGCTGGCCATCGTCACGCGGGCGGCATCGAGGATTTGCAGGAACACATCGAGCACGCGGGGATGCGCCTTCTCGATTTCATCGAAGAGCAGCGTGCCGACAGGGGACTTGTCGCAAGCCAGTGCGAGCGTGCCGCGTTCGCCGAGCTTGCCGCCGAGCAGCACCGCGAGGCTTTCCTGATTTTGGTATTCCGACATGTCGAATCGGAAAAGGCACTCCTCGCCGAGCAGGTAGCGGGTGAATGTGAGCGTGACTTCCGTTTTCCCCACGCCCGTCGGGCCGAGGAAAAGAAAGCTGCCGCGCGGGCGACCAGGCTTGCGCAAGCCGAGTTCGCCACGTTGGAGCAGCGAGGCGATTCGCGCGATGACGTGATCCTGTCCGCGAATCCGCTGCCGCAAATGATTCTCCAAATCACGGAGTCTTGAGCGCATTGTTTCGTTGTCGCTTGGCGGAATTTTCACGCAGCAAGTTCATCACATCCGCCCTGAAAAATGGCTCCACCGGCGGAGCAGCTCCGTTCGGCGCTTCGCTTACAACGATGTGCATGAACACATCACTTCTCCTTTCGTTGCGGGCGATGCCCATGCTGGCTGCGGGCAGCCTGTCGCAGGGCGCAAGCAAGGCGATGGGCATCGTGATGCTCATCGGTTTCATCTTCGGCACCATCTGTGTCATCGGTGGAGGTTTCGCCATCCGTCGCGGTGATACGGATGCCGGCAAACTTTCGATCATCGGCGGCCTGATCATCGCGGGAGCGCCCGTGATTGTGAAGGCGCTCTTCACCGCATTCGGCGTAGATAGCTCCACGGTGGACGTGGGCGCGTTCCAATAATGAAAGATCACGAACTGCGTTTCACCGACACGAACAGCGCCGACGATTCCGCCGGGCGCACGTGGGGCCTCGATGGCAGCCTGTTCTGGTTCATCGTCGTGGGCGTTTTCATCTTCGTCGTCACGCTGCTGCTGCTGTTCAGCGCGCTGCGGTGCAGCTTCGGGCAGTCCTTCGGCATCGCCATCATCCCGCTGGCGCTGACGCTCCTCTACGTCTTTGGATTTCGTCAGGGCAAGCCGCCCGCCTACGACCGCGACCTTGTGGACTATTGGGTGAACGGCGCGGGTTTCAGCCCGAACCCGCAAACGCAGCCGCGGCATCCTTTCAACGACAACGATTATGTGGCCCGTTGATTCCATCATCGAGAAGCCGGCCAACGGCCACTTCCTGCGCGACCTGTTGATCTTCAACGGACTCAACACGGGCGGCTATGCGTCGAAAGGGTTCATCTTCGAGCCGCCGGATTTTAACAACGCGCAGATTGGCGAGCTGAACGAATTCCAGGATCAGCTCTCGGTCCTGCTCGCATCGTTGAGCGACAACCAGCGGCTGCAAGTGCAGTGGTTCTGCGACTCGGACTATCAGAGTGCATTGCTTCGCTACAATGAGGAGACGAAGCGCGCGACGAACATCTGGACCCGCCGCACGCGCAACGAGCGTTTCACGCGTTACTGGCAGGCGATGACCAACCGACAACTCCGCCGCCAGCGGCTGATCCTCTACATTTCACGGAGCATTGAAACTTCGCCATCGTTCTCCGCATCGCGTGCGGATCTGGCCAAGCATTACGGACACCTCCTCGATCAGCTCGGGCAGGAATTCGCGCAGGTTCACGAAACGCTGTCGGGGATTTTCAGCGGGCAGGGTGCGCGGATCATCCCCATGACCGACGCCGATCATTACCGGCACTGCGCGTCATTCCTCAATCCATCGCTGGCCGAGCGGTTCAACTATGACGCACTGGACGCCTTCGATCCGTCGCTCTCCATCCAGGAAAATTGCTGGCACGGCGAGGGCAACGGCCAGGCCGATTTCGGGTTCTGGATGGACGGGCATTATCACTCGGTCATCGTCCTCACGCGCTGGCCGAAGATGACGTTTCCGGGGATCATCCACCGGCTCACTAATCTGCGGCTGCTCGACTACACGATCACGGTCAACGTCGATCCGATTCCGATCCGCTAGGAAATCACCCGCGAGGAAAAGGCGCACGAGCGGATCTCGGGCGATTACGCGAGCGAGAAGAAGCTCTCGCTCCTGACCGTGATGCAAAAGAAGGAGCGGAAGATCGCGGCGCTCATGCAGGGGCACACGCTGCCGTTCAATGCGCTCTTCATCGTGCGGGTGTGGGACAAAACGAAGGCCGGCCTGTCGGCGAAGGCGACCGCGATCAAAAACGCGATCAACTCGATGAACTCGGCGCAGTACTTCGAGAGCAGCCTGCCGAGCACGACGAAGAAACTCTTTTTCCAGACATGGCCCGGCTGGCTGTGGGGCCGGTACGAACATCGGAAACTTTACGCCGAGCACGGATACCTCGCCGACATGCTGCCGGTGAATTCCACGTTCACCGGGCATCTCGAAACCGCCGAGGCGATTTATGATGGCGGTGCCTCCAATCTAGTCGGGGTGAAAACATTTTCCGGTGCGGCGGGCGAGCAATCCCCGCAGCACGCCGTGCTGCTCGGCATGAGCGGCACCGGCAAATCGGTGACGATGTGCGACCTGCTTTCGCAGACCGAACTCTACTTCGACTACACGGTCATCATCGAGGAAGGGCTGTCCTACGGCATCTATACGAAGACGGTCGATCCGAACGCCGAGCCGATCATCCTTCAGCCGGATGGGTCGCTGACGATCAACTACCTCGACACGTCAGGGCTGCCGTTGACGCCGCTGCATTTGTCCACGGCTACGGCGCTGGTCGCGCGCATGGCGGGCGTGAGCGCGGACGAGGAAAAGCAGATGCTCCGGCAGGCGCAGATTTCCAAATACCTCAATCAGCTTTACGAGGATGCCTATCAGGATTGGACAAACCGATGCCCAGACAAAGTTGCGAAGGTCGCGCGTCACGCTTGTGCGCTCGCAGCCTACCGGCGCGACCGGCTTCCGCCCGGTGCCACCACACTGGATGCGTTCGCCGACTTCCGCGACTGGCATCGCGCCCACGAGGATGAGGCGCATTCGTTTCTGACCGGCTTCGACGAGGGAGAGGTGTTGCGGTTTTCCAAAGACCCGAACACGGCGCGCGAAGTTCGGAACTTGGCATTTTCCTACTTCACACCATCCGAGTATCCGACGCATCGGATGCTTCAGGAGCTGATGCAGTTGGAAGCTTCAGGTGCCAGCAGGGAGCAGATCATCCAGATCGCCACGCTGCTTCTTCCTTGGTGCCGTGATGGAAACTACGGCCCGCTTTTCGACGGTGAATCCAACATTTCACTCACCGGCAAGATCGCGCATTTCGAGCTGGGCTATATCTCCGAATCGGCGAAGGAGCTGAAATCTGCCGCAGGCTTCCTCATCACTAACTATACCCGACAGCACATCATCACGATGCCGCGAGCGCTGCGGAAACGGAATGTCTATGAGGAAGTCGCACGCTTCCTCGACATTCCCGAAGGCGAGAAAATCGTGAAGGAGAGCTACGCGCAAATGCGGAAGTTCAACACCTGGAACATCGCGATTGTGCAGCAATACGCGCGGTTCAAGGAGAGCCGCATCCGCTCGGCGGTGTTCGGGAACAGCCGTCAGTTTTTCATGATGAAGCAAAACGACCGCGCAGACCTTGATGACATCGCGCAGGACATTGCGCTGCCGGAGATCACGAAGCAGACGATCATGGGCTACCCGTTGCCGGATCAGCAGACGGGGCAGAAGTTTTCCGCGTTCACCTACTACCACGTGGACGCGCTTCGCCCGATTTGCGGCACCGTCCAGAATATCGCTTCCGCCGAGATGCTGTATTGCAGCAGCACGAGCGGCGAGCACTTCGAGCGGCGTGCGCGGGAACTCAAGCAACACAGCGACATCATCGAGGGAATTGTCACCCACGCCCGCCAAACGGCCAAGGCAACACAGGAGGTTTCCACATTATGAAAACAAAAATATCGCTCTTACTGCTTATCATCGCACTGCTCGCAGGGTGTGCCGGAAGTGGCCGCGTCATCACGGACACAGTTGCCGCCGGTACCGGCGCGTTCGTTGCAAGCAAACTTAGCAAGGGCAATCCTCTCATCACCGCGGCGGGTGCAGGCGGCGGCCTGTTGCTCGGCGAGTCGCTTAACTATGCCAAATCCAGCCATTCCAAGAAAGCCTACGCGGAAGGTTTCGACAAAGGTCGCAGCGATGCCGTGAAGCAGCAGTATTGGGTGATGGTCAACCAGCAGAAGGCCGGGGAGGGCAAGCCGAACGACGAGAATTTCAGCCTGTTCGACATCCCCCTGCCCGAACAGCGGATTGACGGGGTGATTTTGAAACCGACCACCAAAGTCCTGAGAATTGAGGAATAGCACCGTGCGCAATTTTTCCGAACCGAATCACGATCAAACCGCCCCATGAAAAAACCAACACTCATCACCCTAATCGCCTTCGTATGCGCGCTCCATTCGGCGCGCTCACAACTCATCGTCGAGGACGTGGTGCATATCGCGCAGGACGCCATGAATCAGGTCGTGGACCTCGCGAAGTATGCCGAAATGGTCAGCAACCAGGTGAAGCAGATCACCACGATGACGCAGGAGCTTCAGCAGACGGTGGCCTACGTCAAAGCCTTCGGCGATCCGTCGCAGCTTTTGAACATCACCGGCGCGAATGAATTGGTCTCGGAGTTTCAGAAATCTGGCGTGGCTCAAACGCTTGGTTCGCTCCGGCAGACGGCGTCCGGGATTGAATCGCTGAAAAACAACGCGTCCGGACTCTATCAGTCCATCACGGATACTTCGCTTTCCGGCGTCCAGGTGTCGCGCGCGACCGACAACTATAAGCCGTTTGGAGCGCTGGAAAATGCGTCTTCCAATTACACGGCGGTCTATGATGACGCGATGCAGCGCAGGAAGACGCTGAAGGGCCAGATGGCCGCAACGATTGACCGGCTTCAATCGGCGACGACGGACGCGGAAACGCAAAAATTGCAGGCCGTGCTCACGGGCCAGTCCGCACAGCTTCAGTCCATTGACCACGAGATCGCCGCTGCTGCATCGCAGACGGCGGTGCAGGACATCACGAACCGGAATGACGGACAGAAGCAGCAGAAGGCGCAGAACGAGGAAATTGCGGCGGACCGGCACGACGCCTTCACGAAATTTGGAACGATGATGGTGCCCGACGTGAACAGCGATCTGCGCTTTGGAAAGGGGAACGGACAATGATTCGCAAACTTCGGCTGGTTCTCGCCGTCCTCGCGATCCTCATCACGATCGCAGCCGTCCGAATATCGCAACAGTCATGGGCTGAAAAGCAGCGGGCGCGCGAAGCACGGGATGCGTTGCGCAAGGCCGCTGAATTTCTGAAGCCGGACACGGCGAGCGACATTCGCTTTGGCAACCCGAAACCGTCCGGCGCGACACTGCCAGCCGTGCCCGCACCAATCGCACCGTGATGTTCCTCGCAGCACTACCCACGTTTCAGCGTCTGTTTCCAAATTTTCAGACGCAATGCACCACGCTTTACACGATCCTATTGCCGGTCGCGATAGTGCTCCTCACAGTCGGGCTGATCGCCGTGGTGAAGCAATGCCAGACCCCGCGCTCGATGGTGCGCCCGATCATTTCGACGATGATGATCGTGATGGCGATTGCGTTGTGGGGAGACTGGACCGACGAGGCGAAGGACGCATTCAAGACTGTCGTCGCGAAGATGAATGCAAGTCCCGAGCAGGCCGCGCAACGCTACGTGAACATTCTGGTCTCGAAAGAACCGCCCAAGCAAAAGGATGGCTGGTTCGGGCTGCCGAGCGCGGCGCAAATGTTTGAGGCAGTGCTTTGGGGCATCCTCAGTCTGATCGGGTTGGTAGCGCAGTTTCTCATCTGGGCCGCTTACATCATCCAGCAGTTTCTGGTGGGTCTTTCCTACGCATTCGCGCCGGCATTTCTTGGCCTGCTTGCCATTCGTTCCACGAGCAACATTGGCTTGCGCTACATCATGGGCACGGTGGGAATCATCGCGTGGCCGCTGGGTTGGGCGGCGGCATCCATTGGTACGAGCAACCTGATTGATGTGGCGACGGAGCAAGGTCTGGTGGTGGTGACTGTGGTTTACGGTCTTCAGACCATTCTAGCGGCGGCGATGATTGGCGGCTGGATTATCATCACGACGCTCATCGCGCCCGTTGTCATTCAGACTGCCATCTCCACCGGTGCCCAAATTGGCAGCGCATTGCTCGGAGGCGCACTGACTGCGGGCGCGGCAGCCGCCTCCGCCGGTGCAAGCACCGCAGCCTCGCTTGCTTCGGGCGGCGCGGGAGCGGCGGGAATGCTCGCGGGTGCGGGAGCGAGTGCAGCGGGAAGCATGGCCGGATCAACGATGCAAGGCGGAGGCCCGCCTTTGAGCGGCTCATTGATGCAAAGCCTCGCGTCGAGAATGCCACGCAGCGGTGGTTCACAGGCTTCGACCGCTTCGACGACGCAGCAATCCAATGGTGCCGATAGCGGCGGCGGCGGGGGACAAGGCGGCGCGTCGGCATCTGCGGCGAACTCATACAACGCGAAGGACGCAAGCAATGACGGCGCGGTCCAGCAAATGATCGAACAGTCGAAACAGAAAGGAGGAACAGCATGAGCACCACCAGCAACACGACGGAAGAGCAGATGCGACAAACTCCGGTGAAAACGGAACCCGCGCCGATTCCAAAACGCGCATTCAATCCCATGCGCGTTTTCGTGGACAAAGACCGCACGGCCTTTCTGTGGTTCTGCGTTGCCGTGCTGGCGATCATTTTCGCCGCGACGCAGCCCTATTTTCTGATTCAGAAATTCAAGCAACGCGAGCATGTGGTCATCATCGACCCGGCGGGCACTTACTACGTCTCTCCGCTGCTGGATTTCCAGGAGGCAAGGGATCTCCACGCGCAGCAAAGCACGCTGGCGGCAACGGCCTTTCTGGAGCGCAATCCGAAGGGTTTCGACAATCCCGAACTGCTCAAACAGATGTTCCTGAAATACGCCTACGAGAAGGCGCAGAAGCAAGTCGCGACCGAGGCCGAGGAAATGAAATCCAAGCAACTGCATCAAAAGCTGGAAGTGGCGAAAATAGACATCCTCGAAACGCGCGAGGACTTCGTGATGACCCAGGTGACGGGGCAGCTTATCCGCACGGGCATTTTCGAGCAGAGGGCTTTCAGCGAATCCATCCCGTTCAAGCTGGCGTTCAAGATGCGCCGCAATCCCGACATGACCAAGAACGGCCGTTTTCCAACCGCCGTCAGCGATTTCAAGTATGAACCAGCACACTAAACTTCCCATACGTTGGCTCGCCCCGCTCGCCGTGTTAGCCCCGCTTGTGATTATTCACGCCGGTTCACTGGCCGCTGAGAACAAACAGATTCAAGAGATGGAGCTGGATGAGCACAGCATCCGCACGGTTGCGGTTTCCTTCTCTCGGGTGACGACGGTGAGCTTTCCGGGACCGATTTCCGCGATTGATGCGGCGCTCGTGACGGTGGATGAAAAGACGCCGGGGCTTTTTCAACTCGCGCACAAGCCGGGCTCCTATTTTTTCTCGGTTCGCAGTCTGGTCAAAGGTGCAACGACGAACGTCAACGTGCGCTGGAACAACAGGACTTACGTGCTCGAATTGCAGGACAGCACGGTGCCGCAGCTTTCCGTGATCTTCAAACAGCCCGCCGACATCGGGAAATCCCCGCTCGCAAAAAGGCCTGTCACGCCCGGAATGCTGCTCGGTCTGCTGGACAAGGCGAAGGCTTATCCGGTCTTGAAAGCGAGCCATCCTGAAGCGGTCGGGCAGGTGGACTATGTGAACTATGGGGAGACACCGCGTGTGATGGATTACAACGCCTACGAAGTGCGGATCGAGGAGGTGTTTCGCTTCGACCCGCAGGACACGCTGGTCTTTCGCATCGTGCTGCGGAACAAGACTGACAGGGAGATTCGCTACCAGCCGCAGGGATTCTCGCTGCGCGTCGGCGAGCGGCTTTATCCGCAATCCATCAGTGACGCGAGCGGTGTCATGCCGCCGAAGAGTGACACGCCGGCCTACTTTGCCATCACGGGCACGCCGAGCGGCGGGCGCAATGATGTTTCGACGAAGAACGATTTCACCGTGCTGCTCACGCTTGATGAAGCGGAAACGAAAGCCGCGCCGAACACGACGCGGGATAAGCGCAAGAAGGACACCGGAACGCAGGAGGGACTCCCGAAATGACACCGCGCGGCTTTCTCAATTTCTTTCGCAGTCGCACCGGGGCGTTTCTGCTTTTCCTGC
>JAYVNN010000041.1:0-7317 GCA_043758435.1 Chthoniobacter sp.
GCCGCTTCGAGCTAAAAACGCCTCCCCGAGCGCTCGCGGAGGCAAATCGAGACTCCCCCCGCCTCTGCGAGCGGTCACCGCCTAGTCCCCCACACGCCAACCGGACGGCTTTTACTCTGGGAAATGCTCCCCCCACACGGGAGCCTCCCCCTATTTTCGTCATCCCCACCCCGGCGACAGCGCAACCCCGCCCTTTACCGCCCCCCGCTGCTCCTGCTAAAGCCTGCCCCTCTCCTTATGGGCACCCTCTACTACGGCGACAATCTCGACATCCTCACGCGCTACATCGCCGACGAGTCCGTCGATCTCGTTTATCTCGACCCGCCATTCAACAGCGCGCAGAACTACAACGCCTTCTTCCAGGAAAAAGACGGCACCGCCGCCGCCGCGCAGATTCAGGCGTTCAAGGATACATGGGAGTGGAACTACGAGAGCCGCGCCGCCTACGAAGAACTTGAAAAACGCACGGACAAACTCGGCGGCGTCATGCGCGCCTTCATGGAAATCCTCGGCACGAACGACATGATGGCTTACCTCGCGATGATGGCCCCGCGCCTCGTCGGGCTGCGCCGCGCGCTCAAGCCGACAGGCTCCATCTATCTCCATTGCGATGACGCGGCGGCGCATTATTTGAAGCTGCTCTTGGACGCCGTGTTCGGTCCCGAGAACTTTCAAAACGAGATCACTTGGAAACGCACCACGGCGCATAACGATCCGAATCGTTTCGGGCGCATCACGGATCGAATCCTTTTCTACAGCAAGACCGGCAGCAAGTTATTCAACCGCCTCGCTGGCGAATACTCCGAGGCGCAATTGTCGCGCTACAAGTATGAGGACGAGGGCGGAAAGTTTCGCGCGGAGAATCTGACCGCGCCTCATTACTCGAAGACGCGCACGGTCGAATGGCGCGGCGTCAAGCCCGGCCAAAACCGCCAGTGGCGCTTTTCCCTCGATGAACTCGAACGTCTCTACACGGAACGTCGCATCCTCTTGAAGCGCGACGGAACGCCGCGCAAGGACGGCTTGAAAGAATACCTCCACGAGGCTGCCGGACCGATGTTTCAAGACATTTGGACCGACATTGCAGGGCTGTCACCGACCTCCGCCGAACGTCTCGGCTACCCCACGCAAAAGCCCGTCGCCCTGCTGGAGCGCATCATCCTCGCGAGCAGCAATCCCGGCGACGTGGTGCTCGATCCCTTCTGCGGCTGCGGCACCACCGTCGATGCCGCGCAAAAACATGGGCGTGCATGGCTCGGCATCGACATCACCCACCTCGCCATTACCCTCATCAAAGGCCGGCTGCGCGACACCTACGGCGCGGACGTGCCGATGAAAGTCCTCGGCGAACCCACCGACCTCTCCGGCGCGCGGCAACTCGCCGCGGAGAACAAGTATCAATTCCAATGGTGGGCGCTCGGCCTCGTGGGCGCGCGGCCCGTGGAGCAGAAGAAAGGCGCGGACGGCGGCGTGGACGGCAAAATCCTTTTCCGCGACCACCCCGACCCGAAGGAGAAGCCGCAGGCCATCGTCTTCTCCGTGAAAGGCGGGCACCTGAAGCTCGACGACGTGCGCGCGCTCGACAGCGTGGTGACGAAGAACGGCGCGGCCATCGGCGTCCTCATCTCCCTCGAGGAACCGACCAAGCCCATGCGCCAATGGGCGGCCAACACCGGCAGCTATGTGAGCGCCTTTAACGGGCAGACCTACCCGCGCCTCCAGCTCCGCACGATCGAGCAGCTCATGGCAGGCGTGGCCATCGAAAGGCCGAGCGGCAATGTCTCCACGGACGAGACTTTCAAGAAAGCGCCGAAGGCCAAGGGGAAGAAGGCGGACGAGCCGGAGCTGGGGCTTTAGACGAGTTTGCCGGGCAGGTGCTCCGCCTGCACGGGCAAGAACGAGCTTTTTGCGTATAGTCCCGCCCGCATGATTCCACTTTCCGACGACCAGCGGACGCGCAGTTTTCCGCTCGTCACCATCGCCATCATTGTCGTCAACGTGCTCGTCTTCGCCGGCTGGCAGCTCCGCATCGGGATGGAGGATTCGCTCGGCATCGGGGCGTTCATCCCGGCGATGCTTTCGGCGCACGAGCCGGGCGCGGTGACGCGGCTGGTCACGTCGCTTTTCATGCACGGCGGGTGGATGCACCTGATCGGGAACATGTGGTTCCTGTGGATCTTCGGCGACAATGTGGAGGACGCGTGCGGGCCGGTGCGGTTCGCCGCTTTCTACCTGCTCTGCGGCGTGGCGGCCACGCTCGCGCACACCTGGCCCGCGCCGGATTCCACGATGCCGCTGGTCGGCGCGAGCGGGGCGATCAGCGGGGTGCTCGGCGCATACCTGCTGAAGCATCCGCGGGCCAATGTGCGCACGCTCATCCCGCTGGGTTTTTTCACGCGGATCATTGATCTGCCGGCGTGGGTTTTCCTGCTCATCTGGATGGGCCTGCAGATGCTGATGCAGGCCGGCGCGCGCGGCGGGCACGGCGGCGGCGTGGCCTACCTCGCGCACATCGGCGGGTTCGTGGCGGGGATGGGGTTGATTGTGTTTTTTGAAAAAGGCGCGGCGCGGGCGAGGCCGGACGACGATGGGGAGCGGCGCAGTTTTTGATCCTGCGCCCGCCTTTCGCTCGCCAGAAACGCGCCGCCTGCTAACAACCGCCGATGCCTTCCGCACCATCCCGCGGCAAACTCTACCTCACGCTGCTCGCCGCGTTTCTCGGCTGGATGTTCGACGGGATGGAGATGGGCATTTTCCCCATCGTGGCGGGGCCGGCGCTAGCGGAGATGGCGCACGGGCTGGAGGGCGCGGCGCTGAGCAGTTTCGTGAACGGCTGGATGGCGTGGGCGACGGCGCTTTTCCTGTGGGGCGCGGCGCTGGGCGGGATCGTCTTTGGCTGGCTGGGCGACAAGGTGGGGCGGGTGCGGGCGATGAGCCTGAGCATCCTGTGCTACTCGGCGTTCACGGGGCTTTCGTATTTCGCCGCGGAGCCGTGGCACCTCGCGGCGTCGCGCTTCGTGGCGGCGCTGGGGATGGGTGGCGAGTGGGCGCTGGGCGTGGCGCTGGTCATGGAGCTGTGGCCGGAGAAAAGGCGGCCGATGCTCGCGGCGGTCATCGGCGCGGCGTCGAATGTGGGCTTTGCGCTGATCGCGGTGATCGCGATTGCGTTTCCGGTCATCAAGGACTCGTGGCGGTGGGTCATGCTCGTGGGTGCGGCCCCGGCGGTGCTGACTTTTTTCATCCGCCTTTTCGTGCCGGAGTCGGAGCGGTGGAAGGCGGCGGTCGCGCGGGAGACGACGCATCCGCTGCGCGAGATTTTCCGCGCCCCGCTGCTCCGCCGCACGCTGCTGGCGATCGTGCTCTCCTCGGTCGTGCTCATCGTGACGTGGGGCGCGGTGCAATGGCTGGCGCTGATCGGGCAGGAGCGCGCGGGGAGCGCCGATCCGCGGGCGAAGGCGATGACGCAGGCGGTCTCGGCGCTGGGCTCGGTGGTAGGGTGTTTTGCCGGCGCGTGGCTCGGCAGATTCGGGCGGCGGCGGGCGTATTTCGCGATGTGCGTGCTGGCGCTCGGGGTGACGAGCTACCTCTTCCGCGGCACGCGTTTTTACGACCTGGAGTTTTTCCTTTTCGTGCTGCTCGCGGGCGCGACGACGGGCGCTTTTTACGGCTGGCTGCCGCTTTATCTGCCGGAGCTTTTTCCCACGCGGGTGCGGGCCACGGCGCAGGGGCTGAGCTACAATCTCGGGCGGGTGCTCGCCGGATTTGGAGCCTTGCAAATGGGCGCGCTCGTGGAGAAGCTGGGCGGCTACGAACGCGCGGGTGCAACCATCGTGCTGGTTTATTTTGCGGGCATGCTCACGATCTGGTTCGCACCCGAAACCCGCGGCGCACCGCTGCCCGAATAAATGAATCCACCATCCATGCCCAGTTCCGAGGGGCTGTCGGAGATCCAGTTCGATCTCGCGATGATGGACGATTTTCCCGCGATGGTCTGGGGCATGAAGCTGGACGGGACGGTGTGCTATTTCAGCAAGGCGGCGCAGGCTTTTTCCGGCGACTCCGCGGGCGCGGACTGGTACGAGCGTGTGCATCCCGAAGATCGCGAGCGCTGCTTTGCCACGATGCACGCGGCGTTTGCGCAGCGCGCGCCGTTCGACCTGCAGTTCCGCATGCGGCGGCACGACGGCGTGTACCGCTGGGTGGTGGACCGCGGCGCACCGATGCGCAATACGCGCGGTGAAATCGCCGGCTATCTCGGGGTGGCGCACGACGTGACCGACCAGCGCACCGCCGATGAGCTGCGGCGGGAAAGCGCGCGGATGGTGCGCATCCTCGAAGCCACCACGGACTTCGTGGGCATGTCCTCTGCGGAAGGGCGGCTGCTCTACATCAATGCCGCCGGGCGCAGGATGCTCGGCCTCCCGCCGGAGGAGCCGCTCCAGGGGCACATCCACGACGTGCATCCCGAATGGGCGCAGGAAATCCTGAAGGAGGCCGTCCCGGCCGCGGCGCGCGACGGCGACTGGCAGGGGGAGACCGCCCTGCTGACGCGGAGCGGGCACGAGATTCCCGTCTCGCAGGTCCTCCTGGCGCACGCCGATCCGGCGGGAAAAATCGAGTTTTTCTCCACGGTCATGCGCGACCTCAGCGACCGGAAGCGCGAGGAAATCACGCGCATCGAGTGGGCGAACCGCTACGACGCGGCGATCCGCGCGAGCGGGCAGGTGCTTTTTGACTGGAACTCGAAGACCGGCGAAATCACCTACGCGGGCGACCTCGTGCGCCTGCTCGGCTATACCGCCGCAGAAATGGGCGGCGGGCTGGCGGCACTGCGCGCGCTGATCCATCCGTTCGACCGGGAAAACTTCGATCAGGAAGTGTTGCGCGTGACCGCGACGCGCGATCCCTTTCACCTCGAATTCCGCGTGCGGCACAAGGACGAGAACTACCGCTGCATCGAGGCGAAGGGTTATTTTTTCCTCGACCGGCGGGGCCAGATCGGACGGATGGTGGGCTTTTTCGCCGACGTGACGGCGCAGCGCCACGCGCAGGAGGCGCTGGCCGCAGCCCACGAAGGGCTGGAGGCCCGGGTGGAGGAGCGCACCTCGGAACTGGCGCGCGCCTATCTCGTGAACCAGGACCGCGCGCTCCAGCAGGAAGCCGTGGCGCACCTCGGCCGGCAGGCGCTGCGCGGGGCCACGCTCGAGGCGCTGCTCGACGAGACCGTGGCGCTCGTGCGGACGATCCTGCGCGTGGACTACTGCTCCGTGCTGCAGCTCACGCCCGACCGCACGGAACTCATCGCCACCGCGCAGGTCGGCTGGCGTGAACTCGAAACTGGCAACCGCGTGCCACTCGGCGCGCGTTCGCAGTCCGGCTACACGCTGCTCACGGGCCAGCCGGTCATCGTCGCGGAGATGGCCGCGGAAACGCGCTTCGAGATTTCCCAGACCGTGGCGAAAAGCGATGTCACCAGCGGCGTGAGCGTGGTCATCGAGGCCGGCGCAGCGCCGCTCGGCGTGCTCTGCGCCTTCACCACGGTGCCGCGTTCGTTCGTGCCGGAGGATGTCCACTTTCTCCAGGCCGTCGCCAACGTCCTCACGGAGGCCATCCAGCGCCAGCGCATCGAGGAAAGCATCCGCCTCGCGCACGAGCGCGCCGAGGCCGCGAGCCGGGTGAAGAGCCAGTTCCTCTCCCGCATGAGCCACGAGCTGCGCACCCCGCTCAATGCCATCCTCGGCTTTACCCAGCTCCTCGAAATCGACTCCCCCACGGCGAGCCAGGCCGAAAGCATCGAGCACATTTCCCGCGCGGGAAAAAACCTGCTCTCTCTCATCGACACCGTGCTCGACATCTCGCGCCTCGAATCCGGCGAGCCCGTCCCGATCATGGAGTCCGCACGCATCGCCGAGACGCCCCCGCTTTTCTCCCCGCCCGGCCCGCCGCCTGCCGCCACGCCAGACACCACGCACACCCTGCTCTACATCGAGGACCAGGACCTGAACCTCCGCCTCGTCGAGCGCATCCTCCAGCCGCACCCGCGCTTCCGCCTCCTCACCGCCATGCTCGGCCACCTCGGCCTCCAGCTCGCCCGCGAGCACCGCCCGGACTTGATCCTGCTCGACCTCAATCTCCCCGACATCTCCGGCGACGATGTCCTCCACCAGCTCCGCGACGACCCCATCACCCGCGAAATCCCCGTCCTCATGGTCAGTGCCGACGCCATGGGCGAGCGCATCCAGCAGCTCCTCCGCCAAGGCGCCACCGGCTACCTTACCAAACCCTACAAAGTCGCCGAACTCCTCCGCGTCATCGACGAAACCCTCGCCAAAAAACCATGAGACGCGCCATCTACCCCGGCAGCTTCGACCCCGTGACCAACGGACACCTCGACGTCATCGCACGCGCTGCGAAACTCTTCGACGAAGTCATCGTCGCCGTCGCCCTCAACGACCAGAAACGCAGCCTCTTCACCGCCGACGAGCGCACTGCCCTCATCGCCGGCTCCGTCGCGGGTTGGGAAAACGTCCGCGTCTCCCGCTTCGACGGCCTCCTCGTGGAATTCGCCAGCGTCCAGCACGCCACCGCCGTCGTCCGCGGGCTCCGCGCCGTCTCCGACTTCGAGTTCGAGTTTCAGATGGCCCTGATGAACCGCAAACTCGACGAGCACATCGAGACGATTTTTTTGATGCCCGCCGAGAAATACACCTACCTCAGCTCCCGCATCGTCAAAGAAATCAGCCGCCTCGGTGGCAATGTGGACGCCTTCGTGCCAGCTTCCGTCGCCCAGGCTTTGCGAAAAAAGCACGCCGCCACCACCACTTAGAAAGGCCACGCCATGAAAGTCCACACCAACCAAATCCCCGCCGACGGCCTCCACCTCGAAGGCACCGACAGCAGCCAACTCCTCGACCTCCACGACCCCGGCATCCGGCCCCTGAGCGACATCCGCTACGCCCTCGACGTGGGCCTCAGCGACGGCGGCCTCTTTGCCACCGGCACCGTCGGCGTCGATCTCGAACTCGAATGCGTCGCCTGCCTCGACCGTTTTTCCTACCCGCTCACAGTCCCCGATTTCGCCTGCCAGCTCGAACTCACCGGCGTCGAATCCGTGGACTTGACAGACCTCGTGAGGGAAGACATTGTGCTCGCCCTTCCGCCCCACCCGCACTGCGATTGGAATGGAGAGAGAGTCTGCCAAAAGGCCGAACTGCTGGCGAAAGCCGAAGCCGCCACCGACTCCCGCACCGCGACCGATCAGACAGAAAACAAACGCCGGGTGTGGGGCGCGCTGGACCAGCTAAAAATCAACCAGAC
>JAYVNN010000042.1:0-7296 GCA_043758435.1 Chthoniobacter sp.
GCTTCGGTCGCGACTTACAATCCTGTGACCGGGGCGGTAATCAACGCGAATTTTACTCCGACGATTTTTGATTGTGAGGACATTTTTATTTCGGGTGGCATCCTCTATGTGGTGGATAACTTGACTAATACTATAAAGACGTTTAACGCCACAACCGGAGCGTCTCTGAATCCAAGCTTTATCACCGGCTTGAGCAACCCGCTTAGTATCACCATCTCGGGGAATAACCTTTTTGTGGGCAATCAAGGAACTACCAGCATCCGCGAATACAATGCGACGACGGGGGTGCTGCTTAATGCCAGCTTTATTACGGGGCTGATCAGCCCGGGTGGGCTTCTCTCGACGGCGACGGATCTCTATGTGGCCAATAACATCGGCGGAACGGTGGGGAAATACAACGCGATCACGGGAGCGCCAGTCAATGCGAGCTTTATCATCACCTCGGTGGGGCCGCTGGGCCTCGCTCTTGTGGGAAATAACCTGCTGGTGGGAGATTCGGTCGTTAGCAAGATCGGCAGTTATGATTCGACGACGGGGGCGGTGGTCAATGCCAACTTTATCACCGGGCTAGGCAAACCGGAGGGACTGCTCGTCTCGGGGAACATCCTCTATGTGGCAAATAGGAGTGGCAACAGGGTAAGTGAATACGACGCCACAACGGGGGCGGCGATCAACCTGGACTTCATCACCGGCTACCACGCCCCAACGACCCTGGCGATCAACGTGCCGGAGCCGGGCAGCGCGGCTTTGCTCCTGCTCGGCAGCGCGGTGCTCATGCGCCGGCGGCGGGTGCGGTAGCGCAGGGGAAATTTCCGCCTTTGCAGACGCGCGGTTTTCCGCCGTAGTAGTGGGACATGCTGAACTACATCTGGCTCTCGATGCTCGTGGTGGCCGTGGTGGTGGCGGGCTTCACCGGGAAGCTGCCGGACGTGACGAGCGGGGCTTTCGAGGGGGCGGAAAAGGCGGTGATGAAGGTGGCGCTGCCGCTGCTGGGGGTGTGGGCGGTGTGGCTGGGGGTGATGCGGCTGGCGGAGCGCTCGGGGCTGGTGCAGGTGCTGGCCGGGGCGCTGCGCCCGCTGATGCGCTGGCTTTTTCCCGAGGTGCCCGCGGAGCACCCGGCGGTGGGGGCGATGGTGATGAACATGGCGGCGAATATGCTGGGGCTGGGCAATGCGGCGACGCCGCTGGGCTTGCGCGCGATGCGGCTGCTGGAGACGCTGAATCCGCGGCCGGGGACGGCGACGAATGCGATGTGTACGTTTCTGGCGCTGAATACGGCGTCGATCCAACTGCTGCCGCTGACGGCGATCGGCATCCTGGCGACGCAGGGGGCGAAGGGGCCGACGGCGATTGTGATCACAGCGTTTTTGGCGACGGCTTGCGCGGCGACGGCGGGGGTGCTGGCGGCGAAGGTGCTGGAACGGCTGCCGATGTTCCGGCTCGCGCCTTTGCCCGCCGAAAGTGTGCAGGCGCAGACGGTGGGTGCGGAGGCGGAGGCGCTGGATTTGGAAAAGGTGGTGCTGGCTCCGCTGACGGCTGGCAAGCGCGTGGTGATCGGGGGTTACGTGGCGCTGTTCGCGGGGATGTTTTGCCTGCTGCTCTGGCCCGGTGCGTGGGGGCCGCCGGTGCCTGCGGAGTTCGCGGGGAAGGGTGTGGGGATCAGGGCGCTGATGTCGGTGTCGCTGCTGGCGATCCCGTTTTTGCTGTCGTTTTTCCCGCTCTACGCGGCGCTGCGCGGGGTGAAGGTGTATGAGCAGTTCGTGGAAGGCGCGAAGGAAGCGTGGGGCACGGCGCAGCGCACGGTGCCGTATCTGGTGGCGATGCTGGTGGCGATCGGGATGCTGCAAAAGGCGGGGGTGATCGACCTGCTGACGCGCTGGCTTTCGCCGGCGCTGAACCGGGTGGGCTTTCCCGCGGAACTGCTGCCGATGGTGCTGATGCGACCGCTGAGCGGAAGCGCGACGAACGGGCTGTTCATCGACCTGGTGACGCGGCTGCACGCACCGGACGGGTTCATCAGCCGGCTGGCGGGGACGATTTACGGGAGCACGGAGACGACGTTTTATGTGCTCGCGGTGTATTTCGGGAGCGTGTCGGTGCAGCGCTCGCGGCACGCGGTGGCGGTGGGGCTGATCGCGGACTCGGTGGCGGTGGTGGCGAGCGTGGTGGTGTGCCGAGCGGTGTTCGGGTGAGGCGGGCGGCTACTTCGGGGGGAGGGCTTTGAGCGGGATGAGGTCGCTTTTCTCCACGATGTCCTGCCCGGCGGGACTGAGCAGAAAGTCGATGACTTTCTTTTTCTCCCCGACCGGCTTTTCCCCCACGGCGACCACCGCGGGACGGGCGAGCGGGTATTTGCCGGAGGCGGCGTTCGGGACGGTGGGCTCGAGGAGTTTGCCGTCGTCGTCCTTGATCGCGAGGCCGAAGATTTCCTTGCCGTCGATCCAGTTGAACTGTGCGACGCCCAGCCCGCCGGCGGTGAAATGGATGGTGTTGCGAGCGTCTTCACCATCGACGGTGATGGGGGATTTCCCGATGGGGGCCTTGCGCGTCTCGCCGTAGAGCCAGGTGGCGAAAAGCTCCCACACGCCGCGCCCGCGCTCGCTGTTGAAGAACTTGATGGGCAGGTCGGGGCCGCCGAGTTCCTTCCAGTTGAGGACGGTGCCCTCGTAGATGCCGAGCATCTGCGCCTTGGTGATGGCATGCACGCCGCCGTCCCACACATCGCGCGGCACGATCATGGCGACGGCCTGCAGGCCGATCATGTAGTCCTTCATCTCCCGGCCGGGGAAATGCGCGCGATCCGTGGCGCTGAGCATCCGGGTCATGAGCGCGAAATCCACTTGGCCTTCGCCCATCACGCTGACCGCGAGGGTGCTGCTGCCTTCCACCCAGACCTTGATTTTGATCCCCTGCTCCTCGAGCGGCGGCGCGGCGGCGACCATGACGTGCGCGAGCACGGGCGAGCCCTGCATTTTGAAAGTCTCCGCCTCCGCACGCGCGGTGAGCAGGGCGGCGGCGAGGAGGGCGGTGCGGAGGAAAAGGGGGCGCGGCATCGGGTGGGGTGGGTGGAGGAGTTTGGTTGTCAGGCGTGCCGTCAGAATTTGTCCCGCGCGCAGCGGAAGCCGAGGTCGGACGCGGAGTAGTCGGGTGCGAATTTCTGCCGGGCCGCGGGGCGGTAGGCCGCGCCGTTCGTCTCGCTGCTGAGGTAGGAGCCGCCGCGCGCCACGCGGGTCGGCACGCCGGGCTCGTAGGCCTCGTCGCCGGTCGCCGGGCCGGTCGGGTCGGCGTGCCCGCTTTTTTTGTAAAAGTCCGCGCCGTACCAGTCGGCGCACCACTCGGAAGCGTTGCCCGCCATGTCCGTGAGGCCGTAGTTGTTCGCGGGGAAACTGCCCGCGGGCAGCACGCCGGTGACCTGCCCAAACGCCTCGTGCCCGAGCTGCATGCGGGCCGGGAGAATATTCGCCGGCCAGCGCCCGCCGGGCTGCGGCTCAGTGCCCCACACGTAAGGCGCGTGGATCAGGCCGCCGCGCGCCGCGTATTCCCATTCCGCCTCGGTCGGCAGCCGCTTCCCCGCCCACCGCGCATAGGCCGCCGCATCCTCCCACGAGACCTGCACGACCGGGCATTTCTCCCGCCCTGCGATGTCCGACTGCGGCCCCTCGGGATGCCGCCAGTTCGCGCCTGCCACATGGCCCCAGCCCGTCACGGGATCGAAGACCAGCCCGGACACCTTCCCCCGCTCCGACGGCGTATCCGGATCCGGCGTCCACTCGGCCGTGGTGACGTGCCCCGTGGCCTCCACGAACCGCGCGAACTGCGCATTCGTCACCTCCGTTTTATCCATGAAAAAACCGCGTACCCGCACGTCGTGCAGCGGCTGCTCGTCGGGTGCACCGTCGTTTGCGCCCATCGTGAATTTCCCAGCCGCCATCCCCACCATCTCCCCCCCGCCCGCCTGGCCGCTGACCTCGCGCGCCTGCTCCTTTTCACGTTTGATCCGCCGCGCATCGTTCAGCACCCAGAGCGTGGTCAGCACGAACCACGCGAAAAAAAAGACGATGAGAATGACCGCCGAGCGCGTCGCGGGCGGCATTTTGAAAGGAGATGCGGGATCATTTTCCACAGTCTCGCAACGTGCGTGCGCCCCCCGGCGGATGCAAGCCCGCCGCTAACTCGACAGCCCCCAGTTCAGCAGCCGGTAGCTGTCCACCCAGATGTTCTTACTGTCGCCCAGCGCTACCACGATGATGTGCCGCCCGCCGCGCGTCGCGCTCGAGATCAGGCAGTGCCCCGCCGCCTCGGTGTAGCCGGTCTTCATCCCGTTGCAGGCGGCGAAATTTTTCAGCACCTTGTTCGTCGTCTCAAAGACCCGCGTGCGTCCGTCGTTGTAGTGCCACTCGATCGCTTTCTGGGCCATGATTTCGCGCAGCGTGCGGTTGCGGTAGGCGAGCATCGCGACCTTCGCCATGTCGCGTGCCGTCGAGTACTGGCCGGACGCGGGCAGGCCGTTCGGATTTACGAAATGCGAATTGCGCATCCCCATCTGCGCGGCGCGCGCGTTCATCTTGCGGGCGAAATCCTCCACGCTCCCCGCGTTGTCGCGCGCCAGCGCGCGGGCCACGTCGTTCATGCTGTGGACGAGCAGGATGTTGAGGAAATCAATCCGCGAATAAACGTTGCCCGGCTTGATGTAGAGCATCGACGGCTCGACCCACGTATCGCTCGCCTCCACACGCACCTTCGCGCTGAGATTGCCCTCCTCCGCCACGAGCAGCGCGGTGAAAAGTTTCTGCGTGCTCGCCACCGGGCGCTGCCGGTCGGCGTTCACCTCGTGCAGCACCTGCCCACTGGCCGCATCAATGACGATGACCGAGCCCGCCGTCACCGCCGGCACGCCCGAGCCGTTTTCCTCGGGGGCAAAAGTTTCCGCCGGCTCCTCCTCGCGCGCCGGAGCTGGCGCGGGCGCGGTCTTCTTCGTCGCTTTTTTCGTCGCGGCAAAAGTCTCCGGCGCACTGACGGCGAAGGCGAGGATGAGGCTGAGAACGGGAACGAGGCGTTTCATGCGGCGCGTAGTAAATGGAAGCGCGCCTTTTGCGCAAGCGGCGATGCGGGGCCTCGGTCGGCGGAGCCGGTAGGGACGGCACTCCGTGCCGTCCGCCGGGCGAGCGGAGCGAGGCGGTGGGTGCTCGCGCGCGCTTCGCCTGCCGCCTCGCTGCGCTCGCCCCGGACGGCACGGAGTGCCATCCCTACCCGCGCCTACTCCCGCGGCTCCGCCAGACTCCGCGCCACATCCGCATCCGGCACCGCCCCGAGGTCGAGCGCCTTTTGATAATGCCGCCGCGCCAGCTCTACCGACGGCGGCGTCCGCTGGAGGTAAAAAACCGCGAGATTGAAATGCGCCTCCGCATAGCCCGGCTCGATTTCGATGGCCTTGCGCATCTCGTCCTCCGCGCCGGAGAGCCAGCCCTTTTTCCCCACGGTCACGCCGAGGTACTGATGCACCGTCGCATTCTTCGGCTCCAGCAGCGCCGCCTGCGCCAGCGCGGCGAGCGCGGCGTCGAGCTTGTTTTGATCGTAAAAAACCACGCCGAGCACCAGCCACCCCAGCCCCGCCTCGGGCTGCGCACGCACCGCTTTTTTGAGCAGCCGCTCCGCCTCCGCGTACTGCTTCTGCCGGTAGGCCACGAGGCCGAGATTGATTGTCGTCGCCATGTTGTCCGGCGCGAGCACCAGCACTTTTTGGAAATCCTTTTTCGCTCCCGCGAGATCGCCTTTCGCCATCTCCACCATCGCCTTTTTCGCGAGCTGCTGCGCCTCGTCGGACACCTGCTTTTTCCCCGGCTCATTCAGCTCGCCCGACGGCCCAAAACGAAAATGCGGCGCCTCCGCCTGCGCGGCAGATGCCATCCCGAGTAGCAGCGCGGCGAGCAGACGAGACTTCACTTTTCGTTCCCGAGCTCCCGCGCCCGCTCCGTAGCCGCGCGCACGGCGCGGAGAAAAGCCGAGCGCATCCCCGCCGCCTCCAGCGCCTCCAGACCCGCGATGGTCGTGCCGCCGGGGCTGGTCACTTCATCCTTCAGCGCCGCCGGATGCTTCCCCGTTTTCAGCACCATCTCCGCCGCGCCCGCCACCGTCTGCGCCGCCAGCTTTTGCGCCAGCTCCCGCGGCAGCCCCATCAGCACACCCGCATCCGCCAGCGCCTCGATGACCACGTAAATGTACGCCGGCCCGCTCCCGCTCAGCCCCGTCACCACATCGAGCAGATTCTCCTTCACGCAGACCACCTCGCCCACCGCGCCGAAAATCTTCTCCGTCAGCGCCGCGTCTGCGCCCGTCGCCGTCGCGCCGAGCGAGTAGGCCGCCGCACCTTTATGCACCAGCGCCGGCGTATTCGGCATCACCCGCACGATCCGCACGCCCGGCCCCGCCGCCTCCTGCAACGCCGCAATCGGCAGCCCCGCCACAATCGAAATCACCAGCTTTTCCCCCGCGCCCGCCCGCAGCGCGCGCAGCGCCTCCACCGCATCGTTCGGCTTCACGCACAGCACCAGCGCCTCCGCCTGCGCCACCAGTTCCGCATTCGTCTCCGCAAAAGCCACGCCCGCCACCGTGGCCAGCCGCTGCGCCGCGGCGGCGATGACATCGCTCACGACAACATCCCCCGGCGCGAGCGCACCGGATTGCACGATGCCCTGCACGAGCGCCGACGCCATTTTTCCTGAACCGACAAAACCAAGTTTCATGTGCGCCATACCACCCGCGCGCCTCCGCCGTGGGAAGCGGAAAGTGATTTCCCCGCACGCCCTTTGAAATTGCCGCACGCCGCGCCGCGCGCTACGCACCAGCCGTGCATCCCGCCGCATGAAGCTCCTTTCCGAAATCCCGGAAGGCACGCGCATTTCCGCCGAGGCCATCCGCGCGAACCTCATGTGCTCCGTGCTCACCACGCTCGGGATCGTCATTGGCATCGTCACCGTCACGCTCATGGCCACGGCGAGGGAGGCGCTCAACGGCGCGTGGTCAGGGCGTGAGCGGACGGGAGGCGCGCACGCGGTAGAAACGGTGCGTGGCAACCGCCTCGGTCACGTCGCGCACGGTGGTCGTGTTGCTGTCGGGCGCGATTTCGGCGAGGGCGCTCTCGTTCCATGATCCGCCGGTGAGATCGCTCTTCGATTCGATGTGGTAGCGGCGGGAGAGGCGGCTGGTCCAGGTGAGGGAGATGAGCGTGGTGTCGGCGCTCACGGCGAAGTCGGTGATGCGCAGCCCGCGATCCGCGGGGTCGAGGGGGTCGCTGTC
>JAYVNN010000043.1:0-7292 GCA_043758435.1 Chthoniobacter sp.
TGGGATCCGCCGTGGTCGCCGGACCGCATCTCGCCCGCCGGGCGCGAGAAGCTGGGGATGGAATGAGTTTCACGAAAGCCGCGTCCTGCACGCGTGCGAACCGATCGCGAGCCCGCTGCTTGCTTTCCGAGACGTACCGTGTTTTCAGCAGGGCCAAATGGAGATGCTGATTCCGCGAGCCAGCAGCGCGCCTGCCGACGCCCGTCCGGGTCGCGCAGCCCTTCTGCGGTTCGCCGTGCTCGCGGGCTGCATGGCATTTTTCGCGTCGCCATCGCGGGCGGGCGCGGCGGACGTGCAGACGGCTTTCAATGCGAACGGCCTCGTTTCGCTGATGTGGCAGGGCAATGAATTTGTCCACGATCCCACCGTTTATATTTACGGCTTTTTCCAAATGCCCGACGGCTCACGCGTGGCGGGTGCAGCGGCCACGGGCGTGGTTTTCGATGCGGTGCAAAGGCGCCGTACCTTCACCTATCCGTGGGGCACGGTGATCCTCACCTACACCCCGGCAGGCTCGCGGATGAACCTCGCCGTGTCCGTGACGAACAGCACCGCCAACCCGCTGGTCGGGTTCAACGTCGCGCCGATGAGTGCGCAGTTTCCGCAACTGCCCGCGGGCAGCGCGTGGCAGCTCGGCTTTGAAATCGGCGGCACCAACATCGACGACCTCACCGCGCTCCCGGCGGACTTCGGCACGGGTCTGCTCCTGCTCTGCAACGATCAGGTCGGCGGGCCGCTGCGCTTCGGTTTCACCTCGCCCACCGGCCCGACCTCCTACGGGCTGCGTGCGACGACGGAGGTGACCGGGTTTCCCGACGACCCGGCCATCGCTCCCGGCGAGACGCGGCAGCTCGCCTTGTCGTTTCGGTTCGCGCCGGGCGGCACGGATCCCGAGAGCCTGATCGGCGATTTGCACGCGGCGCTCGCCGCGCAAATGCCGCGCGAACTCGTCTGGAGTGACCGCCGCGCGATTGGCACGGTCTTTCTCTCCAACGGACAAAACAGCGCCTCCCTCACCAATCCGCGCGGCTGGCTAAACGACCCGCTGCTCGACACCGTCTCGCCGGCGGGGCGTGCGGTTTTTCACCAGCAGATGCTCGCGAAGGCGGACTACATCATCTCGAATCTCCAGCAGATGAATGCGCAGGGCATGATTTTCTGGGACGTGGAGGGCGAGGAATACGGCAACATCACCTACGCCGGCGACCCGCGCCGCATCGGCGATCTCGCGCCGGAGATGGACACGGTTGCGGACCGGTTCTTCGCGAAATTTCTCGCCGCCGGTTTGCGCACCGGGGTCTGCATCCGGCCGTCGCGCATCGTGCCCGGCTTCCCCGGCACGGGCCATGTGTGGGATCACGACAACTACGGATTCGATGTGCTCGCGAACCTCAGCGACAAGATCGCCTACGCCAAGAACCGCTGGGGCTGCACGCTCTTCTACATGGATACCAATGTGGAATATGCCTACGACAATGCGGGCGATTTCACTGCGCGCCTGCTCCGCGCGCCGCTCCTGCGCGACCTGCGGCGCCTGCACCCGGATGCGCTCATCATCCCCGAGCTTCCGGCCACGCAGTACTGGGCGTCCACCGCGCCCTATCGCGAAGTGCGCGGCGGCTTCACCGCCACGCCCGCGCGCGTGCGCCACGTTTATCCCGACGCCTTCACCGTGATCGAGCCGAAGGATTGCGACTGGGCCGCGAACCACGCGGCGCTCGTCAGCGCGGTGCAAAGCGGCGACATCCTGCTCTTCCGCAGTTGGTTTGCGGATGCCGGCAATCCGCAGGTCAAAGCGATCTACGACGAGGCGCATCCCGCGCCGGTCATCACCAGCGCGGGCCGCGTGAGCGTGGATGCGGGCGCACCTTTCAGCTACACAATCACGGCCACGAATGCGCCGGTGAGCTTCGGCGCGAATGGCCGTCCGGTCAGCCTCCAGCTTAATTCTGCGAGCGGCGACATCTCCGGTACCGCGCCGCTTTTGGCGGACGATTTCACGATTGTGCTTTCCGCGGGCAGTCTTTGGGGCACCGGGCGGAAAACGCTCGCGCTGCATGTGCGCGGCCCGCTGGAGCAGTGGCGTGCGCTGCATTTTCCCGGCCAGGAAAACTCCGCGCTCGCGGCGGATGACGCCGATCCCGACGGCGACGGGTTCACGAATTATTTCGAGTTCGCGCTCGGCCTGAATCCGAGCGCGCGAGATTCCCGCACCGTCGCGCCGCACGTTGGGAAAATCACCGCCGCCAGCTCCGACTGGCTCGCGATCACCTTCCGCCGCCGCAAAGCCGCGCCACCCGGCGTGAGCTACATCGTCGAGGAATCCACCGACCTCGCGACGTGGAGCGCCGTCGATTCCGCGGCGAACCAAATCGGCACGCCCATCGACCAGCTCGACGGCACCGAACTCGTCACCATCCGCGGCACCCACGCGCCCGGCACCACGCCGCCCGCCTTCCTCCGCCTCCGCATCATCGCGCCGTAGCGGCGCATCTGTAGGGGAAGCTGCCAGCTTCCCCTACAGATGCGCGCGCGGCTCGCGGAACACGCGTGCGGGAAAGTGATTGGTTATTCGTGAGCGGCGAGTGGTAGAAAGCGCACCGCTCTCTCACCGCCATCACTTTGATCCCCACCATCCGCACCGCCTTCGTCCTCGGCGCCGGCCTCGGCACACGTCTCCGCGCGATCACGCTGCGCCGGCCGAAGCCGCTCATTCCCGTCGTCAACCGACCGCTGATTTCCTACGCCTTCGAGCGGCTGGTTGACGCGGG
The DNA here is from genome assembly GCA_043758435.1 of Chthoniobacter sp. Taxonomy (GTDB): domain Bacteria; phylum Verrucomicrobiota; class Verrucomicrobiia; order Chthoniobacterales; family Chthoniobacteraceae; genus Chthoniobacter. The sequence continues at coordinate 2,772 of JAYVNN010000043.1, forward strand.
TATTGATCGCCTTGTGGTGAACACGCACTGGCAGGCCGAGCGTTACGCGGAGTTTTTCCCGGAGAAAAACTACGCCGGAGCCGAGCTGTTTTTCCGCCACGAATTTCCCGAGGTTCTCGAAACCGCGGGCGGCATTTGGAATGTGCGCGACCTGCTCCGCGACGAGCCGTTCATCGTTTTCAACGGCGACATTTTCACCGACCTCCCGCTGGAGCCCGCGATGCGCACGCACCGCGAGCGCGGGAACGAAGTGACGATGATCCTCCGCTCGCACGGCGGCCCGCTGCAGGTCGGTTGCGACCCCGCGAGCGGACGGGTGACGGACATCGGCCGACCGCCGGAGCACGCCACGGGGCCGCGTTTTCTTTTCACCGGCATCTACCTCGTCAGCCCGGAATTCATCCGCCGCATCCCGCCCGCGACGAAGATCAGTGTCGTGCCGATTTTCAACGACATGATCCGCACCGGCGCGAAGCTCGGCGGCATCGTCATCGACGACGGCGACTGGTGGGACCTGGGTTCGCGCGAGCAATACCTCGCGGTGCATGCGGACATCGCGGCCCGTGGTGCGCGGAGCGCGGCGTGGATTCACGCCGCCGCGCACGTCGCGCCGGACGCACAGCTCACCGGCGCGACCGCCATCGCCGCCGGGGCGCGCATCGGCGCGGGTGCGCGGCTGCACGATTGCATCGTGTGGGAAAACGCGGAGGTCGCGCCCGCGGCGGTGCTCGACCGCTGCATCGTCACCCGCGCCGCGCGCGCCGAGGGCACGCACACGGATTTCGATTTCGCCTGAACTTTTTCCCCGCCATGCCCAGCACCCACCCTCTCCACGCCGTTTCCGTGCTCCCCATCGAAAAGGGCGGTTCGGGGCGAAAGTTCTGGCGCATGCACGTCGGCGGGCAATCGCTCATCCTCGTGCGCTACGGCGGGGATCGCCCGGAGAACCGGCACTTCGTCGCCATCGCCCGCTTTCTCGCGGGCGTCGGCGTGCGCGTGCCGGTCATTCATTTTCACGATGAAAGCGAAGGGCTCATCGTCATGGAAGACGCCGGCGAAACCGACCTCTGGAGCTGCCGCGACGCGCCGTGGCCGCAGCGCCGCGCGCTCTACCAGCGCACCCTCGACCAGGCGCTCATCCTGCACACGCAGGCGCACCGCGCGCCCGGCGCGGACACGCTGAAAATCTTGCAGCCGGTCTTCGACGCCGCGCTCTACCGCTGGGAGCAGGATTACTTTTTCGAGCACTGCCTCGGGCGGCATTTCGGTCTCACGGAAAAGGACTGGTTGCCCGCGAAGCCGCGCCTGCACGAGATCGCCGGGCATCTCGCCGCGCAGCCGCGCTGCCTCGTGCATCGCGATTTCCAGAGCCAGAACATCGTCCTCCGCGACGGCGAAGTCTGCCTCATTGACTTCCAGGGACTGCGCCCCGGCCTCGCCCAGTACGACCTCGCCTCGCTGCTCCTCGATCCCTACGTCGCCCTCACCGCCGCCGAGCGCGAGGAGCTGCTCGCGCACTATCTCAGCGGCCTCCACGGCCCCGGCCAGCACGCCGCGCCGGAGTTTCGCGCGCTCTACGATCTGTGCGCCATGCAGCGGCTCATGCAGGCGCTCGGCGCGTACGGCAAACTCGGCCACGCCGACGGCCGCACCGCCTTCCTCGACCACATCCCCGCCGCGCTGCATTCGCTGCGCGAAGTGCTCGCCACCATCCCCGGCCTCGATCCACTCCGCGCGATGCTCGCCCCGCTCGACTAAGAAACCGCCGTGCGCGACGGTCATTCGTGCGCATGAGCCTCCGCTTTTCCATCATCGCCTCCGTCCTCGTGCTCACGCGCGCGGGTGCGGCGGATTTTGTGAAAGACGTGCGCCCGGTTTTGGAGACTTACTGCTTCAAATGCCACGGCGCGGAAAAGGCGAAGGCGGGCGTGAAGCTGCACGAGACCACCGACCTCGCGGCGCTCTACCGCGAGCCCGGCATGTGGGACAAAGTGCTGACCGAACTCCGCGACGAGGCCATGCCGCCGGATGACAAACCGCAACCCAGCGCGGACGAGCGCAAGCGGCTCGTCGCCTGGCTCGACCGCGCGCTCAATGATCCCGATCCTGCGTCCGTCCCGCGCGATCCGGGCAAGCCGGTGCTCCACCGGCTGAGCAAACAGGAATACAACCACACCATTCGCGACCTGCTCGGCATCGACACGCATCCCGCCGATGAGTTCCCGCCCGACGGCGGCGGCGGCGGCGGCTTCGACAACAACTCCGCGACCCTTTTCACGCCGCCGGTGCTCGTGGAAAAATATCTCGCCGTCGCCACGAAGCTGCTCGCCGCGACGAAGCCCGAGCGCCTCATCGCCGTGCGCGCCGGCCCGGTGCTGACCAAGACCGACGCTGCGCGCACGAACATCTCGCGCTTCGTCGCGCGCGCCTTCCGCCGGCCCGTCGAGCCCGCGCAGATCGAGCTGCTGTTGAAACTTTTCGCGCAGGCCGATGCGCGCGGCGAATCGTTCGACGACGCCGTGCGCTACGCCCTGCGCGGAGTGCTCGTCTCACCGGATTTCCTCTTCCGCGTCGAGGTGCCGCGCGGGCTGAACGCCGCGCCAATCAGCGACTACGAACTCGCCAGCCGCCTCTCGTATTTCCTCTGGTCGAGCATGCCGGACGACGAGCTTTTCCGCGTGACCTACGCCGGCACGCTCCGCCAGCCCGCGGTGCTCGAGGCGCAGGTGAAACGCATGCTGCTCGATCCGAAGGCCCGCGCCTTTGCGGAAAACTTCGCCGGCCAGTGGCTGCGCGTGGATGAACTCACCACCTCCGCGCAGCCCGACGCCAAGCGTTTCCCCGACTACACGCCCGCCCTGCGCGACGCGATGCTCGCCGAGCCCATCGAGTTTTTCCACGCACTCGTGCGCGAAAACGGCAGCCTCCTCCGCGTGCTCGACGCCGACTACACCTACGCGAACGAACCGCTCGCCAAGCTCTACGGACTCGACGACGTGACCGGCGAAAAATTCCAGCGCGTCGTGCTCAAAGACCGCAACCGCGGCGGCGTCGCCACGATGGGCGCGGTGCTCACGCTGACCTCGTATCCGCGCCGCACGAGCCCGGTGCTGCGCGGCAAATGGATCCTCGAACAAATCCTCGGCACACCACCACCGCCACCGCCGCCGCTCGTCGAGAGTCTGCCGACGAATGACAAGCCGAAGGACGGGCTGACCCTGCGGCAGCAGTTGGAAAAGCATCGCACCAAGGCGGAGTGCGCCGGCTGCCACAAGCGCATGGACCCGCTCGGCTTCGGCTTGGAAAATTTCGACGCCATCGGCCGCTGGCGCACGACCATTGCCGAGCAGCCGGTCGATGCGTCGGGCGAAATGGTCAGCGGCGAAAAGTTCAGCGGCCCCGCGGAGCTGAAAGCGATTTTGCTAAAACACAAAGACGTCTTCGCCCGCAACGTGACCGAAAAAATGTACGCCTACGCCCTCAACCGCGGCGTCGAGAGCTACGACGTGCCCACCGTCCGCCACACCGCGAAACTGCTGGCGGCGGCGGACTATCGGGTGGACACGTTGGTCCTCGAAATCGTGAAGAGCTACCCTTTCCAAAACCGCCGCGGCACCGCCGCTGTTTCCTTGAACGTTGAACGTTGAACGTTGGAAGTTGAACGTTCTCCCGTTTTTGAAAATGCGCCCTCCGCGAAGAAAACGTTCAACGTCCAACGCTTAACTTTCAAAGACCTGCCATGAAAACCGCACCCCTCTCCCGCCGCACCGTCCTCAAAGGCCTCGGTGCCACGCTCTGCCTCCCGTGGCTGGAGGCCATGCGCCCCGCCTCCGCACACGCCGCCGGAGCCACCGCCGCCCCCGTGCGCATGGCCGTGCTCTACATGCCGAACGGCGTCTGCCCCGGCAAATGGAACCCGACCGGCGCGGGCCGCGATTTCGAGTTGTCGCCCATCCTTTCCCCGCTCGCGCCGCACAAGAGCGAAGTGCTCGTCCTCCGCAATCTCTGGAACGCCGCGACCAACACCGGCGACGGCCACTACGTAAAAACCGGCGGCTTTCTCACCGGCACCACGATCACGCGCACCACGGGCAGCGACCTCCGCAGCGGCGCGGTCTCGATGGATCAGGTCGCGGCGAAACGCATCGGCCACATGACCGCGCTGCCGTCGCTCGAACTGGGCATCGACCCGCCCGCGACCGGCGTGGATACCAACGTCGGCTACACCCAGCTCTACGGCGCGCACATTTCCTGGAACACGCCGACCACGCCGCTGACCAAGGAGATTAATCCGCGCGCCGCGTTCGACCGTCTCTTCCGCTCGAACACGCCGGGCCGCGCCGCCGAGGCGGCGAAGGATCGCAGCGTCATCGACCTCGTGCTTGAGGACGCGAAACGGCTCCAGCAAAGGCTCGGCAAGGATGACCGGCAGAAGCTCGACGAATATCTCGAAAGCGTCCGCGGCGTGGAGCAGCGCATCGCCTTTGACGCCAAGCGGCAGGCCGGCACGGTCAAGAGCGA
>JAYVNN010000044.1:0-7268 GCA_043758435.1 Chthoniobacter sp.
CGTGGGCGTCGGCCAGCTCATGCAAATGGCCGTGGTCAAAGGCCGCGCCTCGCGCCCCGGCATCAAGCTCGGCATCTGCGGCGAGCACGGCGGCGACCCGGACAGCGTGAAATTCTGCCACAAGCTCGGCCTGAACTACGTCTCCTGCTCGCCCTTCCGCGTCCCCGTCGCCCGCCTCGCCGCGGCGCAGGCCGCGATTGAGGAAAAGCGGGCCGCGAAGAAGAAGTAAGCACCTAGCTTAGTTCGCTAAATTACTAAAGCCGCCTCGGGAAACTGGGGCGGCTTTTTTGTTTCCGAAGAAAGCAAGAATACCTAAGCGCTTAGGTTTGCCTTGCCGCCGCATCTGTGGGATTAAAGCAAAGGTAATTGCTTTTATGAGCCAAAAATCCGAACCCAAATCCAAGGGCACTGTGATGTCCGACAAGAATCGCAAAATAGCGAACACCTTGTCGGCGGAGGAGCGGCATGAGTTGATGGGGAAAGCCTTGGAACTCATCTACCGCGGTGGTAGCGGGAAGGCCTGTGCTCCTCGCCGTTAATACCAACGTCCTTCTCGATCAGGCGCTCGGTGATGCTGATGTCCTCGACGCGATGGAAGTCATCCGCGAACGCCTGACCGAGGCGCGTTTCATTGTGACCTCCACAGTGATCGAAGAGTTGTCGCGTCTGGCCTTTCGCGGCGATACAGACGGAGAAAGAGCGGCGGCGGCGACCGCTTTGCAATCCATGACTGCGTGGGGTTACGAGCCGCTGAATATCATCCCTGTTGGCAAAGGCATTGCGGAACAGATCAGCTTCAAATTGCGTTCACGCGGCATCATTCCCGAGGAGGAGCAGAACGACGCAGCCATTGTGGCCGAGGCTGCATTGATCGGCTGCTTCATTCTTTTGAGCAGCGACGCTCACCTGCTCGACGCGCAAAAGCACCCGCGGTTTTATCCGCTGCTGCAAGAATGCAGCGTCGATGGCGACAAGCTCATCATCGCCGGGCCGCGCGAGATCGTCCGTCGTTTTTATCGCAAGCGTTGAATTCGCTTTCGCCTCGCCTGAATGGAATCTGAGACCTGTCTTGCGCCGCGGCTTCTCGCGGAAAAAAAGCGTCGCCGGCGATGGCTGGTGGCGGGGGCTTTTTGTGCGGTTGCGATGGGGGTGCTGGCGTTTGAGTTCAAGCCGCTGTACCGCGCGGCGAAAGGGTGGCGGGCGCGGCAACTGGCGGCGGCGGCGGCGGGGCTGACGGCGCAGGAGAAATGGGCGGAGGCGGCGGCGAAGGCGGGCGCGGCGTACAAGCTGATGCCGAATGAGCCGGCGGCGATCCGGGCGGTGGCGCATTTGCAAAACTTGACGGGCCATGCGGCTGCGGCGATTCCGTTTTGGAAGGAGCTGGAGGGAGCGCATGCGGTTTTGCCGACGGATCGCCGGAGCTATGCGGAGGATCTTTTCCGCACGGGGATGCTGGCGGAGGCGGAGCGGGAGCTGAACGGCGTGCTCGCCGCGCAGACGCCCGACGCGGCGACGCTGCGGCTGGTGGCACGGATGGCGGCGGCGCGGGGGAATTTCGCGCGGGCGATGGAGTTTGCGCGGCGCGCGCAGAGTCTGGATGCGGCTAGCCTGGATGGGCGGCTGCTGCTCGGGCTGCTGCAAATGGATGCGCCGGGATCGCCGGAGCGGGCGGTGGGTTTGCAGGCGCTGATGCAGGTGGCGGAGGATCGCGGGAGGAGCGGGCTGGAGGCGATCGAATATCTGGCGCGGCAGGAGGATCTGCCGGGCGGTGAAACGCGGAGGCTGATCCCTTTGCTCACGGCGCATCCGCTGGCGACACCGGGGCAGAAGCTGACGGCGCTGGATTGGGAAATCCGGCTCGCGCCGTCGGAGCGCGAGGCTTTGCTGGAGCGGAAGGGCGCGGAGTGCAAGGCGGCGGGCGCGGAGGCGCAGCGGAGCTTTGGAGTGTGGCTGAATGCGCATCGCGAATTTGCACGGACGCTCGGCGTCATCCCGGAGGCGCAGGCGCTGGCGCGGAAGGATCTGCTGCTCGTGCATCTCGATGCGCTGGCGGGGATGAAGTCGTGGCGGGAAATCGAGGGAATCCTCGGGCGCAAAGGGGTGCCGCTGGACGGGGTGTACGTGGATCTTTTCCTGGCGCGGTGCGCGCGGGAACTCGGGCAGGTTTCCAAGAGCGAGCTGCACTGGCGGCGGGCGCATCTCGGGGCGGCACCGTCGCCGGAGCAGATGTGGACGGTGGGGGATTATGCGGAAAAAATCGGCGAGCTGCGCGAGGCGGAGCTGGCTTACCGGTCGCTGACGGCGAGCGCAAAGACCGCGCGGCCCGCGTACGAGGCACTGCTCCGCGTGGCGGGAAAAAAGGGGGAGACGGCGGCGTTGCGCGGGGTGTTGCGGGAGATGCGCGGGCGCTGGCCGCAGGACACGGCGGTGGAAAATGACTACGCCTATTTCAGTCTGCTCGGCGGCGGGGAAATCGCGGAGTGCGTGAAGATCGCCGAGCGACTGGTGGCGCAGGCGGCGGGCAGTCTGCCGCACCGGACGACGCTCGCGCTGGCGTATTTGCGGGCGGCGAAGCCGGCGCGGGCGCTGGCGGTTTATGACGAGCTCGAGATTCCGTGGGAGCGCACGGCACCGGGGCAGCGAGCGGTGCATGCGGCGGCGCTCGGGGCGAATGGAAAAATCAACGAAGCGCGGGCGGAGGCGCGGGCGCTGCGACAGGAGACACTGCGGACGGAGGAGCGCGCGCTGATCGCGCCGTGGCTCGCCCCATGAGCGCGCCGGAAAAACCGGCGGGCGACGGTGCGTGGGTGCTGGCGGCGCTGCTCGCGGCGCTGTGGTTTTCCACGCTCAATCAACTGCGCACGGAGTGGTCGGTGAATGCGCAGTACGCCTACGGGTGGACGGTGCCGTTTCTGACGCTCTACCTTTTCGCGGAGCGCTGGAAGACGCGCCCGGCTACGGAGCCGGTGCGGTTTTGGAAAACGCTCATCGGCGTGCTGGCGGCGGGCGGTCTGGCGCTGCTGCCGTTGCGCGTGATTCAGGAGGGTGCGCCGGACTGGCGGCTGGTGAGCTGGGCGATGGCGGGCGTGGCGCTCGCGCTGTCGCTGGGCGTGGTTTATTTCGCGGGCGGGCGGGCGTGGCTCGCGCATTTCGCTTTCCCGATCTGCTTCCTACTCGTGGCGGTGCCGTGGCCGGTGCCGTTCGAGCAGGGCGTGATCCAAAGGCTGATGAGCGCGGTGGCCACGATCTGCGTGGATGCGCTCGGGTGGTTCGGCATTCCCGCGGTGCAGCACGGCAATGTGATCGAGGTGAGCAGCGGGGTGGTGGGCGTGGAGGAGGCGTGCAGCGGGGTGCGCTCGCTCCAGACCACGCTCATGGCGGCGCTGTTTCTCGGGGAGCTTTTGCGTTTTGGAATCGCGCGGAGATTTATCCTGCTGGGGAGCGGGCTGGTGCTGGCGTTCGTGTGCAATGCGGGGCGCGCGTTTTTTCTCGTCTGGCTGAGCGTGAGCCGCGGCAGCGAGGCCATCGCGCAGTGGCACGATGCGGTGGGGCTGACCGTGCTGGTGGTCAGCCTCGGCGGGCTGGCGGTGCTGACGGCGGTGCTGCGCGTGCGAGGAAAAATCCACGCGGAGGCACCGCCCGGTCTGCCCGAGTTTCGGGCGCGGCGGATTGCGCGAAACGTCGTGGCCGGCGGGGCGCTGTGGCTGCTCGCGGTGGAAGGGGCGAGCGAGCTTTGGTATCGCGCGCATGAGGCTGGCCGGCCGCGCGCGGAGCCGTGGTCGGTGGCGCTGCCCGCGCAGGAGCCGGGCTTCCGCGAACTCCCGCTCCCGGAATCCACGCGCGCGATTTTGCGCTCCAATGAGGCGCGCTCCGCGACGTGGGCCGACGCGGACGGGCGGCAGTGGTCGCTGGTTTTTCTGCGCTGGCTGCCGGGGCGGGCGTCGGCGCAACTGGCGCGCTCGCACGGGCCGGAGATTTGTCTCCCGGCAAGCGGGGCGGTGCTGCGCGCCGACCTCGGGCTGCGGCATTTGCCGGTGGCCAAAATCGACCTCGTCACCCACGCCTACATTTTCGGCATCCGGGAGCGGGAGATGTACGTTTTCTACTGCCTGTGGGAAGACCAGCCGTCCGACGATGCGCCGCAGAGCACGCGGGTGCGCCTGACCGCGGCGGGCCGGCTGGAGGCGGTGTGGAAAGGCCGGCGCAATCTCGGGCAGCAGGTGCTGGAGGTCGCCGTCGCCGGGGCGAAAGATGCTGCAGAAGCGGAAGCGGAAACGCTGCGCCTGCTCCGCGGGGTGATCCGCCCAGCGCCGTGAGCGGGAGAAAAACTACGCCTTTTTCCGCCGCCGCATGACCGCCGCGCCGAAGCCGCCGAGGCCGAGGAGCAGGGCGGAGGAGGGCTCGGGGACGATGCTGGTCGTGCCGGAAATATCGGTCGTGGTTTTGGCGGCGACGGTGCCTTTGACCGCTGCGCCGCTGATGTTGACGTGGCCGGTGGAGGAATAGAGGGCGAGGCCGTGGGGAAAGCTGGGGTTGAGGACGGCCCCGAGGATGACCGCGTCGCCGGAGATGTCGATGTTGCCTTCGACGATGAAGGTGGCGATGCCGGGCGCGGTGCTCGAAATGTTGAGAAAGCCGTGGACGAGGTAGATGCCGCTGAAGGTCTGGACGCCGCTGTAGATCAGGTTTCCAAAAATCTCATGGTCCGGGGTGCTGATTGCCCCGAGCACGTCGTTGATCGTCGGATAGGTGATCGCGGAGGCTCCCGCGGAGGTGCCGCCGAGCAGAAGGGAGGGGTTGGACGGGTCGTTCGTGATCGTACCGAAGGCGCTGGTCAGGCCGGTGATCGCCGAACCGCCCGAAGTCCCGAAATTGCCATTAGTGTGGACGGGGCCGTAGATCGTGGCGTCCGGGCCGGAGACCAAAACGTTGCCGTCGGACAAAACGAGCTTGCCGATGAGCGCGGCCGCTTTGGCCGACAGACCCAGCCCCGCGAAAGTGACTGCCGCGACCGTGAGTGCGAGAAGCGGGCGGGAAGACGGGAGATAATTTTTCAAAGCGGGGTAAATAGACATGGCGCGATGCACGTAGGGGCGACTGCATACCGGGTCAAGCGATAAATTCTTTTCTCTGCCACATCGGCCCGAAGAGCTGGGTGTGGGGTTTTTCCCGGCCAAAGCGCGCGTTTTTTTGGACAATTCCTGCCAATCCGGCTTACCTGCCGGGCCTTGAAAATCCTCCACGCCATTCATTCTGCCGATCCGCGCGGCGGTGGCCCGATCGAGGGGATCAAGCAGCTCGCGGCGGCCCATGGCAGCGGCGGGATCGCGGTGGTCAGCCTCGACGCGCCGGGGCAGCCGTGGATGGCGGATTTTCCGCTGCCACTTTTTCCGCTGGGCCCGTCCTGGACGAGCTACGGCTACTCGCCGCGGTTCGTGCCGTGGCTGCGGAAACACCACGCGGAATACGACGTGGTGGTCGTCAATGGCATCTGGCAGTTCAACAGCTTCGGCGTGCGGCGGGCGCTGCGCGGTACGGCGACTCCGTACTGCGTTTTCACCCACGGCATGCTCGACCCGTGGTTCCGGCGCGAGTACCCGCTGAAGCATCTCAAAAAATGGCTCTACTGGCCGTGGGCGGAATACCCCTGCCTGCGCGATGCGGCGGCGGTTTTTTTCACCGCGGAAGAGGAGCGGCAGCAGGCGCGGCGCTCCTTCTGGTTCTACCGCTGCCGGGAAGTGGTGGTCAACTACGGCACCGCCGGACCGCGTGGCGACGCGGCGGCGCAGCGGGCGCTTTTTCTGGCGCGGTTTCCCGCGCTGCGCGAGCGGCGCGTCCTGCTTTTTCTCGGGCGGCTGCACGAGAAAAAGGGGTGCGACCTGCTGCTTGAGGCGTTTGCCCAGAAGCTCGCGCAAAACACGGAAGCGGCGCGCGCTTTCCAGCTCGTCATGGCCGGCCCGGACGACGGCGCGCTGGCTCAGCGGCTCAAGGCGCGCGCGGCGCAGCTCGGGATCGCGGAGCGGGTGACGTGGACCGGCATGCTGACCGGCGATTTGAAATGGGGCGCGTTTCACGCCGCCGAGGTTTTCGTCCTGCCGTCGCATCAGGAAAACTTTGGCATCTCCGTGGCCGAGGCGCTGGCCTGCGGCAAGCCGGTGCTCATCTCCAACAAGATCAACATCTGGCGCGAAATCGCGGAGGACCGGGCGGGTTTTGTGGAGGACGACGACCTCGCGGGAACCGTCGCGCTGCTCGACCGCTGGACGGCGCTGGACGAGCGCGAGCGGGAGGAGATGTCCGGGCGGGCGCGGAGTTGTTTTGCCCGGCGTTTTGAAATCGCGCAGGCCGCGCAGTCGCTGGAAAAGGCGCTGGCCAGCGTGATCGCGGCGGCGCGCGGGAGCGGCCCTAGCGGCGCGCTGCCGTGAATTCCTGCCACGCTTGCCACGCCAGCTCCCACTCGCCCTTTTCCGCCCAGAAGTCGGCCTCGAGCCAGGAGACGTAGGCGGGATGGCCGGCGATTTTTTTCAACGCACGAAGGGTGGTGAGGGCCGCGTCGGTTTCGCCGGATTTTTGCTGGGAAAAAAAGAGCGCGAGGGTGTTTGGAAAATCCTCCGGCTGGGAGGAAAACCTCCGCTCCAGCTCGCTCCGCGGGCGCGTCTCATCGGCGGACGGCAGCGCGGGGCGCGGCGCAAATTGGCGGACGATGGCGCAGGCGGGCGCGTAGTTTTTGGCGTCCGCAAAATTCTGCGCGAGCCAGGTCCAGCCGTCCGGCTGCAATGCGGGATGCGCGAGCAGGGTGCGCGTGAGTTCGGAGCGGTCGCCGCGCTGGAACCACGCGGCGAAAAGGCTTTGCCGCTGCGCCGGGGTGAAGGCTGCGAGCGCGGGATCCTCGGTCAGCAGAGCACCGAGTTCCAGGCTGCTTTCCACGCGGTCGGCGCGCTGCAAAAACACGGGCAGGAAATCCCGGTTCGTCCGCGCGAGCGTGCCGAGCGCGGCCCGCAGGGCGAAATTTCCCTGCGCCGCGTCGAGCATCTGCCCGTAGCGCTCGGGCGCGGTTTCCGGCGCGCGGCGGAGCGCCTCCGCCCACGCCGCAAAGGCCCGCTCCGGCTCGCCGAGATCGCGCCAGATGCGCCCCTCGGTGAAGCAGGACTCCGCCCACAGCGGCTCCAGCCGGCGCGCGATTTGGAAGTCGCGCACGGCGCTCGGCGTGGCGTGGGAAACCGCCTCGGCGCAGGCCCGCTGAAAATAGAAACTCCACTCCAGCGGCG
>JAYVNN010000045.1:0-7267 GCA_043758435.1 Chthoniobacter sp.
GCCGGGGACGCTGATCTGGATGAGGCAGAGCTTTTCAAAATAGCAGTGCAGCGAGTCGGCCTCGGTGTCGATCGGGATGCGGGCGTGCGGGGCGAAAAGCGGGAGGACGGCGGCGAGGGCGTCGGGGGTGTCGATGAGGGGCTGCATGGCTGGGTGTGTGGTTCCTTTTCTCCTGCTTCATCTTTTTCTTCGTCCGGTCCTTTGCGGAAAAAAGAAGCAGATGAAGGTCTAGCCGCGGAGGCCGGTGAGGAGGAGTTCGGCGTTGTTTTTCGTGGCGTGGAGCGCGTGGACGAGGACCTCCGTGGCTTCGAGCGCTGGGAGGATGGCGAGCTGGCGGCGGAGGACGCTGATGCGCTCGAATTCCTGCGGATGGTAGAGCAGCTCGTCGCGGCGCGTGGCGGATTGGAGAAAATTGATGGCGGGAAAAACGCGCTTGTCGCTGAGGCCGCGGTCGAGGCGGATTTCCATGTTGCCGGTGCCTTTGTATTCCTCGAAAATGAGGTCGTCCATGCGGCTGTTGGTCTCGATGAGGCAGGTGGCGAGGATGGTGAGGCTGCCGCCTTCCTCGGTGTTGCGGGCGCTGCTGAAGAATTTTTTCGGCTTCACGAGCGCCTTGGAATCGACGCCGCCGGACATGGTGCGGCTGCGTCCGCCGCCGCCTTGCAGGTTGTTGTAGCCGCGCGAGAGGCGGGTGATGGAATCCATGAGGATGACGACGTGGCGGTGGAGTTCGACGAGGCGTTTGGCGCGCTCGCTCACCAGCTCGGCGATGGCCGTGTGGCGCTGCGGGCTTTCGTCGAACGTGGAGGAGTAGATTTCGCAGTTCACGCTGCGGCGGAAGTCGGTGACTTCCTCGGGGCGCTCATCGACGAGGAGAAGGATGACGTGGGTCTCGGGCGAATTGACGAGGATGGATTGCGCGATGTCTTTGAGCAGGATCGTTTTCCCCGTGCGCGGCGGCGCGACGATGAGCCCGCGCTGGCCGCGGCCAAGCGGGGCGATAATGTCGAGCGCGCGACCGGTGATGGAGGTGCTCTTTTGGTTCTCAAGGACGATGCGCTCGGTCGGGTGGAGCGCGGTGAGCTGGTCGAATTCCTTGGTCGGCTTCCAGTCCTCCGCGGGGATGCCCTCGATGCTCAGCACTTTTTCGAGCGTCAGGAATTTCTCGCGGTCGCGCGGCGGGCGGATGCGGGCGCTGAGGCGGTTGCCGTGGCGCAGGCCGAACTGCCGCTCGGCCTGCTGGGGGATAAAAACATCCTGCGGGAGCGAGCGGAAATTGTAGCACGGCCAGCGAAGGAAGCCGCTGCCCTGCGGGGAAAGTTCGAGCACGCCGTCGGCGAAAAGCTCGACTCCGCGGGCGGCGTAGGCTTTGAGCAGATCGCAGACGAGGTGATGGCGGGTGCGATCGGGGTTGAGGCGGAGGTGCAGCGCCTCGGCGCGGGCGAGCAGCGCGGCGAGCGGCTCGGAGTGCAGTTCGTCGATCCAGAGCTGCTGCGGCGGTGCCGGTGCGGCGGGGGCCGTGGCCGTCTTAGGAGGGGTTTCAGCCGAAACTGCGGGTGAGGCAGGCGGCGAGGAGTCGGGCCTGTCGTTCGAGACAGGGGAGGGTGGAGTCGTTCCAGATGACATGATGGGCTTGGTTGATTTTCGTCGCGAGATCGAGCTGCGAGGTGATGATCTTTACGGCCAGCGCGGAGTTCAGTCCGCGCTGCTCTGCGAGCCGCCGCCGCTGCGTGGCCGGTGCGCAGGCGACCACGACGATCCGGTCGAAGTACGCTTCGGCCTGGGTCTCAAAGAGCAGCGGAATGTCCACGACGAACCAACCGCCCTCGCGGGCGATCTCCGCAGCGCGTGCGACCCAGCGCGCGCGGATGGCGGGATGCAGGATGCGCTCAAGCTGCTGTCGTTTCGATTCATCATCAAAAACGAGCGTGCGCAGTTTGGCGCGGTCGGGCTTTCCCATGGCGTCACAAACGGCTTCGCCAAAAGTCTCGACGACGGCCTCGCGGACGGCGGTTTCACTGGCCAGCAGTTCGTGCGCGGTTTGATCCGCGTCGAACCGTGCGGCTGGAAAGTCGCGCAGGAACAGGCCGGTGAACGACGACTTTCCGGTGGCAATTCCGCCGGTGACGCCGAGGACGGGCACAGCCCTTTACTTCTGAAACAGCGGAAGGTCGGAGACTCCGAGATCCGGCGGAGCCAGCGTCTCGATGACTTCTTCCTTCTCCTCGTCAATGCGCACGGGATCGCCGTCTGGCTTCATCAGGCGGGCCGTGACAAAGATGACGAGATTGCGTTTCAGATGCTGATCCACGCTCGAACGGAAGAGACGGCCAAGGATCGGGATGTCGCCGAGGATCGGAACCTTGTCCTCCACCTTTTGCACGTCCTCGCGCATCAGTCCGCCGAGGACGACGGTGTTACCGTCATACACGCTCACGCTGGTCGTGACCTTGCGGGTGCTGAAGATCGGCTGGTTGATGACGTTGGGCGTGATGACGTTGGTAATCGACACGCCGAGGGCGTTCGTCGAACTGGTCTGAATCGGGCTGCCGTAGTTGATGAAGCCTTCAAACTCGACAACCTGCGGGACGAGGTTGAGGTCGATGGTGTATTCATCCGGGCCGACGACGGGCTCTACCTCGAGGGTGACGCCGGTGTTGCGCACTTCAAAGGCGGTCGGGGTGGTTGGGGTCACGGGGAAACTGCCCTGGTTTCCGCCACTGGCGAGGCCGGTGATGGGGCTGATAAGTCCCGTCGAGGTGAAGCTGCCGCCGACGTTTTGCGGAATCTGCGGCGGGTCGAATTCGGTCGGGTATTTGAATTCGCGAATGACTTCGATGACGGCGCGCTGGCCGCTCTTGGTGGTGACGCGCGGGGCGGAGAGGAGGTCCACGCCTTTCTTCTGGTTGAGCGCGCGGACGACGACTTGGAACTGTGGGTCGGTGAACGGACCCGCGAGTGCGCCGAGGGCAGGGGCGAGGGCGCTCGATCCCGTTGCGCCGAAAAGCAGTGCATCAATGGCATTGGCACTGATCGCCAGTTGGCCGGTGCGGTTGCCTGCGGTGATCGGGCTGTTGCCCACCGGGATCCCGCCCGGAGCGACAAACGGGAAGTCACCGGCCTTCAAGGATGGTGAAGTCCCACTGGTTCCGCCGCCGAAGAAGACATTCTTTGTGGCGGGGGCGTTGGCCTGTCCGATGAGCCAGTCGAAGCTGAGCTCCTTGAGGTTGCTCTGCGAGATTTCGACAAACTTCGCCTCGATTTCGACCTGCTTCGGACCACTGCTGCCGCCGGGGGTGTTGATGATCGTATCAATCAGATCCAACTGATCCTGGGTATTGCGGACAATCAGGCGGCTGCTGCTGACGATATAGATGGCCGAGGCCTGGCCATTGAAGACGACGCCATTGGAAATGAGCCAGTTTTTCGCTGACTCGCGGTCAGCGATCCCGGAGCCGCCTTTCGTGGCGTCCGCAGGACCCTTGCCTCCGCCAAAGGCCGGGGCAGCCAAGCCTCCTGCACCTTCCGCAGTCGCGGAACGTGGAATCAAATCGGGGCGAACCTTCCATTCCTTGGTAATGACATTTTCGATGTTCGTGTTTTGCGGAACGATCGAGACGGCGTACGGCTCGACCTTGAACTTTAGGTTCGCAAGGCCGGTGACATATTTCAGCGCCTCGACCATGGGGATGTTCGAGAGCGCGACCGTGATCCGGGCGTCTGCAGCATTTCCGAGCGCCACCGAGGCAGCGGCTGCTGGTGCCGGCGCCTGGTCCAAGCCGGGAATGGCCGACACCGGTGCAGGAGCGCCCCCTGCGTCCGGCACAGTCACATTGGTTCCACCTTCGAGCTTGAGCACGATATTGATGCCGGTCTTGGGATCATCAATCGGGTCGAGTTCTATGCTTTTCCGTTTCAGGTAGTCCACTGCTTCACGGATCGTGGCTTCCTTGAAGTCCAGCTTGGGAATGATAGTGCGCTCCAGTTTCTTTTGGATTTTGGCGATGTTGCCGGGGTCTTTGATGGTCTGCTCGATCACGCCAGCCGTGGGATCGATGGCGAAACGCCGGACGGGATTTGCCCATGCCTGATCGGTGCTGGCGATCGCGCGCGAGCGCTGCTCGTTATAGCCGGTAACGTAAAAATCGCTCTTGGCCCGGTTGATCTTTTCCTCCATCGCGCGCGCGGCCTTGTTGTACTTGTCGATGTTGAGGATCTGCTCGCAGCGCTTGAAGGCGTTATCGAGGCGCCCGGTGTCGTAATACCCCTGGGCTTCGACAAAAAGCTGCTTCACCTTTTCCACGTTGCCGCGGAATTGCGGCCCGATGGTGCGGTTGTAATACAACGGGTCTTCGAGGTGGGCGAGGATGAGGACGGCATCCCGGCAGCGGGGCGCGTACTGGTCTGAGACCACGATGCGGAGGGTGTTCTCGGCATCGGCGTAGCGGCCTTCGGCGATGCGCTGCTCGGCGAGTTTGCAACTGGCATTGCAGAAGCCCTGAAGCGCCCGGGCGTAGCTGTGCTGGGTGAGATAAGCGTTCGGGATGAGGTCGCAGGCGTTCTTGTAGTAAGCGGTGGCCTTTTCGTAATCCCGGACTTTCATCATCTGGTCGCCCTGCTCGATCATCTGGGCGCCGCGGTTCTCGTATTCATGGCGGCGGCTGATTTCGCGCTCCGCGGCGCTCTGGACGCCGCCGGCGGCGAAAGCCAGCGTCGGAGTGATAATCATCGAAACGACGAGCAGCGAAGAGATCGTGGTGGCGAGTGGGGGTTTGGTCATGGGTGCGTTATTTTGGTTGGGAATGAATGGCTGTAAAAATGTGCGGACTGGCTGCATGGCTTGCAGCCGGGATTCTGGGGCCGGAAGGAAGGGAAGGCGGCTACTTTTTGAGGCGCGGATCCGGGAGGATCTCGATCTGTTTTCCGTCGGGCGACTGTATTACTGCTTTGCCTTCCTGACTGTCAACGAGTTTGTACTTATTGGTGAGAATTGGCTTCAGGACAAATTCTCCACGCTTCTTGACGGTGAATTCGATGGGCGGATTCGTCCATTCGTAAATGAAGCGCATAAAGAAGTCCGGCGAGTCAGTGACGCGGTTCATGACGAGGACGATCCTCTCCTCGGTTTCGGTGTTGATGAGCGTGAGTTCGGAGATGTCTTCGTCCTCCTCGGTCTTCAGGTTTTTCTGCGCTTTGTATTCGAATTTTTCCAGCTTGAATTTCGTGTTGGCCACGGTTGAGCCGAGCTTGAGAAACTCACTCGGCTGCTTGAGGTCGATCGTGTTGATCTGGAACTCGAACTTGTCGGGTTTGTCCTTCTTCGGATCGCCGTCGTAGGCGTTGAAAAGCAGGCGGAAGGGGACGCGGATGAACTGCTTGACGAACAGCTTCGTGTAGTAGTCGGGATGCGATTCCTTGTTGTTCGGGTCGGTGGGTTTCGTGCCGGGAGCCTTGATGTCGGTTCCGCGCCACTCGTCTTCATTGTTGAAACCGTCTTTGTCGGGGTCTTGGGAGGGAACCGTGGGATCAAGCAGCGGCAGGTTGCGCTCGATGAACCATTCATTGGGAATCGGCGCGTTGGTCAGGGTGTCCGCGTAGAAGGACGTAACGCCGGTCTTAATCGGCAGCTCCGTCTTTTTATCGATGACGTAACGATCGGCCACGAACAGCGATCCATATTTCCTATCAGGGGCGTCTTTCCTCGGCTGGCGTGAATTCGGTTCATCCCATTGCGGCGGCGCTTCGAGAGTTTTTTTAGCTTCCTCGATGGGGACGAGGACGAGTGGCGGAACTTTGTCGCGCATGGGAGCGTTCGTGGTGGCGGCGGAAAAGCCCGCGCCAAAACCCTGCGTGCGCAGGATGAGCAGCACGGAGAGGACGAGCAGAACGAGCGCGAGTAGGGCGAGCGCGAACTGGTCGTAATGTTTCTTGATCCAGTCCATAGCTATTTCGAAGGTGTGGCGGCTGCGGGCTCTGCAAAATCGACGATGTCGATCACCATGGTGATTTTGAGCTGTTCATCGCCGACGATGTATTGGGAAGGGCCATTTTGCGGGGTCGGAGTCGGCGCGGCTGGCGGCGTGCTGGGCGGGGTGGTTGCAGTGGGGGGCGGAGGAGGAGGTGCGGGCGCATTGACGACGCGCTGCGGGCCTTTCTCGTTTTCGCTTTTGATCCTGACGACGCGCGGGATGTAAAACTGCGGAGCCTTCGGGCCGGTGATGGCATTCAACACGGCGGAGAAAGCGGGCTGCCGGCAGACCATCGTGATTTCAAACGAGTGGGTCGAAACCAGCTTGCCTTTCTTATCCCCCTTTTTACCGGATTCCTCGGGCAGCGGCTCGCGTTTCATCGGTTCCAAATCCGCGACGTGGTTGTCGAAAAGCTGATTTAACACCCACTCGATGGCCTTGAGTTCCCGACCCAGCGGGGCGGCCGCCTCCGCTGCGGGCGGGCGTGTTTCGTAGGCATCGGCCCCGAGGAAGAACTTGTCCGGCAGATGCGTGCCGCCCTGCGCGGCTCTTTCGACCACGGCTGTCTTGGTCGCTTTGAGTTTGTCCTGAAATTGCTCGGGCGTCATCGACTCCAGCGGGAAAGCCTTGGCGGCGAGCGAGGTTTGAAAGGCGGCGACAACTTCGGTGGCGTCCTTTTTCTGCGCGATGAGCGCGTCGAGGTTTTTCTTGTTCGGCGACAGCGGGAGACTTTGCAGGCGCCCGAGTTCGCTGGCCTTTTCGGTGTAGCGTGTGGAGGCCTCGGCGTAACTGCCCATCGCGGCGGACAGGAGATAACCCAGAGCACCCAAGCCCACGAGCATGACGGCAAAAAATCCGGCGAGAAATTTGTTTTCTTTGATCCAGTTCATTTGCCGGGGAGGTTGATCGGGTTTTTCAAGACCAGCGGGATTTCGTAGTCAAAGGCCCACTCCGTGTCGTTGGGCACGTTCCGCTTAAAGTTGGGGCTTTCCTTGTCCACGGTGTAGAAATCGGACTCCGCGAGTTTGTTCACGAAGTCGTCCACCACGGACGCCGGGTTGGGGCGGTCGTTGAAAAGGTAGAGTCCTTTCAACGTCAGGATGGTGCCGCCTTTGCCTCCCTTGGCTTTGCCGCCCGGTGCGGGCTTGGCGTCGGCGTCTTCCTTTGGAGCGGCCTGGTTGCGGGGGTCAAAAGAAGTCACCCAAATAAGATCTTTCGGCAGCCGCGCATTCACGTCCTGGATGACTTTCACCCAGTAACTGCGTTCCTCGACGGCGGTGAGCAGCGGCGCGGCAGTT
>JAYVNN010000046.1:0-7244 GCA_043758435.1 Chthoniobacter sp.
CTCCGCGCCGCCTCCGCCCGTGGAAAAGTCAGAGGTTCTTCGACTCCGTTCCCTCCCGCCTTCGCCCGCAGGGAACTGCGCTCAGAATGACAGCGTACGATGCGCCGCTGCGCGGCAGATTGATCGCGCAGACGCGACGAATCCAACAACGATGGTTTTGATGCGATTGCCTTGGCATCGCTTCCCGCCACGGCTCTCCGCACACTACCCGAAATTTGCCCGCCCCGGCTAAAAGCCTTCGTTGCCTTCGACGCCCCCCGTGATAGCTCTTGCTATCATGCAAACCGCCACCGTCGCCGACCTTCGCAACCATTTCGCGCGCATCTCCGCCTGGATTGAAAACGGCGAGGCCGTGCAAATCGTCAAACGCGGCCGCGCCTTCGCCCGCCTCGTGCCGATGGAAAAGCCAACCGCCCCGCGTTTCGACCCCGTGGCTCATGCCAAACGTCGCCGCGAGACTTGGGGCGACCGGGTTTTCAGCGCCGCTGAAGTGAAAGCCATGCGGGACGCGGAACTGGAAGGCGAGGAATGACCGCCTATCCCGACACTTCCTTTCTCTGCGCCCTTTATCGGGAACAAGACAACTCCAAAGCCGCAGATGCGTATCGCCACTCGCTAAAGGCCGTGCTGCCCGTCACCAGCCTCTTGCTTTTCGAGTTTCGCCATTCCGTGCGCTTCCAGACCTGGCTTCATCACCACGACGCCGCCAAAGGCTACGGCGCAAAGGAAGGCGCGAAGATGCTCGGCGATTTGCAGAGCGATCTGGACAGCGGCGTGGTCGCCCTCGTGCCTGCAGACTGGGCCAAGGTCCACAGCCTCGCCGAGCAGCTTTCGTCACAGCATGCCTTGAAAGGCGGCCATCGCAGCCTCGACACCCTCCACCTCGCCACCGCCCTCGCCTTGGGCGCAAAAGATCTCCTGACTTTCGATGCCCGGCAGCGTCTGCTGGCTAAAACGGCGGGCCTGCGGGTGAAGCCGTAAGAACTCCGGCCTGCAATCCGATGGCACTGACTGCGTGGCGCGGGTCGTGGGCTTTGGGCGCAGCGTCCCCTCGTGCCAATGCCCGCGTGCGTGCCTTGCCTCCTCGTTCCGAAAGTGAGGCTTTCGGAACGCAGCCATGCGGGGGCAATTTCATTGCGTGGCGGGAGGCGGGCGTTGTCCGCGCAAGCTCCCATCTGCTCTTTCCGCGTCTCCCTTGCTCCGACCCGCACCGCGAAGCACAGCTTCCCCGCTCAAAGCTCGCGTTACAAAGTCTTCAACTTCGTACGACGGAAAAGCGCAACAACGTGAGGCCACCTGCGTATTTCAAGCGGCTTCTCACCCTTCGAGCACGGTCAAAAGCGCACCCAAGCAAGCACCGAGAGACACAGAAGATAAATGCCCAATACGGCTACTGCGATCATTAAGTCTCTCCGTAATGCCGGCTCCATCCAGCGTGACCGGTTGTTGAAGGGCGCGAGCACGATCACACCGCTTTTGTCCCTTGCATTGCACAAAACCTTCCCCAGCGTGCGAACCACCAAGTCATGTGCGGATAACTCATTTTTCTCCCAAGCGTCGAAGTCCCCGGCGAGCGAATCGACACTAGCATTTAGGCGGAATGGGTCTGCACCGGAATTCGCGCTGGCGATTCCTAGAAAGATCATAGTCCGTCGAAACCGCATCGCGCCACGTTCGCGGCGAACTGCCACCACGACAAAGCCGCTGTCGTTTGGCTGGACGAGAATATGTACGACTCCAAGTTCGAGATCGCCAGGAACTCGGGCTGATACAGCGGAAAGACCCAGGTCACTGCCATGAACCACTGTCTCGGAATAAGGATCGCCGCCGGCGACAGCCGCCCACGTTAGCCATTCTGGAAAATCAGTTACGTTTGCCATTCGTTGCCTAGCGAAGTTTGCTGAAACATTTTGGATACGCTGACAAGGATTTGTCGTTCACGAAGCCCGCGGCCCACGCCAATGGCACAGCTGCCTCAAACGCGCGGACCGGAGCCGTAGCTTGGTCGTCCGTGATTCGAAGATCATCGCCCCCAAAGCCGATGCACTGCAATTCACTGAGGAAGCCCCCAACTTTCGTTAGGTCCCCGACAACCGTTTCCCATCCTTTTCTGTCTAGGGCTTGCTCCCGCAGGCGATCGGTAGTTGAGCGAATCAGAAAGGCCGCTTGGTAGTGCTCTGCAAGGTCGTTATCCTTGGCGAGTAGTGGAAGCAGTTCGCTCAGTGTCTCACCGGTAAGGCCAGGGCTGCGCAGTTCTTCGGTTTTGGAAATCACGAGGCACAGCTTCCGCCTTCGGTTCGGAATGTCTTTCAACCACCCGCTGCGGCGAACGAGCTTCCCGAAGTATCTCGCATCGTCCACCCATTGTTGATCCAGACGGCCATCACGCATGCAAACATTGACGGGGCTAACGTAGAACACTACATGCGCCTTCTTTGATGCCTTCAGTAGAGGCGGCTCCATTTCAACATTCTCGCCGGCACCTGCAAAAAATGATCCGTCGCAATCGTGCCATACGTCGCGAGGCGGTGAACCAAAGCCAACCGTGATCAGTTTTTTGAAAGCGGCACGCATCTTCGCCAACTTCAAAGGGACGGTGCAACCGTAATGTGGGTATATCCCGTCTGTGGTTTGGAGGTCCATCTCTCCGTATTTTTGCGACGATTCCACTTGCCCATAAGTCCCCAAACATCGCAACCGATGGAGGCCGGTCGCGAGCATCGTGGTTTTCCCTGAGTTTGGACATCCAACCGTGAGAAAATGCCGGTTCCAATTGATGCGCAATCGTGAGCCGATACCCGGCTTGTTTTCCACCGATTTTATTTTTTGAGATGCCATAAAATGAATGCAACCCGAGGCGTGCGCGAGCAACCGTGATCCTACATTTCGAGCGCCAGTTTGAGAATCGTGGAGGCCCGCAACCGAAAAAGTTCGGCGATCTTCGGGAGCACTGCTGGGGTGCCATCGTTCTTCTTCGCCCATCTCGATGCGTCCAAGCACCCCGCTGCTGCCGAGGTCGCCAGTGCCACGCGGAAAATGAAACACCACTTCGTAAAATTGTCGGGGCAGCGCAATGGCGGGTGGAAATCTCGACCAAAAAACATCTGAGCCTCCGAGTCGGAGAATGATCTCAGCATCACCTCGGAATCAGGCGATCCCAGCCCCGACGAGCACTTGCCCCCGTGCAGGGCGGGATCAATCCAAGCCACATCAGTCGCGGGCATCGACTGGGCGCCGCGACGATGAACAATCACTTCGCTCCATCGCCCATCCCGTGCGCTATCGGAAGGCCCGCCCGCGAGATAAATTCGCGCCAGACCCGAATTATCCATCACTCGAGAGAACTCTTCTGTAGGCGGTGCGCATCGGTGTGAAGGGGGTGCCTTGACGGGCGCGGAAATAACGATTCCGAGTCTATTCACTAGGTCGGCCATGTCATGTCCCTCGCTCTTACTTTCGATGATTCCAGCATTGCTGAGCCAAGACAGGATTGCCGACATCACTCTAGCGTCCCACGTTCCGTCGATACGTAGTGTTGCGTCGAGTCCACTGCCGACAGGAGAGGTTTCTATCGATTTCTCGATGCGTTGTCGTAAGGCTCTCGCTTCCTCAGTACGCAATCGTTGGTGGGGTGCTCCCGGTGAAACGAGATGCAGCGCCTCGTCAAGCGCACTCTCTGTCCACAAACGCCCCGTATGGAGTAGCTCCTTTCCTGTCATGCTTGAGATCTCCAAGTTTCGATTTCGTTGAGAAGCGCCACGGCCTCTTGTGCTTGATCAATGCGCTCCGTTTTCTCTTTGGCCGGAGGAAGGAGACGGATTTCGAACTCGCCGATCGCTTGGTCTAGCCGCTGCCCGAGATCCTCCAAGACGCGATCGATTTCATCCTCCATCTCGTGGAGGACAAAATGTTCCTTTACTCTGACAATGGTCACCAGTGCTTGTCCGATTCCGAGACAAACCTGCTGCAACAGCAGAACCCTAAAACCTTGGGCGAGGACATTCCCAATGTTCTGAAACGTAGAATTCAGCTGATTTACGCTACCGATGAGTTTGTCCAGTCCGAGGTGCTCGCTCGCAAACTTCCCAAGACCGCTGGGCGTCGCGAGTTGTGGCAGGGCCATCGCGGGAGGCATGGTGAGCCTGCCCATATCCCAGAAATCAGCCAGCGTGGACGTGGCGGCGGCAAACATCATTGGCGATGCGGCGATCAGCACGCTCGTCGTGGCGATATTCAGGTCCACATCTTTTTGCACCTCGACACGCCAGAGCTGCGCAGCCGATTCGAGCCCTCGCGCATCGTCGTCCGTTCTCGGCAGGCGCGCCAATGTGCGTTCGAGCAGAATCGCTTGCCTCTTGAGCAGCAGCCGCAGTCTCGGACCAAGTTGTGAAGCAAAATAGCCCCCGAGCAAAGCTTCGCGGCGGCTGGAGAGAATCAGGCCCGTCTTCGTTAACGGATGCGCGAGTAGCTGAAGGCGCAGATCGTTCTTGAGATTGCGTTTCTGGTCAAGAACCAGCTCTTCCATTGCACAACGAAACTCTCGCATATACCAATTCAGTTCCCGCCGTATTGTTTGTTCGTGCTGAGCCGCGTCTGGACGACCCTCTTTCGCAAGTCGACGTAATACCGGCGCGGCAGAGTCGGTCAGGTAGCGAAGCATCGCTGTCCGAAGTTCATTTGGATTGAATGCTGCAGGCAGCCGCATCTTGCTCACGAGTTCCTCCATGTCCGGCTGCGACGATTCTTGCACTCGATAGACGGGACAAATCTGTTCCCAGTGCCGAAGCATTCCTTGAACCCCTTTGATTTCGCCTTGTTCGTCGTCGCCGACGCGAATTAGCGCGGCCAATTCACCTAAATTGAAACTTGCGGGCCAACTCGCGAGAGCTTCGTTCGTCCGGTCGAACGGAGGTGTATCGATGATAACAACGCCTGGTGGACAATTCGGGAATGGACCCGATACAACCACGCGATAGACACCGCTTTTTTGGGGATGGTACTCCGCAAAATTACGAAATTCCGATGAACTTAAAGTTCTGGAGCCATCCCCGTTTCCCTCAATGAGACGGCAGGCAATTTCGCCATCGGCAGTCGCCTCATATTCAATGAGCGCCCCCGTAATCCAGTCATCGCGCAGACTCTCAATGCCTATATCGCTTCCTACTCCGAGGAGAGTCCGCAGCGCGACCGCTCGTAAAGGGCTTTGGTTGCCAGTG
This sequence comes from Chthoniobacter sp., assembly GCA_043758435.1. GTDB lineage: Bacteria > Verrucomicrobiota > Verrucomicrobiia > Chthoniobacterales > Chthoniobacteraceae > Chthoniobacter. The sequence continues at coordinate 5,217 of JAYVNN010000046.1, forward strand.
ACCGCAAGCGTTCGCCGAAGCTTCTCTGGCCGCTGAGTCAACGCATGGCGGAACGGCAGTGCATCTCGTTCTCCAAGCCCATGCGTCACCTTCAGCGTTCGGAAAAAAACCTCCTCCACTACCGCATCGGTTGGGTTCGTGACGTGCATTGATGAATCGTTCGTAGCTGGCTTCGCGGTATCTTGCATCGTCAATGCTCGCCGACCAGCCTGAATCACTCCACACGCAACTTGAGCGCGGATGGACGAGTGTTGCCGATTCCATGCACACGCCCCACGCGGCTGCACTTTCTGCCAGTCGGGCTTTTGGTCATACACCCAGCGGTTGTAATTGGTTCCTCGTGTACAAACTGAGCGTTTGGGTGCTTCGCGGAGAGGGCTGGCGGCACCGGCACCGCGCCCGCCTCCCGCCACGCAATGAAATTGCCCCCGCATGGCGGCGTTCCGAAAGCCCCACTTTCGGAACGAGGAGGGAAAAGGGCAGGCAACCGCCCGCTTGTCGCCGCCGACTCGCGCAGGTTAGCGTTCACGCATGAGTCTCCCGAAGCTCTACCTCGAAACAACCATCCCAAGCTACCTCACGGCGCGTCGGAGTCGGGATCTAGTCCTCGTCGGACAGCAGGAAACCACCCGCCGCTGGTGGGAGAAAAAACGCGGGGATTACGACCTCTACGTGTCGGAACTCGGGCTGGAGGAAACGGCGGCGGGCGATCCCGCGATGGCTGCCGCCCGACACGCCGCGCTCGCCGGGCTGCCGCAGCTCGCACAGACACCGGCGGTGGATGCACTGGCAGCACGGATTTTGCAGCAAGGCATCATCCCGACAACCGCCGCTCCCGATGCGGAGCACATCGCGCTGGCTGCGGTTCACGCGATGAACTTCCTTCTGACGTGGAACTGCAAGCACATCGCCAATGCGCTTCACCGCCGTCGGTTGGAAGCGGTCTGCGTCGAAGCGGGGTTCGTCTGCCCGATTATTTGCACTCCGGCCTCTTTGATTGCAGCATGAGCCTGTGAACCCGAACGCCATTGACGATGAAATCCGCCGGACTCGCGACGCGCTCATGCGCGATTGCGGCGGCGTGCAACGACTCGGCGAGCATCTCCGCGCGGGCGAAGCGCACTGGGCGGCGGCGGGGCATCCGGTCGTATCGTTCGCCGGTGAGCTGCCGCTGGAACTGCCGCTGCCGGATTGGGAGAGGATTGATGCGGAGCCGGAGAATGAAATCATTTCCGAAATCCGCGCCACCCGCCGGAAATTGATGGAAGAACGGGAAGCAGAGTCGTGCATCGTGAGGGAAGATCCGAAGAAGTAGGAAACACGCCGGTCTCGGGGCGCGAACTGGCCTGGTCGATTCTTGCGACGGGCTTGATCCCCGCCAGGGCGGAAGTGGATGCCGCGCATTAAGACGGCCTTGTTTTCGATAAGCAAAACCTCGGAGTCCTTTCCCCCGTTCTGAATTCCGTAATTCGGTAAAATTCCGTAATTCCGTTTCAAAAAATCCATCCTCATCTCGACTGGCTCCAGCGGTTGCCAAGCCATGTCTCCGCAATCGCCAGTCCGAACGCGAATTCGGAGGGGAAATTCGCTCGCAGGACGGAGACGGAAGGGACGGAATTACGGAATTTTGCCAAATTACGGAATTGGTCAGGCGGTGAGGTCGGCGTCGTTTGTTGGCGTGCGGAAGCGGCGGGTTTTGGTGCGGAATTCGAGGCTGTCAGCACCGAAGTTCAGGAGCAGGCCGTTATCGATTTCGGTGGCGTTTAGGTAGTTCACCAACTGTTGGGAGTGCGATTTGATGAGCATCGAAACGGCCTTGTTTTCGATGAGCAAAACCTCTCCCGAAGCCGCATCCCGCACGACCATGTCCGCGACAAATTCGCCAACGAGCACGTCCTCATAAAACACTTTGATTTCCTTGAATACCTCAACCTCCACGCCATTCCGCGAGCACTCCACGACCAGCGCATTCTGATTCACGCGCTCCGAAAATCCCGGCCCAAGTTTGCCATGCACTTTCATGGCAAA
>JAYVNN010000047.1:0-7242 GCA_043758435.1 Chthoniobacter sp.
CGCCCACCCGTACGACAGCACGCAGCGCAGCGTCTCGAAAATGCCCAGCTTCACCAGCGCCTCGCCCGCCTTCAGCGGATAGCTGAAAAACTTTCCCCGATACAGGATGCGCGAAGACCTCGGACGCACCAGCATGTCGTCCGGCAGCAGCTCGCTCCACAGATCCTCGACCTCCTTCGACTTCGAGAAAAACCGATGCCCGCCAATGTCGAAATGGTAGCCCTCGTAAGTCACCGTTTTCGAAATGCCGCCCACATAAAGCGGATCGCCCTCCAGCACAGCCACGGGCACGCCCGCCTTCGCCAGCAGATAAGCCGCTGTCAGCCCCGCGGGCCCGGCGCCGATGATGGTGGTGGAAGTGCTAATGGAAATTTGTGGTGTGAAATGCCGCGTCGGCCAAATGAGGCGCGCACTTAACCACGGGCCTTAGAACTTCCAAGTGAATCCCGTGCGGAAAAGTTTCGCGTCCGCGTTGTCGTAACTGAAACTGCCGAACACTTCGAGATTCGGCAGCCGGTGATGCCGCACGGCGGTCATGGCGGTGATGCGGAAGGTTGCCGGATGATTTTTTCATGGAGGGATGCGGGTTGGCGGTTGGGGTTGTTTGGCAACGCGCGAGCCGTTTCCGATTCTCGCAGCCGGCAGAATGCTGTCGGCGCGGGCACCATCCCGTTGAAGGAAGATCGGGCTACTTAGCATTCCGTCATAATGCCGGACACCGGAGGCTCCCGCTCCGGGGAAAACGGTTTTCCTTACTCACCCGCCGCGTCTTCCTTTACGCCGCACGCAAGTCGGCGAAAAAGAGCCGTCCGGCACTCGTTTGCAGCGTGCTGGCGACGACCACGGGCACGGTTTTCCCAATCTGCGAACGGGCGTGATTGACCACGACCATGGTGCCATCGGGCAGGTAGCCGACGGCCTGATGCGCGTCGCGGCCTTCTTTCACGAGCGCAATGTCGAGCGCCTCGCCCGCGGCGAGCGTGGGGCGCAGGGCTTTGGTGAGGTCGTTGAGATTGAGCACGGAGACGCCTTGCAGCCGGGCGAGCGCGCAGAGGTTGCTGTCGTTCGTCAGCAGGCGGGCGTCGAGCAGCTTGGCGGTTTGCAGGAGCTTGGCATCCACGGGCATGGGCTCGTCACTTTCACTGTCGTGGATGGTCACGCTGAGCTGCGGGCTGCTTTGCATCTGCTGGAGCCGGTCGAGGGCGGCGCGGCCGCGTTCGCGTTTCAGCGAGTCGCCGGAATCCGCGAGGCGCTGGAGTTCCTCGAGGACAAAGCGCGGGACGACGAGCGAGCTGCTGAGAAAGCCGGTCGCGCAGATGCTGGCGATGCGCCCGTCAATGATGATGTTCGAGTCGATGAGCAGCGGCGCGTCCTGCACCGTGTTCTGGCGGAAGCGCACGTAGGGGATGATGAGCGCGAATTCGTCGCGGTTGCTGCGGATGGCGAGCATCATGCCGAGGTAGCTGAAGGTCGCGTAAATGATGAGCCCGCAGACCCACTGCGTCGGCGGCGCGGCGAGGGCGAGCACTTTCGACGACAGCAGCAGCCGCGCGAAAATGAAGCCGATGAGCAGGCCGAAGGTGGCCGAGGAAAAAATGCGCAGCGTGATGCCTTTCACCAGCTTGTCGCCGAGGATGATGATGAGCCCGAAGGCCGTCCCCGCGGCCACGCCCGCGAAGGCGGAGCCGAGCATGTCGTCGCCGATCATCAGCCCCACGCAGCCCGCCAGCGTGACGAAGAGCGCGCGGAGCAGGTTGATGGTCAGGTTGGGAGTCATGCGGCAGAGGCGGAAAGCAAAATACCTCTCTAAAGCACGCCGCGAACCAGCCAGCCGCGGATTTACCGGGAACGGGGCCGCACGGCGGCGGGCGGCGGCGTGGAAGCCTCGGTGCCAGACAGCGGACGATCCTTGTAAAAAAGCACGCCCGAGCGGCGCAGGTTGGCGATGAGCGTCCGCAGATTCTCCGCGGTCTGCCGGTCGGAAATGAGCGTGCCGAGCGTGCCCTCGCCGGTCGCCGCCTTTTTCATCAGGCTGTTCGCGGAGTCGGTCAGCTTGCGGAAATCGCCGATGGCCAGCTTGATGTCGCCCGCCGCGCCGTCCACGGTTTTGAGCATGCCTTTGGCGGAATCCACGGTCTCGCTGGTCTTCGCGACCACGGCGTCGAGGTCTTTGGAAGTCTGCGCAAACGCCGCCGTCGTCGTTTTCAGATTGGCAAAAGTTTCCTCGATATTCTTGAGGTTCGTCTCGCTGAGCAGCCGCGTGTTGATGCTCCGCGTGGCGACCTGGATTTCGTCCAGCTCCTTGTTGAGCTTGCGCAAAACTTCGTCGTTCACCGTGTCGATCATCCGCCCGCCTTTGGCCGTCAGCTCCTCCAGCCCGCCGACGCGCGAGCCGGGGATGGTTTCATTGGGCCGGACAAAATCCGCAGGATCGGCATTCGGCGGCGGCACCACATCCACGTAGGCGTCGCCGAGCATGCCGTTGGTGCGGATGAGAAAAGTCGATCCGTGCGGAATGCGGACGCCTTCCCGGATGGCCATGGGCGCGACCACGGCGTAACCGCCGGAGAGGTGCGGCGCGTCCACGACGAGGCCGATTTTTACGCCGGCAATGAGCACATCGCAGCCCTTGAGCAGCCCGCTCGCGTTCGAGAATTCGACGGTGACCGGGTAGCTTTTTTGGAAGCCTTTGCCCACCCGCCCAAACTGCAAAATCATCGCGGCAATCACGCCGAACCCGATCAAAAGGAACAGCCCGACGAAAAGTTCGACGCCTTTGCGCTCCGTACTCATGCGGTCAGCTCACGTCGCCGGAGCGGCCCTCGATGAAGTCCGTGAGCACGGGATCCTGCGTGGTGCGCAGCGCCTCCGCGGTGCCGTGAAAATAGATGCTGCCCTCGTGGAGAAAGGCGATCCGGTCGGCGGTGGTGAAGGCGGTTTTCATGTCGTGGGTCACGACCACGGAAGTCACGCGCAGCCGCTTTTGCAAGCGACGAATCAGGTGGTTGATCGAGTCGGACGCGATGGGATCGAGCCCCGTCGTGGGCTCGTCGTACAAAATGCACGCAGGCCGGCCGATGATCGTGCGCGCGAGGCCCACGCGCTTGCGCATGCCGCCGGAAAGTTTCTCCGGCATCTTCTTTTGCTCGCCCGCGAGATCGACCATTTCCAGCGCCTCGGCCACGCGTTCGTCGATCTCGCGTTCGTTTTTCACGCCCGCCTCGCGCAGCGGAAAGGCAAGGTTTTCCGCCACGTTCATCGAGTCGAAAAGCGCGCCGCTTTGGAAAAGCATGCCGACCTTTTTGCGGATGCCGCCGAGCTTCCGCTCCGGCAGATGCGTGATCTCCTCGCCCTCGATCCAGACCTCGCCGGAGGTCGGCTGGTAGAGGCCGATGAAATGTTTGAGCAGCACGCTTTTTCCACTGCCCGAGCGCCCGAGCACCACGCACGTCTGGCCGCTCGCGACCTCGAGATCGACGCCGCGCAGCACGGGCTGCGGGCCGAGGTTTTTCGTGAGCTGGCGGATGGAGATCATGCGCCGTAGGGGAAAAGCATGTTGAGCAGGAAGGTGAGGAAGAAATTCAGGATCAGGATGGCGAGCGAGCTGATGACCACGGCCTCCGTCGGCGCGCGTCCCACGCCGACCGCGCCTTCCTTCGCATTCAGTCCCTGGTGGCAGCTCACGAAAGCGATGAGGACGCCGAAGCAGAAGGCCTTGGTGAGCGCCATCTTGATGTCGCGCGGGCCGACGTATTTATGGAGGTTTTCGAGAAAAAACGGCCCCGAGATGCCGAGCAAATTCACTCCGACGATGTAGCTCGCGACGATGGCGAGCCCCACGCTTTCCGCCACCAGCAGCGGCATGGAAAGCACCAGCGCGAGCACGCGCGGGACGACGAGATAATCAATCGGATGCACCGCGAGCGAACGCAGCGCGTCGATTTGCTCGGTGACTTTCATCGTGCCGATTTCCGCGGCGATGGCCGCGCCCACACGGCCCGCGACCATCAGCCCCGTGAGCACGGGGCCGAGTTCGCGAAAGATCGCCACCGCGACCACCGAGCCGGTCGCGGATTTCATGCCGAGCGCGGCAAATTGAAAATACGTCTGCGCCGTCAGCACCGCGCCGGTGAACGCTCCCGTGACGATGACCACGAGCTGCGACCGCCAGCCCACCTCCACGATTTGCCGCGCGAAAAGCCGCCAGCGGATCGGCGCGACGAGCATGGCCGTGAACGTCTCAGACGCGAGCAGCGCCAGCTCGCCGAGATATTGGAGGAGTGAAAGCGCGATGCGCCCAAAGGCAGTGACCATGCGGAGCGGGCGAAGCTAGGCGCGCGGCGGGCGCTTGTCCATCGCGCGCCGGGTGACAATTCCGCGTGGAGAAAACTACAGCCCGCCGATCCGCAGCGGCTGCGTCTTGCTCTTCGGATTCAGCTCCGGAGGCACCCCGCCGACGATCCGCGGCTCTAGGCCGAGCTTGCGAAACACCGCGCGGATTTCCTGAATCGTCATCGTCGGTTCCTCGAAGTCCAGATAGACGATGTCGTGGTTGCTATCGATCTTGTAGCGCAGCCCCGCCACCGCCTCGAACTCGTGGTCGAGCTCCAGGATTTTCTCCAGTTGGCGGACACCGGCGGCGTAGATTTCAACCTCGATCATAATTTACTTTGTAACGACGCCCGCACGGTAAAGTCGCGCTCCGCAGATTGGCAACGGTTATTTTCCCAAACGCCTCAAAATGTGCGTTTTTCATCCGGTGGAACCGTCCGCGGGGGTGGCAAATGCGGGCTTGCCGCGACCGGCGGATGCTGACAACTTTCGGCGCTCGCGACCACTTTTTCTATGGACTCGCAAACTCCCCATCCGCCCGTTCCGCCGCACGGCGCCAAGCCCGTCCGCCGTCCCGTCGTCCTGCGCCCTGCGGCGCCGGTGCGGGTGAAAAAGCGGTGGGACTTCCTCGAGATTCTGCTGTGGGTCGCGATTCTCGGCGGCGGCGGGGCGTTCGCCTGGTACCGGCTGCACCCGCGGCCTGCGGCTCCGATTGCAGAAAGTGTGTCCGCGGAAAAAAACCGCGCGGCCACTCCCGCACCCGTCGCCAGTGAACCCGCTCCCACGCTTGCTCCGCAGCCCGCGACCCCCGAGCCGATGCTCGCCAAGGAAACCGCCCCGCGCGACGAACCCGCGCGCCCCGTACCTGCCGCGACACCGGCAGCGACCGCGGCCGCTTTCGCCCAGCCGCTCGTGCTCGATGAGAACGCGGGGAAAAAAGCCGAGAATCTCCAGCGCTCACAGACCGCGCTCGACGCCGCGCTCAGCACCGGCAAATGGACCGACTACCGCGACCTCCTCGACCGCGCGCTCGCCGCCGAGCTGAAAAAATCCACCGGCTTTCGCGCCGCCGCCGACTACGACCGCTTCCTCGGCAACCCGCTTTTTGCCAAGGCGCTCGTGCAGCGCAGCGTGCTCCGCCAGCTCCCGAGCAGCGCCCTCGCCGCGCTGACTGCCGAGACCGCGCACTACGATTTCGCGCAATGGCTTTTCGCCACGCCCGACGCGATGGAATCCCTGCTCCTCAGCATCGAGCCCGAGGACGACGCCGCGCAGGCGCTCCACGTCTGGGCGCTGCTCGCCGCCGAAGACCCCGAGGCGCGCACGAAATACCGCGAACTCGCCCTCGCCTGCGCCCTCGTTTTCGACAAACCGTTCACGCCCGACTGGAACGGCGAGCGCCTGCAAATCCCCGCCGGCCAGCGCTACGACTTTTACAAACAGCACAACGAAAAAGGCGACCTCGCCACGCACATCCACCGCCTGCCCGCCGCCGATCTCGTCTATGTCGTCTGCGCGCCGGTGCCTGTCTCGGAGTTGGATTGGGCGCTGAAAAAAATGCACCTCAAGCAGAAAAACTGGGGCACCGCGTACGAGATGGTGAAGTACGACATGGAGAAGGCCGTGACCGGCAAAATGAAGAAGCCGTACGAGAGCTACACCTTCGCCGAGATCCTCGACAAAGGCGGCATCTGCGGCGACCGCGCCTACTTTGCTGTGAACACCGCGCGCGCCGCCGGCATCCCCGCAGTCGTCCTCGGCGGCGATGGCAAACGCGGCCCGCACGCTTGGATCGGCTACGAATCGGACGAGGGCGAGTGGGCCTTCAACGGCCGCATGGACGGCTACGCCGCCGGCCACGGCAGCGACGCGCAGACCGGCACAGGCGTGAGCGAGCAGGAGTTCGTGCGTCGTGGCGACAAGCGCGAATCCTCCGCCACGGCGCTGCTGAAAGCGCACCGTTTCATCTGGCTCGCCGCGCTCCACAGCACGCTGAAAGACAGCCCCGCCGCCGACACCGCCGTCACTTGCGCCCTGCAAGCGAGTCCGCATCTCCCCGCCGCGTGGGACGCGAAAATAGACCTCTGGCGCACCGCGCGCAAAGACGCGCCCGTCGAGCAATGGCGCGACCTCGTGGCCGACATCAAACGCGCCTTTGCCAACGACGCCGCGCAGCTCGCCACCGCGAAGAACCTCGAGGAAACCTACATTTTTCCCCGCCAGGACGCGAAGCTCTCGCTCCAGGAACTCAGGCGCGACACCAAAAAAATAGAAACCCCGCGCGGGCGCGATGCGGGCAAGCCCGGCGACGTCGGCTTTCTCACCGAAAGCCTCCGCCGCGAAGCCGCGCTGCTCAGCAAAGCGGGCACGCCCGACGGCATCCACACGCTCTACCGCCGCGCGCTCGAAGATCACGCCGGCGACGTGGCCGCTTTCAAGGCGCTGGCCAACGATTACTTCAACGCCTTCGGCTCCGCGCCCGAGGATCAGCGCAAGGCCGTGCGCCAGATCGAGACGCAGTTCGAGCGCCGCGTGGATACGAAGGGCGGCGGCGATTACTTCGACGTGACCAGCGCGAACAGCGTGCGCAATCTCCTCGTGCAAATGTACCGCCAGGCCGGCGACGAAAAACACGCCGCGACGCTCGAAAAAAAGAGCGGCAAGGTGGACGAAAAAGCCAAGCGCAACGCGCTGTAACCGGCCTGCAGTCCGGCGATGGTCGCCGACGAAAAAGCCTTTGCGCCCGTTAATACGCAGACGTATAAAACCGCCGCGCCGTCTCCGGCGTATCCTTTCCCGCATGAATCTCCCGCATCTCCCCGCGCTGCGCCGCGGCAAACCTTACGCCAGCCTCGACACCGTGGAGGTGTGCAACCACCGCACCGGCGAGCCGATGGCGCGCGTCTCGCA
>JAYVNN010000048.1:0-7240 GCA_043758435.1 Chthoniobacter sp.
GCCCCATTTGGATATGTAAAGCCCGCGGGAGCGCCGAGTGGTGCGGCCTATATCGAGAGAAAAACTAGTATTCTGGGAGTGCTCAAGGTGATGAAGCTCCTTTTGGTGAACAAAAATGCGACCCAGCATGCCCATGGACCAGATGACCCCACACAAACAAACACCCTATTCCGCTACGATCTGGACCGGACGAAGACCATGATTGAAATTGAGGATCGGATTAAGAACAAAGGTTTGTTCCGAACAGCATCGGAAATTTGCGAGATTCCGCTGCATCCCGTGGGGGCGAGTACCGCGTCTCCCACTGCTCCGTCAAAGCTGGGCGACTGGAAGACGTTCTGGGATACCTATGCGATGACAGGTGACAATGGTCGCGAGCGACCATACGCGATGATTTATCCCCGCGTCACTGCGAAGTCGAATGTGTTTACTGCCTACATCCGGGCGCAGTCGCTTCGGATGACTCCAAGGACGACCGATGACTTCACGTTCGATGACCAGAAGGATCAAATCACCGGAGAGTACCGTGGATCGACAACGATTGAGCGGTTTATTGACCCGAACGATCTGGCAATTGCCAACTACGACCCTAGTAAGAAGGACAGTGGTTTGGATCCGTACTACCGTTTCCGCATCGTAAATACCAAGCGCTTTTCGCCGTAGGCGAGAATCGCTCAAAGATCGAAGGCGCGCTCGTGGTGGGCGCGCCTTCTTTTTGGCGGGTGTGACGCAAACCAAGGCTGGCGGGCAGGCGGCGGATGGCTAGAGTCATGCGGCAAAACAATATGCCCGTTCAGTACAAGGATTATTACGCCACGCTCGGTGTGCCGAAGTCGGCTTCGCAGGATGAAGTGCGGAAGGCTTTTCGCCAGCTCGCACGAAAGCATCACCCGGATGTGGCAAAGGATAAGAAGACGGCGGAGGCGAAATTCAAGGAAATCAACGAGGCGTATGAGGTGCTCGGCGATGCGGAGAAGCGGAAGCGGTATGATGAACTCGGCGCGGATTGGGAGCGAGGTGGGGCGCAGCAGCCGCCGCCGGGTTGGGGGCGGGCGGGACGGTCTGGTGGGGTGGGTGGGATGCCGGGGGGATTTGAGGGCACGGGGTTCAGCGATTTCTTTGAGCAATTTTTCAGCGACGGAGCGGCGCGCGGGGGCGCGAACCCGTTTGGCGGACCGGGGATGGAGCCGGCGCGCGGGGGGGACATTGAGGCGGATTTGCTGGTGACGATTGAGGAGGCGCTGCACGGGGGGCGGAAGAAGATTTCCTTCCGGCGCGATGGGCGGGCGCAGGTGGAGACTTATGAGGTGGTGATCCCGAAAGGCGTGCGCGAGGGGCAGAAAATCCGGCTGGCGGGGCAGGGGCATGTGGCGCAGCGGCGCGGGGCGGCGGGCGATTTGTATCTCGTGGTGCGCTTTGAAAGGCACCCGGACTACCGCATTGAGGGCGCTGATCTTTTCTACGATCTCGCGGTGCCGGCGTGGATGGCGGTGCTCGGCGGGGAAACGCACATCCCGACGCCGGATGGCTCCGTGTTATTGAAAGTGCCGGCGGGCACGCAGCCTGGCCGGAAGTTCCGCCTCAAAGGGCGCGGGATGCCGCTGTCGGCGACGGCGCGCGGCGATTTCTACGCGGAACTCGCGGTGACGCTGCCCACGGAACTGACGCCCGAGGAGCGCAAGCTCTGGGAGCAGCTCGCCGGGCGCTGAACGAAGGGGCCTCCTCAGGCGAGGTATTCACGCGCCACGCGCCAGCCGGCGTACACGCCGAGCACGCTGCCCACGCTGCTGGCAAGGAACGCGGTCATTGTGCCGACGTATTCGCCGAGCCACCAGCCGATCATGCCGCCGACGTTCACGCCGATGAAAATACAGAGCTTCATGCGGCTCCAATAAAGCACAGCGCACGCCGCGCGGCTTTACTCGAAACGGATCGCGGCGCTGCGCCCATGCGCGTCGAGCCCCTCGATGGCGCTGAACTTGGCGATGGTCGGCACGGATTTACGCAGCGATTTCGGATCGAACTGCACGATGCTCGTGCGGCGCTGAAACATATCGACCGTGAGGCCGGGGAAGCTGCGACCCGCGCCGCCGGTGGGCAGGGTGTGGCTGGGGCCGGCGAGGAAATCGCCGGCGGCGACCGGCGAGTGGCCGCCGAGAAAAATCGCGCCGGAGGTGACGAGCTGCGCGCCGATCTTTTCGTCCTCCTTTGTGACGACCGAGACGTGCTCGGGCGCGAAATCATTGGCGAGGGCGATGGCGTCTTTGAGCGATTTCACGAGGATGAGCGCGCAGTCTGCCGCGAGCACGCCGGCGAGGTGCTCCTGCCGCGAGAGCGTGGTGAGTTGCCGCGCAATTTCCTTTTCCACGGACGCGAGCAGTTTCACCGAGGTCGTGACAAAAAGGATCGAGCTGCCCTTGCCGTGCTCCGCTTGCGCGAGCAGGTCGGCGGCGATCCAAGCGGGGTTCGCGCTGGCATCGGCGAGGACGAGGATTTCGCTCGGCCCCGGCAGCAGGTCGATGGCCACCTGCCCGAAGGCCTGCCGCTTCGCCTCGACGACGTAAGCATTGCCGGGGCCGAAGATTTTCTGCACCGGCGCGATGGACTCCGTGCCGTAGGCCAGCGCCGCGATGGCCTGCGCACCGCCCACGCGCCAGACTTCGGTCGCGCCGCAAAATTCCAGCGCGAAATGCAGCGCGTCGTTCACCTTTCCATCCAGCCCGCTCGGTGTGGTGACGACGATCTCCGGCACGCCCGCGGCGGCGGCGAGCGTGACCGTCATCACCGCCGTGGAGACGAGCGGCGCGGTGCCGCCGGGGACGTAAATGCCCACGCGCTGAAATGGGTCGAAGCGCTCGCCCACGGTCGCGCCCTGGGCGTTTTTCATCGTCCAGTTTTCGCGCAGGCTCTTGCGGGCAAAGGCGAGGACGTTGGCCCGGGCGGTCGCCAGTGCTTCCTTCGTCGCGGCATCTACGCGCGGCTTGCCGGTCACGCGCAGTTGCTTCGCGGTGAGGCGCGGGCCACCGAAGCGCGCGGTGAATTCCAGCAGCGCGGAATCACCCTCGGTGCGCACGGCATGCAGCACCTTCGCCACGGTGTCGCGCACCTGCGGGTGGGCCTCGGCGTGGCGTTTCAGCGCGGCGAGGGCGGTGGAAAAATCGGCGTCGGTGTGGCGGAGGATGCGCATGGTGGGACGGGCGTTTTATTTTCGCACCGGGCTTTTGAAAAGACGCAACTCGTCTCCGTGGGCATCATCTCCACGAGCTAGGCCCGCTATTTCGCGAGGTCGTTTTCGAGGATGATGCGGTAGCGCGCCTTGCCGGCGTGGAGATGCTCGAAGGCGTCGTTGACGCGCGACATCGGGAAGAACTCGGCGGTCGGCGCGATGCTGTGGCGGGCGCAGAATTCGAGCATCGTCTGCGTGGTCGCGGGGCTGCCGAGCGGCGAGCCGGAAAACGATTTCTGCCCCGCGAGCAGCGGGAAGGCGGCGAGGCTGATGGGCTCGGCCACGGCGCCGACGGTGTGCAACTTTCCGCGCGGTGCGAGCGCGCCGATGAGCGCCTGCCAGTCCATCGTCGCGTTCACGGTCGAGAGGATGAAGTTGAGCGAGCCCGCGATTTTGCCGAGCTGCGTGGAGTCGCGCGAATTGACGACGTGATGCGCACCGAGCTGCCGTGCTTCCTCGCGTTTGTTTTCGCTCGAGGTGAACGCCGTCACCTCGCAACCCCACGCGCGGAGAAATTTCAGTGCGAGATGCCCGAGCCCGCCGATGCCGACGACACCCACGCGATCCGTGGGCTGCACGCCGCATTGCACGAGCGGGTTGAAAACCGTGATCCCGCCGCAGAACAGCGGTCCCGCTTTCGCCGGGTCGAGCCCTTCCGGCAGCACCGCGGCCCACGCCCAATGGCAGCGCACGCGATCCGCGAAACCGCCGTGCCGATGCACGATCGTTCCCTCCACGCTCGCGCAAAGATTGTGATCCCCGCCGAGGCACTGCGCGCAGGCCATGCAGCTCTGCGAATACCAGCCGAGCCCCACGCGCTGGCCGACCTTCACTTTTTTCACATGATCGCCCGCGGCCACGATGGTGCCGACAACCTCGTGCCCTGGCACGAACGGATACTGCGTCATGCCCCAGCCATTCTCCCACATCGAGAGATCGGAGTGGCACATGCCGCAGTGGCTCACGGCGATTTCCACCTGCTCGTCGCCGAGCGCGCCGGGATCATACTCGAACGGCTCCAGCGGTTTTTTGGCGGCGGTGGCGGCGTAGGCTTTGATGGTGCTCATGGTGGTGAAAAAGATGGTGGGTAAACTTTACCGACTCCACATCGAAACGTGGGCCGGGGTCACGCGTATGCACCTAATCGGTAGGCGGCGAGGCCGACGACTTTCGGGAAGAAACCCATCCTCCGTTCACTTCGATTTTGTGGAGGCGCTGCGGGGAGGAGTGCGGTCGGCGCCGAAATATTTCTCGCTGCGGTAGCGCAGCCAGACGCGGAGCACCTGCGGGATTTTCTCGCGCTCGGCTTTGCTCAGACTTTCGTAAAGGGCGAGCGCCTTTGCGCGTTCGCCGCGGCAGGCGGGATTGTTGTGCGCGGCCCACAGACTGCGCGCGGCGCGGATGCGGCGGCAGGTTTCTTTGAGCAAAGCCGCTCCGGTGAATTCAGCGGCCATCACTTTTCCGCGGTGGCGCGAAAAATCGAGACGGCATTGCGCGTGGCCGCGGCGGTGGCGTCCACGGGCTCGCCGGCGTTGAATTGCGGGATGTTGTGCGCGCTGCTGATGGCGATGTTGAAGGCGCTGGCGTCCTGCGGATGCAGGCTGGCTGACCATTGGCCGGAGGCGTCGGTTTTGACTGCGCCGAGATTGACGCCGCCGCGCGCGGTGCTCGTGTTTTCCGCCGCGCCGGGCCGTTTGAGGTAAATCCAAGTGTCCGCAATCGGGCTGCCATTCACATCCGTCACGCGCCCGCCCACGGTCTGCGCGGGCGCGGCGGTGAGGGCGTAGGTTTGCGGCGGCTCGCCGCGGGGAAAGGCGACCGCCGCCGAGGCGAGTCCGCCGCCGTCCACGCGGATGACGAGTTCGGTGCGATCCACATCCGTGCCGAGCGGAATGCGGGCGACGCCGTTGGCGTCGGTGGTGAAAGGGCGGTTCGGCAGCGAGAAGGAAAACGTGCGTCCGTCGGCCCAGACCGGCGCATTGGCGACGGGCTGCCCGTCCGCGCCGAGCACGCGCACTTCCGTGAACTGTCCCTCAGTCAGGCCCGGCCCCCAGCCGTGCGCGCGGACGACATCGAGCGTGGCGGGATCCCATTCCCAGTTGAGGTCGGTCTCATACAGCGCGCCGCCGTAGGACATGTTGATCACTTTCTCATAGCCAAAGGCGCGCAGGATCGGGACGGCGTCGCCCCACTCCGCGCGCTGGGTTTCCTTGATCTCGGAAAAGGTGCGGTCGTCGCGGTAAACGAGGTTGCTGAACTCGAAGCCGTAACCGGGCTTCGCGTTGCCCGGATCGGGATGGTTTCTCAACTCGGCGTTCATTCCTTTCTCCTCGTTGCGCGGCGAGAGGAGCGCATCCGCGGTGACGAAATCAGGGACGAGTTGCGAGAGGTATTCGGGGAAATGGCCGTGGAGTTTTTTGTATTCGAAAAGGCCGTGGTGCAGTTGCCGGAGGTGCTCGCGATCCTTGGCCTTGTGGCGCTCTTCGAGGGCGCGCGCGGAAGGTGCATCGGGCCGGTCGGCGAGGTCATCGGCATCTGCGCGCGCGACTGCGGAACTGCTTTGCGTCGGCGCTTTCGGCAAGGCCAGCGGAAGGCTCGTCGGGGTCTGCGGCGGCGAGTCGAGAAGTATCCAGACCGTGATCGAAACGGCGATGAGCAGGACGGACGCGAGGAGGATTGCCCGAGGTTTTCGGAGAGCATTCATGGGCGGGGGAGTGCGGCAATGGATACGAACAGGTGTGCCGGAGTCGAGCGCGATTCGCCTGAAACGGCGCTCGCACAATTTGCGGCGATCACGGAAGTTTTGCGGATGAATGACCCTGCGCTGTCCGAGCGTTTGCAAGCTGCGATTGACCTGCTCGAACAGGTCGCGGGCGACCGCTCTTTGCTGGCGGGATTGTCCGACGAGGAGCGCGTGCGGCTGTTTCAGGCGGCAGGAAAAATCCACACGCCGGATCTGAATGCGCGGCGGCAACTGGTGAAGGCGAAGGTGCGGCAGCGCAAGGTGGAGAAGGTGCGGCGCGATGACGCGAAGCTGAACGAGACGGGCATCCGCAAGCTGCGGCAGCGGCCCGTTTTCACGACGCCGAATGTGCTGCCGCCGGTGGGTTTCGAGCAGCAGGAGGTGGAGGACGATCCCGAATTTCGCGAGGTAGTGGAGCCGCAGAATTGCTACATCTGCAAGCGGGACTATTCGACGATCCACCACTTCTACGACCAGCTTTGCCCGGCGTGCGCGGAGCTGAATTTCCACAAGCGTACGGAGACCGCCGACTTGCGCGGGCGCGTGGCGCTGCTGACGGGCGGGCGGGTGAAGATCGGCTATCAGGCGGGGATCAAGCTGCTGCGCGCGGGCGCGGCGGTGATCGTGACGACGCGCTTTCCGCGGGACTCGGCGCGGCGTTTTGCGGCGGAGGCGGACTTTGCGGAGTGGGGGCATCGGCTTGAAATTTTCGGACTGGATTTGCGGCACACGCCGAGCGTGGAGGCGTTTTGCCGGCATCTGCTGGCGACGCGGGAGCGGCTGGATTTCATCATCAATAATGCGTGCCAGACGGTGCGGCGTCCGCCGGATTTCTACGCGCACATGATGGCGCTGGAGACGGCGGCGGCGGATGAAATGCCGGAGTCAGCGCGGCGGCTGCTCGGGGCGTACGAGGGGCTGCGCGGGTATCATCTTTTGCCGGAAGGCGACGCGGTGGTGGCGCAGCGGCGGATGACGGAAGTCGGGATGACGCATGCAGCGGAGCTGTCGCAGGTGCCGCTGCTGCCGGATGAAATGGTGGCGCAGCAGGCACTTTTTCCCGAGGGGCGGCTTGATCAGGATTTGCAGCAGGTGGATTTGCGGGAGCGCAATTCCTGGCGGCTGATGATGGCAGAGGTGCCGTCGGTCGAGCTGCTGGAAACGCAGCTCGTGAATGCCATCGCGCCTTTTCTCCTCAACGCCCGGCTGAAGCCGCTGATGCTGCGCACGCCGGAGCGCGACAAGCACATCGTAAATGTGTCCGCGGTGGA
>JAYVNN010000049.1:0-7233 GCA_043758435.1 Chthoniobacter sp.
GGCGATGCCTACATCATCGAGGGCCAGTCGAACGCGCTCGCGACGGACACCGGCGAGAAATCGCCGCCGGAGACGAGCGAGTGGATTCGCAGCTATGGCCGCCCGCCGGCGAACGCCAGAGACGCGCCAGGCAACCTGTGGTGCCTGCCCGTGTGGAAAGCGCAGTCTGGCGAAAAGGCCGAGCTGGGCTGGTGGGGCATGGAGCTGGCGAAACGGCTCGTCGAAAGCCAGAAGATACCCATCTTCATCATGTATGGCGCAGTCGGCGGGACGCGGATCGATCAGCACCAGCGCAATGAAGCCGATCCCACTGACTTAACAACGATCTATGGACGGGTGTTATGGCGCGTGCGGCAGGCGCGGCTCACGCACGGCATCCGCGGCATCCTATGGCATCAGGGGGAAAACAACCAAGGCACCGCCGGGCCGAGCGGCGACTACGATTGGAAGGCGTATGAAGACTACTTCGTGGCCATGTCCGCCGCGTGGCAACAGGACTTCCCAAATCTCCAGTACACCTACGTTTTTCAAATCTGGCCGAACTCGTGCAGCATGGCCGGAAACACCGGGGCGGGCGACCACATCCGCGAAATCCAGCGCACGCTGCCGCGCCTCTATTCGCACATGGGCGTGATGTCCACGCTCGGCATCCAGCCCCCCGGCGGTTGCCATTTCCCGCTCCTCGGCTGGGCGGAATTCGCGCGCCTCATCCAGCCGCTCATCGAGCGCGACAATTACGGCCGGAAAGTCACCGAACCCATCACTCCGCCCAATCTCGTGCGGGCGAAATTCACGACCGCCGAGAAGGACGCCATCGCGCTGGAATTTGATCAACCTATCGTCTGGGCCGACACGCTCGCCAGCCAGTTTTACCTCGATAGAGAAAAGGACAAAGTCGCCGCCGGAGCGGTGAGCGGAAACGTCCTCACTCTCACGCTTAAAGCACCCACGCCCGCGACGAAACTCACCTACCTCAAAGAATCCGCTTGGAGCCAGGACAAGCTCATCCGCGGCGCCAACGGCATCGCCGCGCTGACGTTTTGCGATGTCCCGATCTCTCAAAAATAGACTTTAATGATACCTTACTTCTCATTGTTCAGCGCACTGCGCGTGACTCTTTTCACCGGCATCCTCTGCACGCAGATCGAACTCAAGGACGGCATTTCCATCGGGCCGGAACTGCAGATCATGCCGCCGGGCGACACCGTTTTCACCGGCGCGGGTGGGCCGCCGCTCATCGCGCCGGGTCGCCTGACACGGCCAGCGATGTCGCGGAAGCAAGGCTACTCCACCGCCCGAATCAAACCTGTGTCACCAAAAACCAACCTATGAAATATCTTACCATTCTCGTCTCACTCCTCGCCCTTGCCTTGTCGGCGGAGGCGAAGCCGCTCAAGGTCTTCATCCTAGCCGGGCAGTCGAACATGCAGGGTCATGCGAAGATTGAGACTTTTGACTACATCGGCGATGACCCAGCGACGGCTCCGCTTTTGCAGGAAATGCGCGCTGCGGATGGGAAGCCGCGGGTGTGTGACAAGGTGTGGATTTCGTCGGTCGGATGTCTGGGCGATGCCTATACGGATTTGACGGAAAAGACGGGGAAGCTGACGGCGGGATTCGGCGCACCGGAAGGCAAGATCGGGCCGGAGTTTATGTTTGGCATCACGATGGAGAAGCAACTCGGCGAGCCGGTCCTGCTTATTAAGACGGCGTGGGGCGGGCGCAGCCTGCACACGGATTTCCGTCCGCCCAGCGCGGGTGCCTACGAGCCGACTGCGGAGGAGGCGAAGAAGTGGGCGGAGAAGCCGGAGCGTAAGACCAAGACCGAGGAGGCGACGGGCGTCTATTACCGCGAGATGGTGGCGCATGTGAAGAAGGTGCTCGCCGACCCGAAGCGGGTGTGCCCGGCGTATGACGCAAAGGAGGGCTACGAGATTGCGGGGTTGGTGTGGTTTCAGGGGTTCAACGATCTCGTGTCGAGCGACACTTATCCGGCGAAGGCCGGAGAAAAAGTGCGGGACTATTCCAAATACGGCGTGTGGCTTGCCGACCTCATTCGCGATGTGCGCAAAGACTTGGCGGCGCCAAAAATGCCGGTAGTCATCGGCGTGCTTGGCGTGGATGGGCTGAATGCAAAAGACGACACGAAAGCCTTCCGCGCGGCGATGGCGGCACCGGCGGCGATGCCGGAGTTTGCAGGCTCGGTGACGGCGATTGAGACTGCGCCGTTTTGGGCGGAGGAACTCGCGGCCATTGATAGGAAGAAAGAGCAAGTGCGGCAGATGAGTTACTTTCTGAACTCGAAACACAAGGACCACGCGAACGCCGACGGGGCGATGACTGAGGAACAGAAGCGCGAGTATTTGAAGGAGTTTGAAGCAAAGACGATCACGCCTGCGGAAGCTACGATGTGGAAGCGCGGTGCGTCGAACGGCGGCTACCATTACCTCGGTTGTGCGAAGACTTTTGCGCTCATCGGGAAGGCCTTTGCGGAGGCCAGTCTCAAGATGGTGAAGCCCGGCACTTTGAAATAACAACTCTCCACGCTCTATGAAATTCCACCTCTACGCTGCCTTGTTCGTCCTCACATCTTCCGTCTTCGCAGCGGACGATGGGAAGCCGCTAGCGATGCCCGATTTCACCAAAGGCGACGCCATTCCTGAGAAAGCGAAGCACGATTGGAATCTCGGCCCGACCGGGCTGCGCGGATGGATGTTTTGCGACAAGATGGTGACGAGGGATGCGCGGCAGATTTCCATCACTAAAGTGGATGCTGGCTCGCCTGCGGAGGGCGTCTTTGTCGTCGGCGATGTGGTGCTCGGCGTGGTCGGGAAACCTTTTTCCTACGACCCACGCACGGAGCTGGGCAAGGCCATCGGCGCAGCAGAATCGGAGGCGGGCGGAGGCAAGCTCGCGCTCACTCGCTGGCGTGCCGGGAAGGAAGAACAGGTCGTCGTGAAACTCGCGGTGCTCGGCACCTACAGCGCCACGGCACCGTATCAATGCCCGAAGTCGCGCCGCATTTTTGAGCAAGGAATTGCGACCCTCGCGGCGAATGTCGCAAAGCCGGACTACGGCAAAAATCTCGACGCCATCCCGCGCTCGCTCAATGCGCTGGCCTTGCTCGCGAGCGGCGACCCGGCGCATCTGCCGCTGGTGAAAAAGGAGGCGCAATGGGCGGCGGATTTCTCCGCTGGCGGGATGCAGACCTGGCACTACGGCTACGTCACTATTTTGCTTGCGGAATACGTCATGGCGACGGGCGACAAGTCCGTGCTGCCCGGCCTGCGGCGGCTCGCGCTGGAGTCGGCGAAAGGCCAGAGCGCAGTCGGCTCGTGGGGTCATGGCTTTGCCAAGCCCGACGGACGGCTCGGCGGATACGGCATGATGAACGCGCCGGGACTGCCGCTCACCATTTCCCTCGTCCTGGCGAAGGGCGCGGGCGTGGATGACAAGGAAGTCGCCAACGCCATTGAGCTGAGCGCACGCCTGATGAGGTTCTACATCGGCAAAGGCTCGGTGCCCTACGGCGACCACCCAGCATGGACGGAGACCCACGACGACAATGGAAAAAATGGCATGGCGTCCATGCTGTTCCAATTTCTCGGCGAGGCCAAAGGCGCGGAATACTTTGCCCGCATGGGCCTCGCCTCGCATGGCCCCGAGCGGGATTGCGGGCACACGGGCAACTTCTTCAACATGCTGTGGTCGCTGCCCGCCATCGCGCAAAATGGGCCGCAGGCCACGGGTGCCTGGATGGGGGAATTTGGCGGATGGTATTTTGATTTGGAGCGGCGCTGGGATGGCTCGTTCATCCACCAAGGCCCGCCCGAGCCAGCGGCGGATTCCTACAAAGGCTGGGACACCACGGGTGCTTGTTTGCTGGGCTACGCAGCGCCTTTGAAGAAAATCTACTTCACCGGAAAAAAGGCGGCCATCATCCCGCAACTCGATGCCGCCGCCGCGCAGAGCATCATCCTCGACGGACGCGGCTGGGACAACAAAGACCGCACCAGCGCCTACGATGCGCTCACGCCGGAAGCTCTGGTAGAGCGGCTCGGCAGTTGGTCCCCCGTCGTCCGCGAACGGGCGGCCATGGCACTCGCCCGCCGCAAGGCAGCGATGCCCATCGACGCCATCGTGAAGCTCCTCGACTCACCATCGCTGGAGGCACGCTACGGTGCCTGCGAAGCTCTCGCGCAAGCTCGCGGAGCCTCCGCACCCGCCGCGCCTGCGCTGATAAAACTGCTCGACCACAAAGACCGCTGGCTCCGCGTGCAAGCCGCCGCAGCCCTCGCCGAAATCGGCAAGCCCGCGATGGCCGCCCTGCCCAAGCTCCTCGAAATGCTCGCCAAAGCTCCCGACAAAGACGACCCGCGAGCCATGGAGCAACGCTATCTTTGCGAAGCGGTGTTTGAGAAACTGCTCCGCAATTCCCTCGACGGAGTGGACCGGGACGCGCTGCGCAAAGCTGTCGCCGCCAGCCTGCACAACCAAGACGGCAGAGCGCGCTCCCACGTCGGGCTGGTCTATAAGCGGATGAGTCTCGAAGACATCAAACCGCTGCTGCCCGCCATCATGGAAGCAGTCGTCACTCCCTCACCCAGCGGAGAAATGTTCGCCGACGGAGTCCGCCTCGCGGGGCTCGAAGTCCTCGCCGCGCACCACATCGAAGAAGGCATCCAAGCCTGCGCCGACTACATTCGGAACCAAAACCCCTGGGCCAGCCAAGAGCGCATCCACCCCATCCTAAAAACGCTCGTCACCTACGGAGCCGCCGCCCAGCCCGTCCTTCCCCACCTCCGCGAAACCGCCGCCATGTTCGACGCCGGTGAAAAGGATTTCCCCAAAGCCTTGAGCATCCAAAAAGCCGAAGCCCTCCGCGCAGCCATCGCCAAAATCGAAGCCTCGCAAGACCAGCCCGAGCTGAACCACATCCGGTAGCACGATGCACCAACACACCGCAAAAATCATCGCCGCATTCCTCATGAGCCTCGCCATCATTTCCGCAAACGCCGAAACGGAACTCGTGCTCGAAGAGCCAGTCGTCGTCGTCGAATAACTCACCGATGCCGTAAAACGCATCACCGCATTTCTCTTCACCTTTACCACCCACGCATCTTGAAAATCCCGCTTCTCATCCCGTTTCTTGCTTTCGCTTCTCAGGCCTTCGCCGACGTGCGGCTGCCCGCGCATTTTTCCGAACACGTCGTGCTCCAGCGCGACAAGCCGCTGCCCGTGTGGGGATGGGCGGACGCGGGCGAGCAGGTGAGCGTAACGCTCGGTGCGCAAAAGAGCGCGACCACCGCAGGCGCGGACGGGCGCTGGATGGTGCGGCTCGCGGCGCAGCCTGTGTCGAAGGAGTCGCTAACGCTCAAGGTCGCGGGAAGAAACACCATCGAAGTGAAAGACGTGCTGCTCGGCGACGTGTGGCTGTGCAGCGGCCAGTCGAACATGGATATGGCGCTCGATGGCTGCGCCGCGCCGGACGACATCAAGGCCGCCGACCTCCCGCTCGTGCGGCATTTCCGCATGGAATACAACTTTGCCAGCGCGCCCGCGACTGACGTGAAAGGCAAATGGAGCGTCTGCAATCCTGGCTCGGCGGGCGGCTTCAGCGCCGTGGGATTTTATTTCGCGCGGAAGGTCCACGCGGAGACGGGCGTGCCCATCGGGCTGCTCACGAACGCGGTCGGCGGCACGAATATCGAGCTGTGGATTTCGCAGGAGACGTTCCTCAACACGCCCGCGCTCGCGCCTTATGCAAAGCTGATGCGCGAGTCGCTGGCGGCGTATCAGCAGCAACTCGCAGGGGCGCTGCCGGGCATCGAGCAATGGACCGCGCGCAGTCGCGCCGCGCAGAAAGCGGTGCAGGAAATCCCGCTGCCGCCAAAGTGGCCGGAGTTTCCGTTTGGGGAAAAAGTCGCGCGCCCGCGCTGCGTCACGCTGCACAACGGCCACATCGCGCCGCTGGTGCCGCTGGCGCTGCGCGGCGTGCTTTGGTATCAGGGCGAGAACAACGCGGACGGAAATCTCTACGTGGAGAAAACGCAGGCGATGCTGAGCGACTGGCGCAAGTGGTTCGGCGACGCGGCGCTGCCGTTCTACTTCGTGCAACTCGCGGGTTTCATGAAGCCCAATGAGAATCCCGCTGGCGGCGAGTGGGGTGCGATTCGCGATGCGCAGCGCCGCTGCCTCGCCATCCCGCACACCGGCATGGCCAGCGCCGTGGACATCGGCGCTGCGGACGACATTCATCCGAAAAACAAAGCGGACGTCGGCGAGCGCCTCGCGCTCTGGGCGCTCGCGAATGAATACGGCAAACGCGGCCTCGTGACGAGCGGCCCGCTTTTTCGAGAGCTGAAAATCGAAGGCGGCAAAGCGCGCGTGACTTTCGACTCGCTCGGCGGCGGGCTCATCACCGCGCGCAAGGACGGGCGCACCGCCGCGGTCGAGGAAAAGGGCTCGAAGCTGCGGCGCTTTGCCATCGCTGGCGCGGACAAGAAATGGGTATGGGCGGACGCGGTCATCGAAGGCGACAGCGTGGTCGTCTCGTCGCCCGACGTGCCCGCGCCGGCCGCAGTGCGCTACGCCTACGCGAGCAATCCCGAAGGCGCGAACCTCTACAACCGCGCCGGGCTGCCCGCCTCTCCGTTCCGCACCGACGGCTGGTAGCTCGCGCCCGTCAGCCTCACGTCACCGCTCTATGATTGCTCGCATCCTTCTCCTTTTCGCGGTCTTCACCGGCCCGCTGTCCGCACAGCAGCCGGCCTTTCAGCCGCGCACCTGGTTTCTCGCGGATGGGCATGAGGTGGCGGCGACGCTCGTCTCTGCGGATAAAACAAACGCTTCGCTGAAATCTGCCGACGGCAAGGCGCTGAGTGTGCCGGCCGGTTCGCTCGACGGACATTCGCTCCGCTATTTGCAGGGCGTGGAGATGGCGAAAGGGCGGGAGTTTCGCGACTGGCATTTCGACAAACTGCCGAAGGAACTCGCGGACTTTCCCGCCACGGTGAGGGCGGCGTTTTTGCGTGTGGTTTGCGAGGACCATGAGTTTTCCACGGCGTGCGTGGAGCTGCTGCGCGAGGATTTTTCGCGGCGGTATTATCCGCTGAAGACGCTCGCGGCGGAGGATCGCGAACATGCGCTGAAGCTCCAGGCCGCGCTGGATGATGCGGCGAAGAAGGTCGCGCCGGTGCCGTATCCCACGAAATACGAGGCCTACACGCCGGA
>JAYVNN010000050.1:0-7148 GCA_043758435.1 Chthoniobacter sp.
GTGGCAGCCGTTGCCGAAGGGCGGCGAGGTGCGGCTGTATGCGGTAACGTATGGGAATAAGCACGAGATTGTGTATGGAAGTCCGCCGTTTCCGCAGCGGGTCGCTGCTGCCGTGAAGACTTTGTCGTGGCGTTCGCTGCTTTATCAAGGTGGACGCACGGGCGGAAGTTATGGCGGGCCTCCGTCGTTGGTGGTCTGGCTTCTGGAGCGTGGACGAGGTAACGCGGGGCCACTCGACTTGGCGGACTGCGTTCTCGAGTTGCCGGATGGGCAGACAGTGGGCGGCATGCAGAGCGGCGGGGGCTCGAACGGCAGCGGGCTGAGCCATGCGAAAGCCTACTTTGAACAGGTGCCCTACCGCGCACGCACGTTGCGGTTCGTGACGAAGATCGACGGGCAGCGTTTTGAGTTTGAGACGCTCAATCCTGCCTGGCGCACGAATCTTCCCGTGTGGACGGCGGTGCCTCTGCCGCAGATGAGGGGAAATGGCAATGTCGAGCTGACCCTGCGCACGCTCCGACTGAAGCTGCATGAGGGCATGACAACGGACTGGGTTCCGAATCCCGAGTGGGCAGTGATGGTGCGTGGTGAAAAGGCGGACGCTTGGTTCAATATCCGTACGCACTATGAGGACGCCGGGGGGAATCTGTCTGATAGGGCGCAGCTCTCCGAGCCCGTATGGAAAGTGCGGGCGACACTGACGCGCAACAGCCTCTATCCATTTGCCGAGGTGGACATGCACTGGCTCGGAACACTGCAACCCCAGCAACAGGCTGAGCAGACTTTCACGCTTTTCCCGCTCGGTGCGGAAGCTCGCGGACTCGAACTGGCCGGCGTGTTTGGGCCGGGGCAGTATGATTTGAAAGCCGGTGTCGTCATCAAAACCGCGCCGCCTGTGAAAGCGGAGCGGAATGAAATGATGAAGTTTGACCACAAGACTGACACGCTGCATGTGCGGTTGGATCGGCCGGCTTTTCTGGTCGGTGGATCAACAACTGACGCGCTGGCTTTTCGTGACGAGGAGGGTCGGGTGGCGAAGCTGGATGAGCAGTGGGGCATCGGAGGAGCCGTCGATGTGACGATCTACGACCTGCCTGACCGTCCCGTACGTTTCGGCCTCGCGCGTCGTGCGCCGCTGGAGTTCGAGTTTTTCGTCCGCCCGCCGGGTGTACCCGGCCCGCAACCCGCGCCCACAAAACCGTGAGCGCGCTCAGCTTTCGCTCTGCACCTCGCGGATCTGCGCGTCGTGCCAGCGCGCGAGCGTGAGCAGCGCGGTGATTGCGCCCACGAAGGCCGTGGCCATGTCCTCCTGCGTGTCCCACGGGTCGCCCTGCGTGCCGAGGAAGGAGTCCGCGCCCTCGCCGGATTTTAGCGCGACGAGCCATTCGACGAGTTCGTAGGCGGCGCTGATCGCGAGGCAGATGCTGACGACGAGAAAAGGGAGCCAGCCGCGTTTTGCGAGCACGCGGCGGCGGAGGATGATCTCGCGTGCGACGATGGCGGGGACAAAGCCCTGCGCGAAATGGCCGAGGCGGTCGTAGTGGTTGCGCGCGAGGTGGAGGGCGTCGCGGACCCAGTCGCCGAGCGGCACGAGGGCGTAGGTGTATTTCCCGCCGACGCAGAGGAGCATCATGTGCAGCGCGATGAGCGTGAGCGCGAGGTCGGTGAAGCGGAAGCGCCGCCACGCCACCGCGAGCGCGACCAGCCCGGCGAGCGCGGGCGCGACTTCCAGCCACCACGTAAAGCGGTCGAACGGCGCGAGGCCGGACCACGCGAGCACGCCGAGCACGGCGGCGAGGAGGGCGAGGTGAAACGGGCGGGCGGGGGACATCGCGGCAACGTGCGCAGGCGCGGAGGGCGTGGCAACGCCGGAGCTTTTCGCATTGGCAGGAGCGTGCGGCCCGCTACTTTCCGCGGCATGGAAATACCATCCTCTCCGCTCCCCGCCGATGCCGCCGCCTCCACCAAGGACGAGCGCATGTGGGCGATGATCGCGCATCTCAGCAGCTTCGCGGGCCACATCATTCCCTTCGGCCACATCGGCGGGCCGCTGCTCGTCTGGCTGCTGAAAAAAGACACGATGCCGCTGGTCGATGACCAGGGGAAGGAGGCGCTGAATTTCCAAATCACGATGACGCTGGCTTTCATCGTCGCCGGGCTTTCGCTCCTGGTGCTCGTCGGTTTCGTGCTGCTGCCGGCGGTGTGGTTGTTCGATGTCATCGTCACCATCGTGGCCGCGGTGAAGGCCAACGAAGGCACGGCCTACCGCTACCCGCTGTGCATCCGCTTTTTGTAAGCCGCGATGCCTGAGCTGGCGGAGGTCGAATACTACCGCAAGCAGTGGGATTGCGGCCTGCGGCAAAACGTGGCGCGCGTGGCTTTGCACGGGCAGATGCGGCTCTTTCGCGGCGCGGATGTGGCGCGGCTGGCGGCGCTGATGGCGGGCGCAAAACTGCTCGGTTCGGAGGCGCGGGCGAAGCAGATGCTCTTTCGCTTTTCTAGCGACCTGTGGCTCGGCGTGCATCTCGGCATGACGGGAAAATTGCGCGCGGAGCCGCCGGATTTCGCGCCGGGGCGGCACGATCATCTGGTGCTTTTTCAAAAGCGGCAGGCGCTCGTTTTCAGCGACCCGCGGATGTTTGGCCGCGTGCAGTTTCACGAGGGCCGCGAGGCTCCGCCGTGGTGGACGAAGCTGCCGCCGGCGGTCACTTCGCCGGAGTTCACGGCGGAGTTCGTGCGGGTGTTTTTGCAAAGGCGTGCGCGGCTCGCGGTGAAGGCGGCGCTGCTCGTGCAGAGCGCGTTTCCCGGCGTGGGAAACTGGATGGCGGATGAAATCCTGTGGCGCGCGAAGATCAGCCCGCGCGCGCTCTGCGGCACGCTGACCAAGGCGCGCGCCGAGGCGCTGTGGCGCGAGGCGCGCGAGGTCTGCGCGGTGGCGATGGCGACGGTGGCCGTGGATTTTTCCGACCCGCCCGCGGACTGGTTTTACCACGAGCGCTGGACGGCTGACGGCCGCTGCCCGCGCGACGGCGGCGCTTTGCGCACCGCGCAAATCGGCGGCCGCACCACGCGGTGGTGTCCGCGGTGTCAGCGGTGAGACAAGCGCTGCGCGTCGCGTGATTTCCGCGCTTGCGCGGTGCGTTTTCCGCTGACAAAACACGCCGCTCATGCACGAAGGCAGCATCACCATCCGACTCCCCGCCGATGTCCGCGAAATCGAGCGGCTGAACCGTCTCGTGCGGCAGTTTGGCGAGCTGCACGAGATTCCGTCGCGCACGCTTTACGCAGTGAATCTGGCGCTGGATGAGGTGGTGACGAATGTGGTGCTGCACGGTTTTGACGATGCGGCGGGGCAGGAAGTCGCGGTGCGCATGGAGACGGTGGACGGAGAGTTTCGCAGCGAAGTGCGGGACGGCGGGCGCGAGTTTGACCCGATGAGCGCGCCGATGCCGGACCTCAGCGCGGCGCTCAATGAGCGGACCCTCGGAGGGCTGGGGATTCATCTCGTGCGCAGCCTGATGGACCGGGTGGAATACCGCCGCGAGCATGCGAAAAATGTGCTCACGATGCGGAAGCGAATCCGCTAGCGTCGCCGCTTTCCGAGACGAACCAGGAGCTTTCATGCAGATCAAAGAAGACAAACAGGACGGCGTGATGGTGGTGACCGTGAGCGAGCATCTCGACTCGGCGACGGCGACGGTTTTCGAGTCGCGGCTGCTCGGGCTGGTGGATCGCGGGGAGCGGCGGATCGTGGTGGACTGCGGCGCTCTGGATTACGTGAACAGCGCGGGGCTGAAGGTTTTTCTGCTCGCGGCAAAACGGCTGGAACCGCTCGGCGGCAAGCTGGTGCTCTGCGCGCTCGCGCCGAGTGTGCTGATGATTTTCGAGATGATCGGCTTTACGCGGATCATGAAAATCGTGGGCTCGCGCGAGGATGCGCTGCGGGTGCTGCGCGAGGGCGGGGCGGCGGCCTGACGCCCGAGGATTCGATGACGCTTTCACGGCGCAGCCGGGTAGGGACAGCACTCCGTGCTGTCCGCCGTGCGGGCGATGGGTCTTTGGAGTTCGAGAATCTTTCGTGCGGGCGGCGGACGGCACGGAGTGTCATCCCTACCCGCGCTGGCACGCGGCGGGGATGAAAGCGACGCTTTCCACGCGGCTGATTGTCTGGGTCGGGGTGCCGGCGGCGGTGCTGTTTGCGGTGGTGGTGTGGAGTGCGTCGCGGCGGAGTTTTGACCGCGTGGCGGCGCAGACGCAGACGGCCGCGGAGTTCATGGCGAGGACGCACGCGCGGGAGGTGGACGTGCGGCTGAGCGCGGCGCGGAAGATTCCCGAGATGATCGGCGTGACGCTGGAAACGGGCGCGCTGGAGACGCCGACGAAGGTTGAGGGCTTTCTGCGCGATGCGCTTTTGAAAAACCCGGACGTGTACGGGAGCTGCATCGCCTTTCGCCCGTACGGGCTGGACGAAACGGTCAGCGCCTACGCGCCGTATTTTTTCCGCGAAGGCGGCGAGGCGAAGTTCGAGCAGCTCGCGAAGCCGGAATACAATTACTTCCAGTGGGACTGGTACCGCCTGCCGCGCGACGCGGGCCACGCGATGTGGACGGAGCCGTATTTCGACGACGGCGGCGGGAACACGGTGATGATTACCTACTCGGTGCCGTTCCGGCGGGACGACGTTTTCTGGGGCATCGCGACCATCGACATCGCCATGACGCAACTCATCGCGGAGACGGAAAGCATCCGCGTCGGGCAGACCGGCTACGCCTTTATCGTGAGCCAGCAGGGGCGCTTCGTGGCGTGCCCGGATCGCACGAAAATCATGCAGGCGATGGTGCAGGAGACGAACCCGGTGCTCGGCCAGCGCATGATGGCGGGAGAGGAAGGTTTTCGCCGCACGGCCGAGCCAATGCAGGGGCGGCCGGCCTGGATCGCGTATGCGCCGATTCAAAACGGCGAGCTTTCCCTCGCCATCGTTTTTCCCGAGAGCGAGGCGCTGGGCGAGGCGCGCGAGCTGCGCAATGAGCTGCTCACCATCGGGCTCGTGGGGCTCGCGGGTTTGTTTGTCGCGCTCGTGCTGGTCGCGCGGTCGGTGAGCAAGCCGATCACGCAGCTCGCGGCGGCGGCGCAGCAGGTGGCGCAGGGCGACCTCGAGCAGCGGCTGAGCGTGAAAGCGCCGACCGTGGAGGTGGCGAACCTTACGAACGCCTTCAACAAAATGACGCGCGACCTGCAGATGCGCATGCAGGAGCTGCGCTACACGACCACGGTGAAAGAGCGCTTCGAGGGCGAGCTGACCGCCGCGCGCAACATCCAGATGAGCCTCGTGCCGAAACGCTTTCCCGCGTTTCCCGAGCGCACGGAGTTCGACGTGCATGCGCTGCTCCGCCCGGCGCGCGAGGTCGGCGGAGATTTCTACGATTTTTACTTTCTCGATGACGACCGGCTCTGTTTCCTCATCGGCGATGTTTCCGGCAAAGGAATCCCCGCGGCGCTCTTCATGGCCGTCACGAAAACGCTGCTCAAAGCCAGCTCCTCGCGCGGCCTGCCGCTGGCGGAAATGATGGCGCAGGTGAACGACGAACTCGGTGAGCAGAGCGACAGCGGCATGTTCGTGTCGCTGTTCTTCGCGGTGCTCGAGGTGAAAACGGGCGCGCTGACTTTTTGCAATGCGGGGCATCCGTCGCCCTTCCTGCTTTCCGCCGCGGGCGTGGTGCCGCTCGAGGCCGCGAAAAACGTGGCCCTCGGGGCGATGCCCGGCCTCGCCTACCACGCCACCACCGCGCAGCTCGCGCCGGGCGACACCCTCTTTCTCTACACCGACGGCGTGACCGAGGCGCTCGCCGGCGGCGACCATTTCTACGGCCCCGCGCGCCTGCAAATCACGCTCAAGGAAGTGGCCGCGCTCGGCGTGGAAAAGATCACGCGCGGCGTCGTCGCCGACGTGCGAACCTTTTGCGGCGAGCGCGAGCAGAGCGACGACATTTCCGTGATGTCCCTGCGCTGGCTCGGCTCCGCTTCCATCCCAACACCGCTTTGAAAACCCCAAAATCCATGGCCGCCAAAAAGTCCGACATCTCACCCGGCAAGCATTACGTCCTCGATACCAACGTCCTCATCCACGACCCGCAGTCGCTGTTTCAGTTTGCGGAAAACACCGTCTGGGTGCCGGTCGAAGTGCTGGAGGAACTTGATCGTTTCAAATCCGAATCCACGACGCGCGGGGCGAATGCGCGCGAGGTGCATCGGCGGCTGAGCGAGCGCTTTCGCACCACGCAGGAAATGCGCGACGGCGTGAAGCTGGAGAATGGCGGGCACCTGCGCGTCTTCATCAACCCCTCCATCCGGCACGTCGGCAAGGATTGGCAGCTCATCGCGGAATCGCCGCGTGCCGCGCAGGTGGCCACGCTTTTTCCCGATCTCGAAAGCACCGACAACCGCATCCTCGCCAGCGCCGCCTACCTCGCCGACACGCAGGCCGCGGGCGCAATCCTCGTCACCAAAGACCTCAACATGCAACTCAAGGCGCGCGCCCTCGGGCTCGACGCGCAGGACTACCGCACCGACCGCGTGGAGGACAACGACATCCGCAAAACGCAGCGCCGCAGCGGGCACGAGGAGTATGAGGCCATCGACATCCCCGGCCACACGCTCCAGGCCTTCGCGAGTCAGGAGCACATCGTTTTGCCCGAGGTGAAAGGGCTCCTGCCAAATCAGTACGTCCTCCTGCGCAACGAGGAGGAACCCACCCACGGCGTCCCCGCGCGGCACCTCGGCGGCGGCTCGTTTCACCGGCTGCGCAATGACCGCATCGTCATCCGCGACGGGCGCACGCTCCAGGCCGCGAACCTCGGCCAGCGCTACTTCCTCGACGCGCTCTACGATCCCGCGCTCACGCTCATCACGGTTTATGGAAAGGCGGGCACCGGCAAAACTTTGCTCAGCGTCGGTGCCGCGCTCGAGCAGGTGCAGTGCGGCGACTACGAGAAAATGCTCATCACCCGCGTCATCATGCCCACGGGCCGTGACATCGGCTTTCTCCCCGGACGCATGGAGGAGAAAATGCAGCCCTGGGTGCAGCCCGCCTACGACGCCCTCGAACAGCTCATGGGCAAGCCCCGCAAGCCCGAACACTTTGCCGACAA
>JAYVNN010000051.1:0-7110 GCA_043758435.1 Chthoniobacter sp.
GCCGATCATGATCTACAACAACCCGATCAGCTACGGCAACGACATCACCCCCGAGATGTTCGCGCAGCTCGCCGACGTGAAAAATTTCGTCGCGCTCAAAGAGTCGAGCGGCAACACCCGCCGCATCACCGACCTGCACAACACCGTCGGCGGCCGCTACGCCATCTTCACCGGCGTCGATGACCTCGCGCTCGAAAGCGCCATCCTCGGCATCGACGGCTGGGTCGCCGGCACCGGCATCGCCTTTCCCGCGGAGAACCAGCGCCTGTGGGAACTCATGCAAGCCGGGCGCTGGGACGAGGCGCGCAAAATCTACCGCTGGTTCGCGCCCCTGCTGCACCTCGATGTGCATGTGAAATTCGTCCAGTACATCAAGCTCGCCGTGCAGGAATGCGGACTCGGCGCCGAGTGGGTTCGCGCTCCGCGTCTCCCGCTCGCGGGCGCGGAGCGCAAAGCCGTGCTCAAGATCATTCACGACGGCATCGCGAACCGTCCGAAAAGTCCCGCGCGTAAAAAATGAGGCGCATCCCCGTCATCGACTCGCACACCGGCGGCGAGCCGACGCGCGTGGTGCTCGACGGCGGGCCGGAACTAGGCGTAGGGAGCGCGGCAAAAAAGCTCACCGTCTTCCGCGAGCGGCACGACGACTTCCGCCGCGCCGTCGTGAACGAACCGCGCGGCTCGGACGTGCTTGTGGGTGCGCTGCTCGTCCCACCCAGCGACCCGGCGTGCGTCACCGGCGTCATCTATTTCGACAATGTCACCTTCCTCGGCATGTGCGGCCACGGCACCATTGGGCTGGTCGTCTCACTCGCGCATCTCGGGCGCATCGCGCCCGGCGAGCATCGGATCGAGACGCCCGTCGGTGTGGTGAAAGCCGTGCTGCACGCGGACGGTTCGGTGTCGGTGGAAAACATTCCCGCGCACCGCAAGGCGAAGGCCGCGACCATCGAGGTGCCGGGCTTTGGCCAAGTCACCGGCGATGTCGCGTGGGGCGGCAATTGGTTCTTCCTCGTCGAGCAGCACGGCCTTTCGCTCGCACTCGCCAACGTCGAAAAGCTCACCGCTTTCGCGTGGGCCGTGCGCCAGGCGGTGAATGCGCAGGGCTTTCCCGAGGTGGATCACATCGTCCTGCTCGGCCCGCCGCGCTCGCCGGGCGCGGACGCGCAAAACTTCGTGCTCTGCCCCGGCAAAGCCTACGACCGCTCGCCCTGCGGCACCGGCACGAGCGCGCGCCTCGCGTGCCTCGCCACCGACAGCCGGCTCGCCGAGGGCGCGGAGCATGTCATCGAGAGCATTGTCGGCAGCACCTTTCGCGGTTCGTTTCGCTGGCTCGAAAAAGAGCGCGGAATCATCGTCCCGACCATCACCGGCACCGCGCACATCACCGCCGAAGCCACGCTGCTGCTCGATGAGCGCGATCCGTTTTGCTGGGGAATTCGCTGAATGTGAACCCAAGATTTTTTGAGCCACAGACAGACACGGACAGACACGGACAAAAGGTTTCTGTCCGTGAAAATCCGTGTCTGTCCGTGGCTAAACTTCCGGCTCTGTGAGCAAGCGCATCGTCATCATCGGCGGCGGCGTCATCGGGCTCTGCGTCGCGCATTACGCGCTACGGCGCGGGCACCGCGTCACCGTGGTGGAGCGCGGCGCGGCGGATCACGACTCGTGCTCGCTGGGCAACGCCGGGATGATCGTGCCCTCGCATTTCACGCCGCTCGCCGCGCCGGGCATGGTCGCGCTCGGCTTGAAGTGGATGTGGAATCCCGAGTCGCCTTTCTATGTGAAGCCGCGGCTGAGCTGGGGGCTGGCCTCGTGGGGCGTGAAGTTCTGGCGGGCCGCCACGCCCGAGCGCGTGCGCCGCGCCGCGCCGCTCATCCGCGATCTGTCCTTCGCGAGCCGCGCGTGTTTCGAGGAACTCGCCGCGCAGCCGGGCTTCGACTTCGGCCTGAAAAAGCGCGGCCTGCTCATGCTCTGCAAGACGGCGCGCGCGCTCGCCGAGGAGGCGCACATGGCGGCGAAAGCCCGCGCCCTGGGCATTCCCGCGGAGGTGCTCGATGCGAAAGCTGTCGCGGAACTGGAGCCCGGCGTCCGCATGGAGATCGCCGGCGCGGTTTTGTATCCG
This sequence comes from Chthoniobacter sp., assembly GCA_043758435.1. Taxonomy (GTDB): domain Bacteria; phylum Verrucomicrobiota; class Verrucomicrobiia; order Chthoniobacterales; family Chthoniobacteraceae; genus Chthoniobacter. Next base: position 2,129 of record JAYVNN010000051.1, read on the forward strand.
CAGGACTGCCACCTCGCACCGCACCGTTTCATGGAGGATTTGCACCGCGCGGTCACGGGCGCGGGCGGAGAAATCGTCTTCCAATCCGCCGTCACCGGCTGGCGTTTCGACTCGCGCAGAATCGCCGCCGCCCGGACCGCGCGCGGTGAAATCGACGGCGATGAATTTGTGATTTGCGGAGGCGCGTGGTCGGCGAACCTCGCGCGCGAACTGCGGCTGGCGCTGCCGATGCAGGCGGGCAAAGGCTACGCGCTCACCCTGCCCCGGCCGCCCCAGCTCCCGCGGCATTGCGCGATCCTCGCGGAGGCGCGTGTCGCCGTCACGCCGATGGCCTCCGCCCTGCGCTTTGGCGGCACCATGGAAATCGCGGGGCTCAATGCACGGACCGACCCGCGCCGCGTGCGCGGAATCATCAACGCGGTGCCGCACTACTTCCCCGAATTTTCACCCGCAGATTTCACCGGCCTCCGCCCTTGGAGCGGCCTGCGGCCTTGCTCGCCCGACGGCCTGCCCTACCTCGGCCGCACCCGCGCCTACGCCAATCTCACCCTCGCCACCGGCCACGCCATGATGGGCCTCAGCCTCGGCCCCGTCACCGGCCAGCTCATCGCCGCCATCCTCTCCGGCGTAAACCCCGCGCAAGACCTGTCGCTCCTCGACCCCGACCGCTACGCGTGATGACAAAACGAGGCGCGCTTGCCGCGCCGCCGCGCGCCGCCTACCGTCGCCGCGCCATGGATTTCTCCCCGCGCACCCGCCTGCTTTGCCTCGCCGGTGCGGGCTGTTTTTTCGCCGGTGGCGGAGTCGGCTACCTGCTCCGCGGCGATGCTCCCGCCGCCGCGCCGCCCACCGTTTCCCAGTATTCCGAGCCCGCCACGCCGGAGCGCGCCGCGGCCCGCGAAGCCAGTGCCAGCCAGCTTCTCCGGCCGGCACCCGCGCCCGGCGAAGACGCGGCGGCGGGCCCGGTGGATTTCGTGGCCGAGATGCGCGGGGCGATGGCGAATGTGGATGAATGGGACCGCCTCCGCCGCGTCCACGCGACCATCGACGCGCTCGATCCCGCCGACTTCCCCACCGCCGCCTCGCAGGTGCGGCTGCTGCCGGAGGGCGAGCGCTGGACGGTCGCCTGGGTGCTCGGCGAAAGCTGGGCGCGCACCGACCCGGCGGGAGTGCTCGCGTTTGCGGGAAAGCTCGGGCCGATCCCGGAGCGGCAGGCGCTGATCGACGGGGCGTGGCAGAAATGGATGGCGGTCGCGCCGGACGCGGCGCGGGCATGGCTGGAGGCGCTGCCCCCCGGAAAGGATCGCAACAATTTCGCGAAAAACTTTGCCCAGACGCTGGCGAAGCGCGATCCGGCCGCCGCCCTGCAAATGCTGGCGCAAATCTTGGGGGCGAAACCCGACAGCTACCGCTACGGGCAGATTTTCCAAACGTGGGCCGCGGATCATCCGCAGGCCGCGGCGGCGGCGGCGCTCGCCCTCCCAGGCGGACGGTTGCGCGACCAGGCGCTCGTCAGCGTGGGCGGCGCGTGGGCGCAACAGGACAGCGCCGCGGCGCTCGCCTGGGCCTCGCAACTCCCCGACGCCAAGGCCCGCCGCGAAGTGCTGCAAAACGTGGCCTCGACGTGGGCGGGGCAGGACCCGGCGGCGGCCTTTGCCTGGGCGCGCGGCGTGGGGGAAAAGGCGCTGCGCCAGTCGCTCGTCGCGCAGACCCTCGGCCAGTGGATGTCCCGCGACCCGGCGGCGGCGCAGGCGCAGATCCTCGCCCTGCCACCAGGCGAGGAGCGCAACGCCGCCCTCGCCTCCGCCGTGCTAAACCTCCGCCGCACCGACCTGCCCGCCGCGCTGCAACTCCTCAACGAACTGCCCGCAGGTCGTCAGCGCAACGAAGCGACCCGCAATCTCATCAACAACTCCGACACCGATCCGCAGGTGGTCGCGCAACTTTACGCCACGCTTCCGGCCCGCGAGCAGAGAAACGCGGCCAGTCAGCTCGCTTCCCGCATGGCGGAGACCGATGTGGGCACCGCGCTCGCGTGGGCCTCCGCCCTCCCGCCGGGCGAAGCGCGCACCCAGGCGCTGAGCAGCGTGACGCAGACGTGGGCGAACACCGACCCGCGCGCCGCGCTGGATTGGGTTTTGCAAAACAATCCGCCGACCTCGAACAGCAACACCTTGAGCAATCCCTTTTCCACCTGGATCGACGCCGCCCCCGAGGAGGCGCTCGCCTGGGCTTCCACCCTGCCCGCCGGAAAAATGCGCGATGAAGTCACGGCCCAGAGCATTGCCCATTTCGCCTCCACTGATCCGCAGCGCGCCGCCGCCCTCTTTGCCGCCACGAAGTTCTTCTCCGAAGCGCGGTCCAACGTCGCCTCCAATCTCGCCTCATCGTGGTCGCGCAACGATCCCACCGCGGCCGCCGCCTGGGCCGCGCAATTGCCCGAGGGCGGCGGCCGCATGATTGCTCTCACGCAAGTCGCCATTAACTGGGCCGACTCCGATCCGGCCTCCGCCGCCGCGTGGCTGGATCGCATCCCCGCCGGTGCGGAGCGCGATGCGATGGTCGATTCCTTCAGCCAGCAAGCCATCGACTCCGACCCCGAAGGCGCGCTCGCCTGGGCCGCGACCATCGGCAGCAACGATCAACGCACAAATCTCGTCGGGAACCTCGCCCGAAGCTGGCTCCGCTCCGATCCCACTGCTGCGCGGAAATGGATCGCTGGCACCGGCCAACTCACGCCGGAACGGAAGGCGGAGCTTTTGAAAAAAGAATAAGCCGCCGTGCCTCCCCCCGATGAAACACGCGCCTCCGCCACGCTGAGCGGGGCGCAGAAAAAGTCCGGCGTCGCGGCATGGCTGGGGTGGATGTTCGACGGGCTCGACATGCACCTTTACACGCTCGTGGCGTTGCCCTTCGTCGCCGAGCTGCTGCGGGTGAGCCCCGGCGCGCAGGAAGCTTCGACGAAGGCGTCGCTGATTCAGGCGGCGTTCCTCATCGGCTGGGCGCTGGGCGGGACGGTCTTTGGGCGCGTCGGCGATTTGCTCGGGCGCAGCCGCACGCTTTGCCTCACGATCCTGACCTACGCGCTGTTCACGGGCCTCGCGTTTTTTTCGCAGGCGTGGTGGCACCTGCTGATTTTCCGGTTCCTCGCGGCGCTCGGCATCGGCGGCGAATGGGCGGTCGGCGCGTCGCTGCTTTTTGAGACGTGGCCCGCGCGCTGGCGTCCGTGGCTGGCGGCGATTTTGCAGACGGCGGTGAACTGCGGTGTGCTGCTCGCCTGCCTCTCCGGCTGGCTGCTCGCGGGCACGGCTTACCGCTCCATTTTCCTCGTCGGCGTGCTGCCCGCTTTCCTCACGCTTTGGATTCGCCGCGCGGTGCCGGAGCCGGAGGAATGGGCGGCGGCGCACGACACGGCGCGCGACCACCCGCCGGGGCTGCGCACGCTTTTTGCGAAAGAGCTGCGCCGCACCACGCTCATCGTCATCGCCGTCTGCGCGCTCGGGCTGACCGCGCACTGGGCGCTGATGTTCTGGCACTCCGCGCACCTCCGCACGCTGGCGCGCGATGCAGGCTGGCCGCGGGAGCGCATCGACACCCTCGCCAACCACGCGCTCTACCTGCTGACCATCGGCGCGATCACCGGCAATTTCCTCGCCGGCTGGCTCGCGAAAATCATCGGCTACCGCCGCGCCATCGCCGCGCTCTTCGCCGCCTATTTTGCGCTGATGATGACGACCTACGGCACCGTGCGCGACCCGGACGGCGTGCTTTTCTGGCTGCCCTTCATCGGCGCGGCGCAAGGCGCGTTCGCGCTTTTCACGATGTGCCTGCCGCCGCTTTTTCCCACACTCGTCCGCACCACGGGCGCGGGTTTTTGCTACAATGTCGGGCGCGTCTTCGCCGCCATCGGCACGGTGGCTTTCGGCCTTTTCGCCAAAGTCGGCACGGGAGCCGGGGCGATCTGCGATCACCGTCTGGCCTTGTTCTGCGCGGGATTTCTTTTTCTCCCGGCGGCGCTCGTCGCGTGGCGGTGGCTGCCGGAGGAGCCCGCGCTGGGCGCGGAAAATTCGCCCGTGGCCGCGGTGGAGTAGCTGCGGGAGAGGAGGCGGGCCGCTTCCCCTACAACGGGGCCGGCCAGTCGAGGGCGTGGCGTTTCAGATCCTCGAGCGCGACAAATTCCAGCGCGGAAATGTGCGTGGCCGCGAGCACGACCTGCGGCGCGCACCCGGCCTCCAGCGCCTCCTGCCAGCGGGTGACGCAGAGGCACCATTGGTCGCCGTTTTGCAAACCGGGAAACGCGTACTCAGGCATGGGCGTGGAGAGGTCATTGCCCGCCGCGCGGGAGAAGCGCAGGAACTCCGGCGTGACCCGCACGCAGACCGTGTGCAGCCCGCGGTCGCCGGGCCCGGTGTGGCAGCAGCCGTCGCGGTAAAAGCCCGTGGGCGGCTCGAAGCTGCAGGGCTGGAGCGGGGTGCCGAGGACGTTGCTCGCCTGCGACATCGCGCGTCAGATTTTGTCGCTCGAATACTCCCAGCCCGCGCGGTACTTCGCGCGTTTGATGAAGCGGTTGGCCTCCGGCAGGTTCACGACCTTGAGGTTTTTCGAGTCCCACTCGATCCGCTGGCCAGCCACGCGCATGGCGAGTCCGCCGATGAGCGTGAGTTCCGTGAGCGGCACCGAGTAGTCGAACTGCGACATGAACGGGAACGCCTTGCCGTTCTTGATCGCGAGCGTCCATTCCTCCTGCGGATTGCCGGCTTTCGGGCTGCGCTCCAGCGTCTTCGCGGGCGGGTTGGCGGTGAATTCCTCGTGCCGTTTTTTCGGCCAAATCTTCGGGTCGCGCGCCTGGTCGCTCTTGTTCAAAAGCACGCCCTCGGTGCCCACGATGAACCAGCCGCCGTCGGTCGGTTTGCCCACCTTCGCGGCGTCCTTGCTGGGGAAGGCTTCCGCCATGTCGATGACCTCCGGGAACGGCGGCAAAT
>JAYVNN010000052.1:0-7089 GCA_043758435.1 Chthoniobacter sp.
GCCTCGCCGGTGCCGTCCGTGCCGGGGTCGCCCTCGGGATTCACGCTCGGGATGCGGACGAGCGCCTGGAGCAGTTCGACGGCGTTTTGCGGCTCGGTCATACGCGCGAGATTCGCCGGGCCGCTGTCCGCTGGCGAGGCGTTTTCCCGCGTCGCCCGCCCACGCTCTACGAAACCTTTTTCACCTGCTCCGCCGGCTGCCACCCTCGCGGCGCACGGCGGGCCACGCTCGTCCACGGCATCCCCATGCGCAGCCACGCGGCGCGGTGCGCGGTGGGGGAGATGCCTTCGTCGTCGTCCGTCACGCCGGGCTGGAAACCGCAGGACGGACAAATCTCGTACGAGCCGCCGCCGCCCGTGGTGTGCGGAGTTTCCTTGAGGCGCGGCCAGCCGCAGGCGGTGCAGGTGTGCATGGTTTCAGGGAGCGACGGTGCGGCCCGGCTGACGCTCGAAATAGCCGGGGCTGCCGGGTTTGAAAAAAGTCTTCGTCGTCCCGTCGCGATTGTAGGCGGCAAACGCGCCGGACTTCGGATCATAGACGCGCCGCACGCCCGTCTCGTCCACCTTCGCGGGAAGCCGCCCGGCCTGCGCGCGTTCGCGAAACTCCCACGCCATCCGCGCATATTCGTCCGCGTCCTTCGCCGCGAAATCCGCGCCGTGCCGCGCAAAATGATCCGGCAGCGAAGTGAGGCTGCCCCACGTCTCGCGCGTCGGCGGGGTTTTGGGCGCAGCGGGTTTGGCAGGCAGTCCGAAAAACGTCCGCGGCTTCGGCGTGGCCGCCGCGGTGCTGGGTTTCGCGACTGTCGAACTGCTCGCCGGCGCGCTCGCCGCCACCGCCGAACCCGCCGTCGTGAAATCCCCCGAGCCGAGTTTTTTCCGCGCCGTGCCGACGCTGAAAAAATAGTGCGTCCCTGGCTGCAAACCCGTGAGCGTGACCTCGTGCGCATCCGTCAGCGCGCCCTCCGCGTGCTGGTCCGCCGCGCCCGCCGCCACGCCGTAGCCCACGCGCGAACCCGTGGGCACATCCGTCCGCCACCGCACCGTCACCGAGCTGGGCGAGACCGGCACGACCTGCGCCGCGCCGAGCATTTCCGCCGCACCGCAAGGCGCTGCGGCGACCGCAAGCAGCAGTGCAACCAGCAGGGCGAGGAGACGTGGGGGGGACATGCGCGCGGGAGATTGGCGCTGCAAAATCCGCACGACAAGCCCGGAGCGCGGACTTCTTTACCCTTCGCTCACCCCGGCGTGGGCGTGGCTTTCGGGAGATGCTCCGTGCAGTATTCACGGTCGTCTTTCGCCACGCGAAACTCGAGGTCCGGCGCGGTGTGCTCGGTGCGTCCACACACCTCGCAGCGGTGGAGCGCGAAGCCCTCGGGCTGCGCCGCCGCCTGCTCGAAGCGGCGGCGGCGGCCAGCCACTTCGCCGCGATGACGCGTCTCAAGATAAATGTCGCGGCCAAAAAAGAGGACGTAATTGCCGAGCGCGGCGAGCACCGCGGCGCGATACGACCAGTCGCCGCCGATAAAACCCAGGATGAGCAAGGCGCCCGAGACCCACGCCATCCACTTCACTTTCACCGGCAGGATGAACATGACGTAAATCACCGTGTCCGGGTAAAACCGCGCGAACGCGAAAAAGAGCGAGCTGTTCAGCATCGCGCCGGAAAAATTCGCGCCGAACAGGAACGCCGCGACGGTGGTGCCGATCATGCCGAGCAGGTAGAAAAGGTTGAGCTTGAACGAGCCCAGCGCGTTTTCGAGGCCATCCCCAATCCACCAAAGGTAGAAGATGTAAAAGGCCGCGCCGATGCCTTCGGGCAGGAGTCCGCCCCACTGCGGGATGAAGATGTAGCTGACGAGCCGCCAGACTTCGCCCGCCCTCACGCGAGCCGGATCGAGGTTGATGACCGCAATGAACTGCGGGCTCATTTTGTAGAGCACGTAGGCCAGCGCCGTGAGCACGGCGACACTGCGCATGAGATGCGGAATGGCGAGATGTCCGAATCGGGCTTCGGCGCGGTCGATCCACTTCATGGTTTTTTCAAAGCGAGGGGCGACTTTGGATGCGTCCGTTTGAATTGCAATTGGCGAATTATCCGCGCACCGCGCCGCCTTGGATTGACAGGGCGCGGTCAATTTCTACGCTCTGTCAACGTGTCCGCCGAAACCGCTCTCAAACAAACGCCGCTCCACGCCGAACATGTCCGCCTCGGCGCGAAGATGGTGGACTTTGGCGGCTGGTCGATGCCGGTGCAGTACACTGGCATCATCGATGAACATCACGCGGTGCGCGGCAATCTCGGGGTCTTCGACATCTCGCACATGGGCCAGTTTTTCGCCGAAGGCGCAGGAGCCGCCGCGTGGCTGAACCGGCTGCTGACGAACAACGTGGACCGGCTCGGCGTCGGCGAATGCCAGTACACGTTTCTGCTCAATGAGGACGGCGGCGTGATTGACGATCTGATCGTCTATCGCATCGCCGACGCGCGCTACCTCATGGTCGTCAACGCCTCGAAAATCGACGAAGACTTTGCGTGGATGCAGGCGCACCTCGCGGACGGTGTCGTGTTTGAAAATCACAGCGAGCGCTACGCCGGTTTCGCCGTGCAGGGGCCGAGGTCGGCGCAGCTTTTCGATTCCTTTTTTAGCGGCAAATATTCGCGCCCCGCGCGCAATGAAATCCTCGCCGTGAACATCGACGGGCAAACCTATTTCATCGCGCGCACCGGCTACACGGGCGAGGACGGCTTCGAGGTTTTCTGCCCCGCCGGGCGCGCGGTGAAATCGTGGAACGACATCCTCTGCAAAGGCGCGGAGTTTGCCATCAAGCCCTGCGGTCTCGGCGCGCGCGACACGCTGCGCCTCGAAATGTGCTACCCGCTCAACGGCTCCGACCTCGGGCATGACACCACGCCGATCGAAGCCGGGCTGGGGATTTTCGTCGATCTGGGAAAGCCGGATTTCATCGGCCGCCCCAAGCTCGCCGAGCAAAAACAGAACGGCGTGAAGCGCCGGCTGGTGCCTTTCAAAATGACCGGCCCCTGCCCGCCGCCGCGCTCGCACTACGCCGTTTTCAAAGGCGACCAAAAAATCTCCGAGACGACCAGCGGCTCGCTTTCGCCCACGCTGAAAGCCGGCATCGGCATGGCCTACATCCCCACGGAATTCGCGCGGATCAACGAACAGATCGAAATCGAAATCCGCGGGAAACGCTTTCCCGCGGTCATCGAGAAAAAGCCGCTCCACCGCGTGAACCCGCCCGCGAACTGATTTCACATTTTACCTTTCACCACATGAACGTCCCCGAAAATCTCCAGTACGCCGCGACTCACGAATGGCTCCGCCTCGACGGCGAAAACGGCACCGTCGGCATCAGCGACCACGCGCAGGCCGAGCTGACCGACGTGGTCTATGTGGAGCTGCCGAAAGTCGGCGCGCAGGCCAATGCGGGCGAGCAAATCTGTGTGGTCGAGTCGGTGAAGGCGGCGAGCGATATTTACGCGCCGATCTCCGGGACGATTACCGCCGTCAACGACGCGCTGACCGCGAACCCCGCGCTGCTCAACACCGACCCGTTTGGCGAAGGCTGGATTTTCAAAATCAAGATCGAGGCCGGCGAAGACATCGAACATCTGAAAAGCCCCGCACAGTACCGCGCCCAGCTCGGCAGCGCGGACGCCGGCGGTGAGGTGTGAAATGCGGGCGATGAAAACGCTCCTCGCCGCGCTGCTCCTCGGCACCGCGCCACTCCGCGCCGACCTCATCCTCGTCCAGCATGTCGATGGCAGCGGGCAGTCCGGTGACCAGACGATCAAGATCAAAGGCGACAAAGCGCGCACCGACCTTTCCCCGCAGATCAGCATGATTACCAACGGCGCGACCGGCGACCTCGTCACCCTCATGCACGCGCCCCAAACTTTTCTCAAAACCAGCGCCGCGCAGACTAAGGCGATGATGGAGCAGTTGAAAAAACTCGCGCCCACCGTGGAGGGGCCGAAGCTCGTGCCGACCGGAAAAAAGGAAAAGGTCGGCAACTACGACTGCGAGATTTTCACCGCCAGCTTCGGCGGAATCAGCATCACCTACTGGATCGCGAAGGATTTCCCCAACTACAAGGCGGTGCTCGAACAAATGGCGAAACTCCAGGCCGGCAGCATCTCCGCGATGGGCAAAGGCGTGCTGCCCGAGCTGAAGGAATTCCCCGGCATGCAGATCAAAACCGAGATGGACATGGGCGGAAAAAAAGTCAGCACCATGCTCCTCTCCGCGAAGGAGGAAAACGTCGATCCCGCGAGCTTCGAGATTCCCAAGGACTACAAGGAAGCCAGCGCCCCGCCGCTGAATTTTCAGAAATAGCAGCGGCTTGCCCGAAGGAGCGCTTTGGAGCAGAAACACGCGATGCGCTTTTTGCCCGCTGAAATCCGTTTGCTTCGCTGCACTCTCCGCGCGGTCTTTTTAGCTACGCTCGCGGCCAGCGCGTTCGCGGAGGATGCGAAGCCGCGCGAGTTCTTCGCCGACCAGCCGAAAGGTCTGGGCGAGCACTTCACGGCGTGGAAGCTCAACTACGTCGGCGAAGTCTTTGGCGACCTCTCGGGCGGGATGAAACAGGGTGCGATTTACGAGGGCTACGTGAAGCTCGGGCTGGGCCTCAATCTGGAGAAACTGGCGGGCTGGAAGGACACCGTTTTCTACGCCAATTTCCTCTACCCGCACGGCGCGAGTCCGACGCAAAATTTCGTCGGCGATCTCAATTTCGTCAGCAACATCGACGCGTATGACAGCGCGCGGATTTTCAAATGCTGGGTGCAGAAAAATTTCGCCGAAGACCGTTTTTCGCTGCGCGTCGGGATCATGGCGGTGGACAAGGAATTCTTTGCGTCGGAAAGCGCGGGGCTGTTTTTGAACAGTGGCTTCGGCACGTTTCCGGTCATCAGTCAGGACGTGGCGGCACCGGTCTATCCCGTCTCCGCGCCGGGCGTGCGGCTCGTGTGGAAAGCGAGCAAGGCGCTGTCTTTTCGCGTGGCGCTTTTCCGCGGCGATGTGAGCACGCCTACGCTCAACCAGCACAATACGCGGTGGAATTTGCAGGCCGGCGATGGCGTCGCGGCCTTTGCCGAGGCGGTGTACAAAGTTCACGCGAAGGGCGACGGTTTGCGCGGCACTTACAAGCTCGGCGGGTTCTACGATTCCAAATCATTCGTCGATTTGCGCGGTGGCGAAACCCATCACGGCAACTACGGCATCTATGCCATCGCCGACCAGCAGGTCTGGCGCAAAAGCGGGGAAGCGGGAATTCCAGCGCTGGGCGTTTTCGGACGGTTCGCGCTCGCGCCGGAGGACCGCAATCTCGTGGCTTTTGACACCGAGGCCGGCGTCACCTGCACGGGGTTGATTCCGGGCCGCGCTGCGGATGTGCTTGGTGCGGGCGTGGTTTTCGCGAAGGTCAGCAACGATGAGCGCGACGAGCAGGGCGAGGCTTTGTCCACGCATCACGAGACGGCGCTGGAAGTTTCCTATCAGGCGTCCGTCAACGACTGGCTCACGGTGCAGCCCGATTTTCAATACGTCTTCAACCCCGGCGCAGTACGCAGTGGGCGCGATGCGGTGGTGGCCGGCCTGCGCTTCAGCCTCAGTTTCTAGCCCGGCGAGGTCTTCGGATACGTGCCGAGAATTTTGACGAAGGTGCAGTGCTTTTCGAGTTCGTCGATGGCCTGCTTGACCTTGTCCTCGCCAGCGTGGCCGTCGATATCGACGAAGAAAAAATACTCCCACGCCTTGCGCTTCGAGGGGCGGCTTTCGATTTTGCTCATCGAGATTTTCAGGCGGTTGAAAGGTTCGATGGCTTGGAAAAGCGCGCCGGGTTTGTCCTGGAGGGAGAACATGATCGAGGTGCGGTCGTCGCCGGTGGGCGGGGAGGCGGTGCGGCCGATGACGAGGAAGCGCGTGGTGTTGGTGGCGATGTCCTGGATGGCGGGCGCAAGGATTTGCAGGCCGTGGACTTCGGCGGCCATTTTGCCGGTGATGGCGGCGGCGGCGGGATCGCTGGCGGCGAGTTCGGCGGCGCGCGGAGTCGAGGAGACTTCGATCAAATCGGCGTCGGGGAGATGGAGGCGGAGCCAGTTGCGGCACTGGCCGAAAACCTGCGGGTGGGAGTAAATCTTGCGCACCTGCTCGCGCGGGATTTTGGCGACGAGATGGTTTTCGATCTTCATCAGGATCTGCGCGCAGATGCGCAGTTCGCTGTCCATGAAAACGTCGAGCGTGTGGTTGACCGCGCCCTCGGTGGAGTTCTCGATCGGCACGACGCCGTAGTCCGCATTGCCGCGCGCGACCACGTCGAAGACATCGGCGATGCTGACCTGCGGCGTGTAGTTCACACTCGCGCCGAATTTTGAGCGCGCGGCTTGGTGCGTATTGGTCGCCTCGGGGCCGAAGTAGGCGATGGTCAGGTCTTTTTCGAGGGCGAGAGAGGCGGACATGATTTCGCGGTAAATGGCGCGGATGGCTTTCTCCGGCAGCCGGCCTTTGAGGTCGGCGTTCTTTTTCAAGAGCGAGCGCAGCAGTGTCTCCTCGCGCTCGGGGGCGTAGATTTCCGTGCCCGCGGCGCGCTTCACGAGCCCGACTTCGTGGACAAGATCGGCGCGCTCGTTGAGCAGCCGGATGAGCTGGTCGTCGAGGTGGTCGATCTTTTTACGAATCGCGGGAAGGCTCATGGCTCAGGAGAGTTCGTCGGCGTGCGCGGACTCGTCGGCGATTTCTACGGGTGGCGCAGGGTCAGGAGCCTCGGGAATTTCTTCCGCGGCGGGCTCTTCGGCGGAGACGGGTTCGGGCTCGGGAAGGGCTTCGGTGCTTGCTTCCGGGGTGATGGCTTCGACGGATGCGGGCTCGTCTTTTTTCTCCTCCACGGGAATCGGCGCGGTGGGCAACACCACGCGCTTGAGTTCGGTGGCGTTGGGCAGTTCGTCGGTGGTGCGGAGGCCGAAGTGCTGGAGAAAATATTCCGTGGTCGAGTAGAGCAGCGGGCGGCCGGGGACTTCGGCGCGGCCGGCGATTTTCACGAGGGCGCGGTCGAGCAGCACCTGCATGACGCC
>JAYVNN010000053.1:0-7089 GCA_043758435.1 Chthoniobacter sp.
GTGTCTTCGCGCTCGACGAAGTGGGCGAAGGTGAGTTCGCGGTCGGCGTCCTCGCCGGTGGCGGAGATGAAGAGGAGATCGCGCGCCTGCCACGCGGGGCGCTCGGCTTTGCTCGCCGAGGCGCGCTTTTTGAAAACGAGATGTCGTAGCACGCGGCGGAGGACGACGATGGGGAGCCGCTTTTTCCCAAACTCGACGAAGAAGATGCCCCACGGCTGGGCCTGATGGAGCGGGCGAAGCTGATGGATGGTCTTCACTTTGACGGCTTCCTCGTTCTTGAGGCCGAGTTCGGCGGGGTCGTATTCGAAGGTGAGGTCGTCGAAGGCGAAGTCTTCGGTGGGCCAGTCGATCTCGTCGCGGAGGTAGTCGATGAGCTCCGGGAAGCGGCGGATGCGCTGGAGACGGTCGGGGGAGATGGGCATGGCGGGTCAGGGTTTGAAGCCGATCTTCGGCTTGGGCGGAACCGGCGGCGGGTCGAGGAGCGGCTGAAGCTGTGCCCAAATGATTTGCAGCGACTTGTCGTGCTTGAGCAAGGTCTTGTCGATTTCCGCCAACCGTTTCAAAACCTCCGCGTTGGCGGCGATTTGCGCGCGCATCTGGATGAACGCGCGCACCACATACACACTCATCGCCACCGCTTCCCCACTGTTTAAGACCGTCGCGGCCATGATCGCGCCGTGCTCGGTGAAAGCCAGCGGCCGGTAAGCGGCTCCGCGATGCCGCTTTGAACTGGTCACAAATTGTGACCAGTTCGACCCAACGCTCGCACGTTCAGCATCTTCCAACTTTGATGTCACAATTTGTGATTTCAAATCCGCCCATTCTTTGGCGGTGAGTTGAAAGTAGAAATCGTCAGGAAATCGCGCCGCGTTCCGTTTGATCGCCTGATTGAAAACCTTGGTTGCCACTCCGTAAAGTTCCGCCAGATCGGCGTCTAAAATAACCTTCTGACCGCGCAGGTTGAGAATGAGCGAATCAATCGGCTTTTTAGGTTTCATGGTCTTGGGTGCGTGAAAAACCCGGCGGCTTCAGTTCAATTCCATCCAGCATTTCAGGACGGGTGTGACGCCCGGCGGGGCTTGCAGGGCGCGGAGATGGGTGGTGGTGAGTTCCTTTTCGATCTTTTTCCGCAGGGCGGAAAGCTCGCCGCGGTCGAGCGTGGTGCGGCGCGGGGTGTCGGGGAGCGAGCGGATGAGGTCGGCGATGGCGGCGGGGTCGGTGGCGAGGCGTTCGCCGGCGAGGTCGCTGCAAATCCAGACGGTGAAGCCGGCGGCGTCGGACCAGCGGAGTTCGCCGGTTTCGGTGGCGGTGAGATCGGGGTCGGGGCGCGGGATGCGGTAGCAGAAGAAGACGGCGCGCGCGCCGGCGGTGGGGTGCGCTTTGCCGGAGAAGATCTTGAGCGGGAGCTTGTCGAGGGTGGCGGCGAGGTCGGGGTGGTCGCGCTGGAGGCGGTGGTATTCGAGGAGGAGGGCCTCGGTGTCAGGAATTTTGCCGTCGTAGCGCTCGTTGAATTCTTTCACCGGATCGAACTGCTGGTCGGGATGGAGGAGCGTGCCGCCTTCGAGGCCGAGGGTTTTGGAAATGGTGAGGACTTTGTGGCTGACCTTTTCGTAGATGCGGAGGAGGTCGTTGAGTTCGTCGGGCGGGAGGAAGTTCCAGAAGATGATGCGGCACTGCTCGCCGCGCTCGCCGGCCAGCTCGGGATGCGCGGCCACGATCTGCGCCTCGGTGGCGGCGTTCATCCGGCGATCGACGCGGCCGATGCGTTGCATGAGGCGCACGGGATTCCAGTGGAGGTCGTAGTTGATGAGGCGCGAGGCGTCCTGGAGGTTCAGGCCCTCGGCGAGGACATCGGTGGCGATGAGGGTCTGGATTTCCGGGCCGTCGAGCGCGGCGTGATTGTAGAAGGGCGCGAAGCGGTGGATGACGGCGGTGCGCTGGCGCTGCGTGCTGCTGCCGTCGATGCGCTCGATGCCGGGAATGCCGGCGGCAGTCAGCTCGCGCTGGAGGTAGCGGGCGGTGTCGGCGAATTCGGAGAAGATCAGCACCTTTCGCCCGGCGAGCGCCTTGTCGGTTTTGAGCAGCTTGATGAGCGCCTTGAGCTTGTCGTCGCGCTCGGGTTTGACCTCGCCGACGAGCTTCAGGAAATCGGCGAGCTGGTTCAGGTCGTCGTAGGTGTCGTCGAGCATTTCGTCCACTTTGTGCGTGGCGGCCTCGACGCGTTCGACGGCTTCAATCTCCTCCGCGGTGACGAAATCCTCGGGCTGCTCCGTCTCGGTATCGCCTGGGAAAAGCTCGGGCTGATGCTCGCGCACGTAGCCGATGAGTTCGCTGTTGCGGAGCTTCCATTTTTCCAAACGCCCGCGGTCGTGCGCTGAGGAGCTGTGCGCTTCGGCCCAGGCGAGGAGCTTTTTCAACAGCCGCCAGCAGGACATCTCGAAGGCGTGGGCGGAACTTTCAAACCGCTTCAGAAACTGCACGCGGATGAGCGCGACGACCTGCGCCTGGCGTCCGGTTTCCAGCGAGGCTTCCTCTTCGTGGTGGAGGTAGGCGAGGGGATTGTAGATCGCGAGGGCGAAGAGCGGCTTGGTTTTGCTGAAGGCTTTCTCGACGCTTTCGAGCAGGCGGCCATAGGTGGCTTTGAGATTGTAGGCGGCTACGCGCGGCGTCTCGCGGGTGGGGAAAAGGATGCCGCCGCCGGCGATGAGGCGCTGGCTTTCCTTCACGTAGGTGCGGCTGCGCTGGACAACGAGTTTTTCAAAAAGCGTTTCCTGGGGCAGGACGGTTCCGGCGAGATCGAGCTGCCCGGCGGTGGCGACGTGCTGCTGGGCGAGGAGCTTTTTTTCCAGCGCGATGAAGTGCCCGCGCGTGCTGTGGATGCCGAGATTGCGCGCGCCTTCCGCGAAGTAACGGTCGTCGCGCCCGGTGACGAGGCCGAGGATGTGGCGGAAGTCGTGGACGGAATTGTTGATCGGCGTGGCGGTGAGAAAGAAGATCTGCTTGGGCCGCGCGCCGGGCTGATGCAGCGCCTCCTGGAGCAGGCGGTAGCGCGAGGGTTCGCGGTCGCCTTCGCCAGCGATGCCGGGATTCCGAAAGTGGTGCGCCTCGTCGATGACGACGACATCGGCATCGCGCAGCGTGCGGCGGAGATGGTCGGGCGCGTCGCCTTTTTTTTGCAGGTCGGTGTGGCTGAAGCGCAGGAGATTGACGAAGCCGCTGTTCAAGTCGGGCAGCAGCTCGCGGATGACCGGCTCCCAGACATCAAAGCGCGCGGCCTTTGGCGCGAAGAGCACGACGTTTTTTTTCTCCTTCCGCACGAAGCGCTCGATGAGCATGAGGCCGACGAACGTTTTGCCCAGGCCCACGCCATCGCACAGAAACGCGCCGCCGTAGAGGCGCGCGATGCCGACGAGGTTTTTGTAGGCGTCCTGCTGATACCGCGCGAGCTGGCGGAAGACGACGGACTCCCCGGTGTCCCACTCGTCGGGGGTGAGTTCGTGGCCGCTGCAAAACTCGTGCAGCGCCTTGAACCAGACCTCGAACGGCGTGCGCGGATCGGTGTGGCGCTCCAGCGTGCGGAGAATGTCGGGCGTGATGTCCTCGGCGTCCTGCCAGTGGCGCTCATACCATTCCTGCAAAAGCCCGACTTCTGCGCTGCTGCTGAGGCGGACGTTCAGCTCCACGTTTTCGCACAAGCCGGGGAAGGTGAAATTTGAAGATCCGACGAGCGCCGATGAGCCGACGACGGCGGAGCGCGCGTGCGTGATGCAAGCCTTCGCGTGGAACTTGTCTTTGCGATAGACGCGGCACTCGATCTTGCCCGCGCGAATCGCCGCGACGATGGCGGGCACTCCCGCGAGGAAATCATCCTTCGTCTTTTCGCTCTCCAAACTCGCGTCGAGACGCCGCGCGATGTTCTTCAGCCCTGCGGCGAAAGCGCGTTTCGTCCGC
The DNA here is from genome assembly GCA_043758435.1 of Chthoniobacter sp. GTDB lineage: Bacteria > Verrucomicrobiota > Verrucomicrobiia > Chthoniobacterales > Chthoniobacteraceae > Chthoniobacter. The sequence goes on from JAYVNN010000053.1 coordinate 3,952, forward strand.
ATCGAAACCTCGTCGCCCATGAGGATCCGGAAGTGATCCACGGCCTGCCATTTTTCCTCGAGCGCGAGCAGGGAGCCGATCTCAAAATAGCCGGTGGCGATGTCGATGGCCTGGGAGAGTTCGCACCATTCCCGGAGGTACGAACGCACCTTCCAATCTGAAGCGCTGTTATCGACGATGAAGAGTCCCGCGGAATTCTCTTTCGGCTGCATTGCTGGGGTCGCCATGAAAGTCCCTTACAAAGTCCCAACAGGGGCGACAACGCTTTAGAGTGCGCCGCGCACCCGCGCTCAGTCCCAGGGGAGAAATTTTTCCAGCTTCAACTGCGTAGCACGCTCTTTGGCCTCGGCGGCGCGCGGCCCAGGGACTTTGGCCATCTTTTCGTAGATGCCGACGGCGCTTTTCCACTGCTCCTGCGTGCGGAAAAGATCGGCGGCGTCGAAGCCCGCCTTGTAGTACCAGAAAAAGTCGCGGCCCTCGGGCGCGGTCTTGTCGAGCACATCGTACCAGGCGGCGAGCGCCTCGTCGGGGCGCGCGAGGCTTTGCAGGGCGCGGCCTTTTTTGAACAGCGCCTGGTTGCGCCAGACGGGCGCGACGCCGGGCAGGGTGGCGAGCTGGTCGAAGGTGGCGATGGCGGCTTCGAGCTGCCTGGCGTCCAGCCGCCCAAGGATGAGCAGGTTGTCGCCTTTCCCGCAGAGCGCGGCGCTGCGCAGTTCGGCGTCGGGCGCGGGCGTGGCGGTGAGGATGGCGTCGTAGAGCACCACGGCCTCGCTTTCCTTGCCGAGCTTGCCCTGCACGATGGCCTGCTGCTGGCGCGCGTAGAGCTTGAGCGGGCCGTCGCGTTTCACCACCTGGTCGAAAAGGGCGAGCGCGCGATCGACGGCGCCGGCGTTGATTTCGCGCGTCGCGGACTGGCCGGCGAGAAAGAGCGCGGCCTCGGCATACGGCCCGTCGGGCTTCTCTTGCGCGAGGAGCGTGAACTGCGTCTCGGCATCCGCATGATCGCCCGCGCGGACGTAGAGCTGCCCGAGTTTCATCCGCACCTCGGCGAGCAGCGGCGAGCGCGGATGGTCGGCGAGGAAGGTTTTCGCGCGTTCGATCACGGCGTCGTCCGCGCCGTCGGCGAGGAAGATGGCGAGGTAGGCCGCGTGCTCGGCGGTGTCGGGCGCGGGCGCGGATTCATTGGCCACGCGGAGATAGCGCGCCGCGCCGTCGCGGTCCTGCGCGGCAAAGGCCAGCTCCGCGAGCGCGAGGCGGGCCTCGCCCTGGCGCGGGTGCTGCGGGGTGTGGTGGAGGAAAAGATCGAGCGTCTCCGCGGCGCGGGCGTCGCCGGCGCGGGCCTCGGCGAGGCCCTGCTCGAGGAGCAGCGTGCTGCGCAGCGGGCTCTCGGACGGGGCGGTGCCGAGCGCCTGGTAGTCGGTGAGAAAGCGCTCGTGATTGCCCTGCGCGAGCGCGGCGAGCGCGGCGTCGAAGGTCGCGTTGGGCCGCAGTTTCGCGGAGCGCTCGGCGGCGCGGTGAAAGGAATTCGCCGCGAGCAGCCACTCCTGCTGCCGGTAGTGGATGAGCGCCTTGCGCATCTCGATCTCCGCGCGTTGCGCGTCGTCCGTCGCTTTCCGCTCCGCCTCCTCGACCGCCGCGACCGCGCGGGTGAGATCGTCTTTCGCGAGCAGGATGTCCGCCTGCATCAGCCGCGCCGCGGGCACGAGCGGGCTCCCGGGCAAATCGTCCACGAGCCCCGTCAGCGTCTTCATCGCGCCGTCGGGATTTTTCGCGCGCAGGCGCATCCGCGCGATGGAGAAACGCGCCAGCGCCAGCAGGCGCGGCGAACCTTCGCGCGACCACGGCTTGAGCACAGTCTCGGAAGGCCGCGCCTGCTGCGCGTAGATTTGGTCGAGGCGCGCAAACGCCGCTTCGAGAAACTGGCTCGCCGGAGAGCGCGCGATGAACTGCTCGATCACGGTGTCCGCGGTGTCCGCGCCGCTGAGTTGGAGCGTGGCGTCGGAGGCGCCGAGCGTTGCGCCGAAGCGCAGGTTTTCCGCGAGGCCGGGCGCGGCGAGCAGTGCCTGAAAAAGTGCGAGTGCCGGAGGAAACTTGCGCTCCGCGAGCAGCAGCCGGCCCTCGAGATATTTCCGCCACGGCTCGTCGGCTGACGACACGTCCCGCACCGCATCCAGCACCGCGCGCCCACGCTTCGCCTCGCCGGATTCCACCAGCAAATCCGCGAGCCGCAGCGCCGCCACTGTATTCTGCGGATGCTCATGCACAAAGGCTTCCAGGCCCGCCACCGCCTCCGCCGTCTGCCCCAGCGCCGCGCGGCTTTCCACCAGCCCGAGCTGCGCCGACGCTGGCGCATCCGCTGCCGCCGCGAGTTCCGCAAAAAGTGTGCGCGCCTCCTCCCAGCGCCCCATCCGCGCCAGCACTTGCGCGCGCAACAGCCGCGCCGCGGCATCGCCACCCTCCGCGAGCGCCTGCACCGCCGCCAGTGCGTCGTCATTTTTTCCCGCCGCGAAAAACGCCGCACCCAACTCGCGCTGCGCCGCCGTGCGCTCGTCCGCCGGCACGCCGGGTTTGGCGAGCAGCGTCTTCAGCTTCTGCACCGCCACCTGCGGGATGGACTCCGCCAGCGCATGGCGGGCCTCGGTGCGCAACGCCGGCTCGGCGGCCAGCGAAAGCGAGGTGAAAAGCCGAGGTAGAAACACAGCGGCCACGGACAGACACAGACAGACACGGATAGGGAGCTTTCGCGAAGTTCGTCGCCCTTTGTCCGTGACTGTCCGTGTCTGTCCGTGGCTCGTTTTTTCTGCTTTCATAGCATCCTCCGCAAATACCGCCCCGTGTAACTTTCCTCAATCTCCGCGATCTGCTCCGGCGTCCCCTGCGCCACGATGCGTCCGCCGCCCGCGCCGCCTTCCGGCCCGAGATCGAGCACCCAGTCCGCGCATTTAATAACCTCCAGATTGTGCTCGATGATGATGAGCGTGTTGCCGGAATCGCGCAGCTTGCCGAGCACTTCGAGCAGTTTGTGGATGTCCGCGAAATGCAGCCCGGTCGTCGGCTCATCGAGAATATAAACCGTGCGGCCCGTCGCCTTTTTCGCCAGCTCCGCGGCGAGCTTGATGCGCTGCGCCTCGCCGCCGC
>JAYVNN010000054.1:0-7064 GCA_043758435.1 Chthoniobacter sp.
GTTGCGCCCCGCGAGGCACCGTCCCTCGCAGGGGCGCAACGTCGAACGTCGAACACTGAACTTTGAACGTCGAAGAGCCTTCCGGCATTTAATCAGCGCTTCCCTAAGCTTTCGGGGGCAAGGCACAATTTGCATCATCTTTCCTCCTCCCCATGCGGCCGGGCGCGGCTACGGTGCGGGCCGCAATGAACCGCATCCTCGTTCTCTACGACTCCGCCTCCGGCAATGTGGCGAAAATGGCCGCCCTCGTCGGCGAAGGCGCGGCCCGCATCCCGGAAACCGAAGTCCGCCTGCGCTCGCTCGACGAGGCCACCGCCGACGACGTGCTCTGGTGCGACGGCCTCGCCGTGGGCAGCCCCACCAACATGGGCCTCCTCTCGTGGAAAATGAAACGCTTTTGGGACGACACCATGCGCCCGCACTGGATGCGTATCGATGGCAAAATCGCCTGCGCCTTTTCCTCCGCCGGCGGCTGGGGTGGCGGCATGGAACTGGCCTGCCAGAGCCTCCTCACGGTGCTGATGAACTTCGGCTTCCTCGTCTTCGGCGTCACGGATTACGCGGCGAAAATGCTCACGCTCCACTACGGCGCGGTCGTGGCCAAAGAGCCGCGCGGCGAGGCCGACGAAGCCGCCTGCCGCCTCCTCGGCCAGCGCCTCGCGGAATGGGTGGCCACCTACATCCACGGCCAGCGCGGTGAGCATCCGGGGACGAAGCAGGCGGAGCGAAAGCGGCCGGGGTGATTGGCTTTGGAACTGCTCCCCTGCGCGGGGATGAAAACGCTTTTCCGCACGCTCGCCCTCTGGTCCGTCCTCGCCGTGCTCTCGTGGCTGATGGGCAGCACCACCGGCGGGGACATGAAGCAGTTTTACGCCGCGGGCGGGCTCTTGCTGCTGCCGCCGCTGGCGCTGTGGCTCACGGCCACGGCGGCGCGGGGGCTGCCGGGGCGCTGGTGGGTGCGCGTGCCGTTTTGGGCGGTGACGCTCGGCGGCTGGGTCACGGCGGGGCTGCTCGCGGAAGGCCGGGCCGAGTCCGCGGGGACGGACCTGCATGTGAATTTCCTGCTGGCCTGCGGTCTCGCGGCCCTGACCGCCGGCTGGCTGGCGGTGAAAATGCGGCCTTTGCCCACCTGGCGCGTGGTGCGCGAGATGGCGGCGGGCGTGGCCGTACTCGGGCTCGCGGGGACGGTCTTGGCGTGGAGCTATGAGGCGCGGACGCGCACCGTTTTCGCGCAGGCGGAGGCGGGCTGGAGGGCGATCGGCCTGCCGCTGGCGGAGTTGGAAAAGACGCTCGCGCCCACGCCCGAGAACGCCGGCTCGGAGGTCGTGCGGCAGGTGCTCCGCGAGCAGGTGGGCACGCGCTTTTACAAGGAAGGCACCCTCGGCGCTGACCGCGAGCCGGTGGCCGGGCGCTCGCCGCTGAAGGACGAACTCGTCCAGCGGGCCTGCGACCTCCTCTCGGCCAAACTGCCACCGTCCGATGACCTCGACCTTTCGACAGTCCCCTCTCCCGCCAGCGCCCGTCCGCGCCTGCGCGCCGTGCGCAATACGCCCCCACCCGCCGACCCCGGCGAACCCGCGCCGCCACCGCTGGAGGACGCTTTCGCGCGCATCCTCGCCGCCGAGCCGGCGACCTGGGCCACCGATCCGCGCGACGGGGTCCGGCTCAGCGTCCCGAACTTCCTCGGTGTCCGCAAATTTTCCCAGCTCACCGCCGCCGAAGCCATGCGCCGCCTGGCCGCCGGCGACGACGACGGCGCGGCCCGCGCGCTCACCGCCGGCTTGCGCGTCTCGGAGACTCTGCGGGAAAATCCCACGCTCGTCTCGCTGATGATCCGTGTCGCCGTGGACGCGCTCCTCACCGGGCGGCAGGTCCGCCTGCCCGCCACGGGAGACGGCCTCGCGTCCGTGGCCCGCGATGTCCCGGTGCTGCGCGCGGAGTTTGTCCGCCGAATGCAGCTCGAAGCGTGGTTCTGCCTGCACTCCGCCAGGGAGAGGGCCGAAGACGAAAGCTTTGCCCTGCCCCTCACCCGCCCGCTGCCGAAGTGGGCGCGGCGCATCGCTGACCAGCCCGTGGTCCGTCGAGAATGTGCCATCGGTGCGCTTGTCGGTGCCGAACACACCGCCGTCACCAAATCCACCGCCACCCTCGCCCTGCCCGACTTCGGGGCCAGTCTCCACGATGCCATCGACCAGCGGCATCCGTCCATCATGGCCCCGAATTTCGCCCGCGCCGCCATGCGCATCCACGCCACGCTGCTCCTGCGCGAGCAGACCGAACTCATCCGCGACGCCCGCGCTCGCCTGGCCGCCGGACGTGCCGTGGAATCGCGCGACTCCGCCGTGCTCCCCGGCGTGCGCTGGGTACTCACCGCGGATGCGGAGAAAAACACCGTCGCCACCCGCCTCGCGGGCGCACCGCAGTGGCTCGTGGACGGCAGCATCACGGGCGGCGACGATTTCTGGCTGCTCCCGCTCGACGGCAGCGTGGCGTGGCAGTTCCGCGGGCCCATCCGCACGGCGGGCGTTTTTACGCCTCGAAGGTGATGTCGATGAACTCGGCGCTCGCCGCCGGGCTGGGTGCAGTGGAGCGCGGCGGCGGCGCAGCGTCTTTCGCCTGCACGATCCCGCGCAGGCGCTCCAACGCCTCGCACGCCGTGGCCAGCAGCGCCTGCGCCTCGGCGTTTCCCATCCGCGGCGCGCTCGCCGCGGGCGCGGTGACTGGCGTCGTGGCGAGCTGTTGCGTGAGTCTTTCCACCTCGGCCTGGAGGTGCGCGGCCTGCATCTCCCGCCCGTGCTCCCGGCGGACTGCCTGCTCCGCCTCGGCCTGGAGCCGCGCGTTTTCCGCCTCGGCGCGCTTCAGGCGATGTTCGAGCGCGACGGCCCGCATGGCCTCATTGGCCAGCCGGTGCCGCTCCTCGCGCAGCGCGGTGATGCCCTCCTGGAGATTCGCCAGATCGAGCGCGGCCTTTTCAAAAACCTGCTTGAAATGCGCCACCTCGTTGGTCTTCCCCGCGAGCTGCCCCTTGAAGTCCGCCGCCAGCATCTGCGCCTGCTCGAAATCGTTTTGCAGCGCCTCGTAGTCCCCGCGCAGATTCGCCGTCAGCCGCGGGTCGGTCTGCGCGCGCAGCCCGCGCGGGTCGGGCCCGAGGTCGGCTTCGCGGAGGCGGGGTTGGGTTTGCATGAAAAGAGAAAGCGGGTGCGCGGATTCGACCGTCGCACCTATTCCGCTAAGCCAGTCGCGTGCCGGGCAGGCCGGGGCGGCGATCACGCGGCGAAAAGCCGCGCGATTTCCGCCTGCATCCCCTCCGCCGCCGCACGCGGGTCCGCGGCTTTGCGAATCGGCCTCCCGACGACGATGTGATCCGCACCCGCGCGAAACGCCTCCGCGAGCGTCATCGTCCGCTTTTGATCGTCGCCGCCGCGCTCCTCCGCCGCGCGGATGCCGGGCGTAATGAGCAGCGGCCCCGGCCCCAGCTCGCGCCGCAGCCGCGCGGCTTCCTGCGCCGAGCAAATCAGCCCATCGATCCCCGCCGCCACCGCCGCGCGCGCCCGCAGCGACACGAGTTCCTCGACCGGCCCGCCGCGCCAGCCCAGCTCGGCGAGATCGCTTTCATCCATGCTCGTCAGCACGGTCACGGCGAGCAGTTTCATCCCGCCGCGCACCGGCACGGCCTCGCGATAAATCGAACTCACGCCATGCAGCGTGCAGCACTCCGCGCCGGCCCGCGCGAGATTCGCCACCGCCCCGCGCACGGTCGCCGGCACGTCGTAGAATTTCAGATCGGCGAACACTTTTTTCCCCGCCGCCCGCAGCTCCGCGATCAGCGCGAAGTAGTCGCCGCCCATGCAAAATTCGAGGCCGAGTTTGTAAAACGTCACCGCATCGCCAAGCCGCGCGACCCACTCGCGCGCCTCGCGAATCGTCGGCACATCGAGGGCAAAAATGAGGCGGTCGCACGGGGCGATGGGCTTGGTGGATAGCAGTGAATCGGTGGACATGCCCGCCGTTCATAAAGTTCGCCGCCGTGCGGCGCGAGTCTTCCCTTTCCACGCTTGCGCCACCCGGCCCGGCCATTATTCTGCGCGCCTGTCCCGAGCCACCCTGACGGTCCTCGGGACTTTCCCTGTCACCCTTCACCATCCTATTTCATCATGGCCAATACCATTCTCGTCGGCGCCCAGTGGGGCGACGAAGGCAAAGGCAAAATCATCGACTTCCTCACCGAGCAGGCCGACATCGTCGTGCGCTCGCAGGGCGGCAACAACGCCGGCCACACCGTCATCGTCGGCGGCACGAAATACGTGCTGCACCTCATCCCGTCGGGCATTTTGCGGCCGAAGAAAATGTGCGTGATCGGCAACGGCGTAGTCATTGACCCGGTCGCCGTCGCGAAGGAAATCGACGGCCTGCGCGGGCAGAAAATCAAAGTCACCAAAGACAACCTGCTCATCTCCGACTGCGCGCATCTCGTGCTCCCGTACCACCGCGCGCTCGACGAGCAGCGCGAGGTGAAAAAAGGGAAGAACAAGATCGGCACCACGAAGCGCGGCATCGGCCCGGCCTACGGCGACAAAGCCGCGCGCGTGGGCCTGCGCATGGCCGACCTGATGCAGCCCGCGCTTTTTTCCGAAAAGCTCGCGGCGCGCGTGAAGGACAACAACGCCGTGCTCAAGGTGTTTGGCGCGAAGCCGCTGAGCTTCAAGGAAATCAACGCCGCGTATTTGGAGGCGGGGAAAGCGCTCGCGCCTTTCGTCGGGAACACCGTCGTCTTTTTGCACGCGGCGCTGAAAGCCGGGCGCGAGATTTTGTTTGAGGGCGCGCAGGGGACTTTCCTCGACATCGACCACGGCACGTATCCTTACGTCACCTCATCGAACACCACCGCCGGCGGCGCCTGCACCGGCTCCGGCGTGCCGCCGCACCGCATGGACCGCGTGCTCGGCGTGATGAAAGCCTACACCACCCGCGTCGGCGAAGGCCCGTTCCCGACGGAGAACGCGGAAATTTCCGACATGCTGCACGGCATGGGCCGCGAGTATGGCTCGACCACCGGACGCGCGCGGCGCTGCGGCTGGTTCGACTCCGTGGCCGTGCGCTACGCCGGAATGATTAACGGCATCGACGACATCGCCGTGACGAACCTCGACGGGCTCGACTCGCTCGCGACGATCCGCATTTGCACGCACTACAAACTCGGCCGCAAAACGCTCGACGTGCCGCCCTCCGACTTCCGCCAACTCGCCGAATGCCAGCCCGTGTACATCGAAATGCCCGGCTGGAAGACGCCGACGCACGAGGTGAAAAAATTCCGCGATTTGCCGAAGGCCGCGCAGACGTACCTGCACAAACTCGCGGAGCTGAGCGGCGCGAAGCTGACCATCGCGAGCGTGGGGCCGAACCGCGATCAGACCATCGTGGTTTAAGAAACATGACCGTCCCGCGGCACATCGCGATCATTATGGACGGCAACGGGCGCTGGGCGCGCGAGCGGAATCTGCCGCGCATCAAGGGCCACGAGCAAGGCGCGGAATCCGTGCGCGCAGTCACGGAAGCGTGCGTGGAATTGGGCGTGGAATTTCTGACGGTGTACGCCTTTTCCACGGAAAACTGGAAGCGCCCCGCCGCGGAAGTCGCCGCGCTGTTTGTCCTGCTCGAGCATTTCATCGCGCAGGAATTGCCGGTGATGATGAAGAACAAAGTCCGTCTCGCCGCCATCGGCCGGCTCCACGAATTGCCCGACACCTGCCAGCGCGCGCTCGCCGACGCCATCGCGCAAACCGCCGCCAACACCGCGACCACGCTCATCCTCGCGCTGAACTACAGCGGTCGCACCGAGATCATCGACGCCGTAAAAACGTTCTGCGCCGAAGCCGCGGCGGGCACGCTCGGCGAGATCGACCAGGACACGATCAGCGCCCGCCTTTACACCGCCGCCTACCCCGACCCCGACCTGCTCATCCGCACCTCGGGCGAAATGCGGCTCTCAAATTTTCTCCTCTGGCAGCTCAGCTACACCGAAATCCACGTCACCGAAAAGCTCTGGCCCGACTTCGGCAAAGCGGACTTGCGGGAAGCCATCGCCGAGTTCAATAAACGCCAGCGCCGCTACGGCGGCCTTTAACCTTCATGGAAAATACGCAATCCATCCTCGTCGTTGATCCCGACACCGACTTCCTCGCCTGGGTGCAGCACCAGCTCGGCAACGCGAGCACGCGCGTCATCACCGCAACGAAAAGCGACGAGGCGCTCAAGATTTTCGGCCGCGAAGACCCCGACGTGCTGCTCACCGAGACGCATCTCCTGCCCTTCAGCGGCCAGGAGTTGCTGGTGAAAGTGCGGCAGCGCGACCCGAACGCCATCGTCATTCTGATGAGCGGCTTCGGCACCACGCAGGCTGTCATCGAGTCCATGAAGCTCGGCGCGTTCGACTTTGTGCGAAAGGAAGCGCTGCCCTTCACCCTCAAGGCTGTCGTGGACGCCGCGCTCAAGGCGCAGGCCGAGATGAAAGCCGCGACGACTTTCAAGCCGCAGCTCACCGTGGACGAGCATCAGGACTCCATCGTCGGGAAGTCCGCGGCGATGCAGCAGGTCTTCAAAATCATCGGCCGCGTGGCGCACAGCGATGCGCCCGTGATGATCACCGGCGAGAGCGGCACGGGCAAAGAACTCGTGGCCCGCGCAATCCACCATTACAGCGGACGCAACGCGAAAACTTTCATCGCCATCAACTGCGCGGCCATCCCCGAGCAACTGCTGGAGAGCGAGCTTTTCGGCCACGAAAAAGGCGCGTTCACCGGAGCCATCGGCGCGCGCGTCGGGCGCTTCGAGCAGGCGAATGGCGGCACGCTTTTCCTCGATGAAATCGGCGACATGCCCCTGGCGCTCCAGGGGAAAATCCTGCGCGTTTTGCAGGGCGGCGAGTTCTCGCGCGTGGGGGCCAATGAAACGCTCAAGACCAACGTCCGCGTCGTCGCCGCGACCAACAAAAACCTCGAGCAGGAAATCGCCGTCAAAAATTTCCGCGAGGATCTTTTCTACCGGCTCAACGTCGTCCGCCTGCA
>JAYVNN010000055.1:0-7040 GCA_043758435.1 Chthoniobacter sp.
AAGGCCAGCCGCAAGCAGATGCAATACGAAAACTGGCAGGACAAATACCAGAAGCGGTAGCTTCTCCGCGCAGCGCGAGCTGTCGCGCTGTAGGGGCAGCTGGCAGCTTCCCCTACAGCCGCGCGACTCGCTGCTCCGCCAAATTTTTCGATGAAAAAAAGCATCTGGATTTTCCTCCTCGCCGTCCTGCTGCCCAGCGTGGTGCTCGGCTGGCTGGCGCTGCGGAGCGCGGAGGAGCAGCAGATCATCCTCGAGAAGCGGACGGCGGAACTTTACCAGACCGAAACGGAAAACGCCGCGAGCGCGGCGCGGGCGTTGATCGACGACGAGCGCCGCGCTTTCAACGAGGCCGTACGGCGCCTGCTCGCGAATGGCGATGCGCAAAAGCTGGCGAACAATTTTTCCACGGAATTGGCAAAGGAGTGGCCGCGCAAGTCCGTGGGCTTTGCGCTCAACAGTACGGGCATGCTCTGCGCGCCACCGCCGCAGCGGGCGGCGAGCAACAAGGATTGGCAAAAATTTCTGCTCGGCAATGGCGCGTGGCTGGCGGGCACGACGCCGGCGACGGTCTATTGGGTCTCGGGCGAGGAGCTGAACCGGCCGGAGCAGTTGCGGAAATCGAAGGGCGGAAACTACGACGCGCCCGTCACCTTTGCCGGCAAGGCCGGAACTTACACCGGCACTCCGTCTGCGAAGGAAGATGAAGCTAAGCGCGCGCAGTCTGCGCCGCCATTGCCCGCGCCTGCCGCTCCCCTGCCCGCGCAGGCGGCCACGAAGCAGCAGGCGGACAGTTTTCAAAAGGACGACGCGAAAGGCAAAGAAGCGGCGCAGGTGCAAAACGATTCCGCGAAAGAAAACGAGCAGACCAACAAGCTCGAAGCGGTGACGCGCAACGTCGCGCCGCAGCAGGTCTTCGCGAACAACAGCGCGGCGCTTTCGCAACTCACGCCGACGACTTCAGACTTCAAGGCGCTCACGTCCGATGCGAACGAGGGCGTCATCACGCGCTTCGTGCAGGATCAGCTCGACATCATTTTCTGGCTCCGGCCCGCGCAGGCCCCGGAGATGATTTTCGGCTGCCTCATCGAGTCCGACAATCTGCGCGATCTGTGGCCTGCGGTGCTGCCCGCGCGGGAAAAGGAATCCGCCAGCCGCCTCTCTCGCGCGGAGAAACCCGAGTTCATCCTCGCGCTGCTCGATGACAAGGCGAGGCCCATCGCCACGCAGCCGCCGGGCGAGACGGGGCGCGATTGGAAGCGCCCGTTCGTCGCGTCGGAGATCGGCGAGGCGCTGCCGCATTGGGAGGCGGCGCTTTATTTGCAAAGGCCCGAGCAGGTCCGCGAATCGGCGCGGGCACTGCGGCGGACGCTCACCTGGCTCATCGCCACCGCGCTCGGCGCGATCGCGTGCGGCGGCTGGCTGGTGGTCGCCGATGCGCGCCGCCAGCTCGCGCTCGCGCAGCAGAAGACGGACTTCGTTTCCAACGTCTCGCACGAGCTGAAGACCCCGCTGACTTCGATCCGCATGTTTGCCGAGCTGATGCAAAACGGGCACGGCGCTTCCGCGGAAAAGCATCCGCAGTACTTGCGCATCATCATGGTCGAGGCCGAGCGGCTCACGCGGCTGATCAATAACGTGCTCGATTTCGCCGGGCTGGAGCGGAAGCAAAAGCGCTTCGAGAAAAAGCCGCTCGATCTGCACGCGGTCATCGAGCGCACCTGGGAGGGGCATGAGCTGCACTTGCAGGAGAGCGGCTTCACCACGCGCTGGGAGGCCGCGCCCGCGCCGTATCCCGTCACCGGCAATGAAGACGCGCTCGCGCAGATTTTGGTCAACTTGCTTTCCAACGCCGAAAAATACGCCGGTGAGCGCAAGGAGGTGGAACTGCACACCTACCTCGACGGTGCGCACGTCTGCGTGAGCGTGCTCGACCGAGGCGGCGGCGTGGCGGCGAGCGAGGAGCGGAAGATTTTCGAGGCTTTCTATCGCGCGCACGATTCGCTCTCCAGCGGCATCCAAGGCAGCGGCCTCGGCCTCACGCTCGCGCAGCGCCTCGCGCACGAACACGGCGGCGAGATCACCGTCGCGGCGCGCGAGGGCGGCGGGAGCAACTTTACGCTGCGCATCCCTTTGGAAAATGGATCCGAAAAAGGAGCCACGGACAGACACGGACAGACACGGATTTGATTCTTTGTCCGTGAAACTCCGTGTCTGTCCGTGGCTTAAAACTCCTAAAATCCTTTTATGAAAAAACACATCCTCGTGGTGGAAGATGACGCCCACATCCGCCTCGGCCTCTGCGATGCTCTGCGCGGCGAAGGCTACGAAGTCAGCGAGTGCGGCGATGGCCTCCAGGCCACTCCCCTGCTCCGCCAGCGCAAGCCTGACCTCGTGATCCTCGACATCATGCTGCCCGGCAAAAGCGGCTACGATCTCTGCCGCGAAATCCGCGCCGCCAAGAACCGTATCCCCATCCTCATGCTCTCGGCGAAAGGCCAGGAGATCGACAAAGTCGTGGGCCTCGAACTCGGCGCGGACGATTACGTCACGAAACCTTTCAGCCTGCGCGAACTCCTCGCCCGCGTGCATGCGCTCCTGCGCCGCGCCGAGCCCGGCGGCGGCGCGACCGACCTTCCCGCGGAGATCGCGTTTGGCAATGTGTGCGTCGATTGCAAAGCCCTGCGCGGCAAGCGCGGCAAGGAAGCCATCGAACTCACCCCGCGCGAACTCCGCGTCCTCGCCCTGCTTTTCCGCGAGCGCGGCAACGCCGTCTCGCGCGAAACCATCCTCGGCGAAATCTGGGGCATCGAATACTACGGCACCACCCGCACGCTCGATCAGCTCATCGTCAAGCTGCGCCAGAAAATCGAGGACACGCCGGGCGAGCCGCGGCATCTCCTCACCGTCCACAGCCTCGGCTACCGGCTGGAGGGGTGAGCCCCTCACGCACCCGCGTCAGGTGTATTTCAGCACTTCCTCGATGGTCGTCTCGCCGTCGTAAATGCAGCGGAGTCCGTCGTGCCTGAGGGTGGTCATGCCGAGTTCGATGGCTTTCTGTTTGAGGACGACGGACGGGGCGCGTTTGTTGATGAGGTCGCGGATGGGGTCGGTCATGTCGAGCAGTTCGTAGATGCCTTTGCGGCCTTTGTAGCCGGTCTGGTTGCAGGCCTCGCAGCCTTTGCCGTAGTAGAAATTCTTGTCTCCAATCTCGTGCGGCGAGAGGCCGAGTTGCGCGAGGGCGGCTTCATTGGGCTCGTAGGCGGTCTTGCAGCCGAGGCAGATTTTGCGGATGAGCCGCTGGCCGAGCACGCCTTCGAGGGAGGAGGAAATCATGAAGGGCTCGACGCCCATGTCGATGAGGCGGGTGACGGCGCCGGGCGCGTCGTTCGTATGCAGCGTGGTGAAAACCAAGTGCCCGGTGAGCGAGGCCTGGATGGCGATCTGCGCGGTCTCTACGTCGCGCGTTTCCCCGACCATGATGCGGTCGGGATCCTGCCGGAGAAAGGCGCGCAGCGTGCGCGCAAAGGTCAGGCCGATCTTTTCATCCATCGGCACCTGAATGATGCCCTCGATGTTGTATTCCACTGGGTCTTCCGCGGTCAGCACCTTGGAGTCGATGGTGTTGATCTTATTCAGACAGGCGTAAAGCGTGGTGGTCTTGCCGGAGCCGGTGGGGCCGGTGACGATGAAGATGCCGTTGGGCTTTTCGATCGTGCGGAGGAGGTAGTTGTAAATGTAGTCCGGCATGCCGAGCGCCTCGATTTCGAGGTTCACGGTGGTGCGGTCGAGGACGCGGAGCACCACGCTTTCGCCGAACTGCGTGGGCAGCGTGGAGACGCGGAGATCGACCTGACGGCCGGCGATGTTTTTCTGAATGCGCCCGTCCTGCGGCAGCCGCCGCTCGGCGATGTTCAGGTTCGACATGACCTTCACGCGCGAGATCACGGGCAGCGCGAGGTGGCGCGGCGGCGGGGCCATTTCGTAAAGCGCGCCGTCCACGCGGTAGCGGATTTTGAACTCCGTCTCGAACGGCTCGAAATGAATGTCCGACGCGCGATCCTGAATCGCCTGATGGATGATGAGATCGACGTAGCGAATGATCGGCGTCGCATTGGCCTCGGCTTCGAGGTGCTTCATGTCCAGCCCGTCGCCGCCGCCAAATTCCAGCTCGCCGCCGAGCTGCGCGAGGATGTCGTCCATGCTCCCGAGGTCCGTGCCGTAGTTCTTTTTGATCAGCTCATCGATCTGATAGACGGGCGCGACCATGACCTGGATTTCCTTGCCCAGCGCAAAGCGCAAATCCTCGCCGGTCTGCGCATTGAGCGGGTCGGCGAGCGCCACCTGGATGTTCCCGCTTTCCACCCCGAGCGGAAAAGCGCGGTGCAGCAGCGCGAGCCCGCCGGGGATGAGGCGGACGACATCCTGCGGCGGCTCAAAGCCCGCGAGATCCACGAAATCCGTGCCGAGCGAGGACGCGATGGTTTCGTAAAACTGCTGGTCGGTGCAGATGCCGAAATCGACCATGACTTCGACGAGCGACTTGCCGCTGTGGTTGACTTCCTGGGTGACGTCTTCGATCTGGCCGGCATCGATGACGCCGTGCTCGGCAAACATTTCCAGGACTTGCTTGGTGTTCATGGTGGGTGGGTAAAAAGGGGGAGAAAAACTCCGCGCACAATGCGCAGCCGTTCTATGCGCGCAATCCCGTCTTTGCGCCAAGAAAAAAGCCCGCGCCAGCTCCCGGCGTCAGCGGATACGGATTGACCGGGCCGGGCGCGGGCGCGACGGTCGCGTTCGTTTCATTCAGGGCTGCTCGCCGCCTCCGGGCGAGTCACTGGTCGATGCCACCGCGCGGCGTTCGAGACGCGATTCAAGCCTATGGATAACCCGACCAATACCAAACACATCGCCTTCCTCGGCGACTACGTGCCGCGGCGCTGCGGCATCGCCACTTTCACGGCGGATATTTGCGAGGCCATCGCCGCAGAATTTCCCGAGACGGGGTGCATCGTGGGTTCGGTGAATGACCGGGCGGAGGGTTACGATTATCCGGCGCGGGTGCGCTTTGAAATCGAGGAGCAGGAACTGGAATCCTACCGGCGGGCGGCGGATTTTTTGAACATCAACAATGTCGAGGTCGTATCAGTGCAGCATGAGTTCGGCATCTACGGCGGGCCGGCGGGGAGTCATCTGCTGGAGTTTCTGCGCGAGGTGCGCAAGCCGGTGGTCACGACTTTGCACACGGTGCTCGCCGAGCCGAATGCCGAGCAGCGCGCGGTGATGGAGCAGCTCGATGCGCTTTCCACGCGCTTCATCGTCATGGCGGAGCGCGGGCGGCAAATGCTGGAGACGATCTACGGGGTCGCGCCGGAGAAGATCGACCTCATCCCGCATGGGGTGATCGACATGCCGTTCATTGACTCGAATTTCTACAAGGATGTCTTCGGCGTGGAGGGCAAGACCGTGCTGCTGACCTTTGGGCTACTGTCGCCGAACAAGGGGATTGAATATGTCATCGAGGCGCTGCCGGCGATTTTGGAGCGGCATCCAAATATCGTGTACCTCGTGCTCGGCGCGACGCATCCGCACTTGCTTGCGCGGGAGGGCGAGGCCTACCGGCAAAAGCTGGAGCGGCTGGCGGTGGAGCGCGGCGTCGCGGCGCAGGTGATCTTTTACAACAAGTTCGTGGCCATCGAGGAGCTGAAGGAATTCATCGGCGCGGCGGACATTTATCTCACGCCGTACCTCAACGAGGCGCAGATCACCTCGGGCACGCTGGCCTATACTTTCGGCGCGGGAAAGGCGGTCGTCTCGACGCCGTACTGGCACGCGCAGGAGCTGCTCGCCGGCGAGCGCGGGGTGCTGGTGCCGTTCCGCGATTCCGCCGCCATCGCGGAAGGCGTGAACCATTTTCTCTCGAATCCCACGTTGATGACGGCGATGCGCAAAAGGGCCTGGAAGGCTGGCCGGGAGATGATCTGGCCGGTGGTGGCGCGGCGCTACATGGAGAGTTTTGAAAAAGCGCGCGCGAGCCTGAGCGTGCCGTCGGTGGAGACGGTGGCGGTGCGGCGGATCGAGAATGCGAACTACCCGATGCCGGCGCTGAAGCTCGATCATCTGCTGAAGATGAGCGACCACACGGGCATCTTTCAGCACGCCATTTATAACGTGCCGAACTACCACGAGGGCTACTGCACGGATGACAACGCGCGGGCTTTCATCTTCACCGTGCTGCTCCAGAAAATGACCGAGCCGCAGCCGGAGATCGAGCGGCTGGAAAGCAGCTATCTGGCGTTCCTGTGGTACGCGTTCGACGCGAACACTTCGCGGTTCCGCAACTTTATGAACCATCACCGCCAGTGGATCGAGCGCGCGGGCTCGGAGGACAGTCACGCGCGGGCGCTGTGGGCCGTGGGCACGGCTCTCGGGCGGTCGCGTAACGAGGGGCATCGCAATCTCTGCGCGCTGCTTTTTCAGCGCGGGCTGCCGCCGGTGGCGCGGTTCAGTTCTCCGCGCGCGTGGGCCTTTGCGCTGATCGCGATTCACGAATACCTGCGCACTTTTTCCGGCGACCGCGTGGTGAGCCAGATGCGCGATTTGCTGGCGCGAAAACTCGTCGCCTTGTATCGCGCAAATTCGTCGCCGGGCTGGCAGTGGTTCGAGCCGATTGCGACCTACGACAACGCCAAGCTCGCGCACGCGCTGATCCTCAGCGGGCACTGGACTTCCGACGGCGAGATGCTCGACATCGGGCTGACTTCGCTGCGCTGGCTGCTTGAGGCGCAGACTGCCGAGGGCGGGCATTTCGCACCGATTGGCTGCCACGGTTTCTGGACGCACGAAGGCGAGCGTGCGCGTTTTGATCAGCAGCCGCTCGAAGCGCACTCCATGCTTTCCGCCTGTCTCGAAGCCCATGCCGTGACGCGCGACCAATACTGGCTCCGTGCGGCGCGGTGCTGCTTCGAGTGGTTCCTCGGGCGCAACGACCTCGGCGAACCGCTCTACGATCCCACCACCGGCGGCTGCCGCGACGCGCTGCT
>JAYVNN010000056.1:0-20238 GCA_043758435.1 Chthoniobacter sp.
GGAGGCCGAGGAAATCGGCGACGCGCTGGACGAGATGGACGTCATAGACCGCTGCGCCGAGCAGCATCGCCACGAAGAACGCCGCCGACTGCCAGCGCATCAATCGCTCCAGCACCCGCGGCCATTGCGCCTCGCGGCCCTCGGCCACGAGCGAGTCATACGCGAGCGCCTCGTCGGCTCCGCTGGCGCTGGCTTCCGCCGCGCCGCTGAGGATGCGGTTGAGCAGAAAAAGCGCAAAGAGCAGTGTCGGATTCCCCCGGGGCGCAAAGGCGAAGACCGCCATTTCCACGACCATCAGCGCCGCTGCGAAAACCAC
This sequence comes from Chthoniobacter sp., assembly GCA_043758435.1. GTDB lineage: Bacteria > Verrucomicrobiota > Verrucomicrobiia > Chthoniobacterales > Chthoniobacteraceae > Chthoniobacter. The sequence continues at coordinate 317 of JAYVNN010000056.1, forward strand.
GAGCCGCTTTCTCCCGAGCGTATCCGCGAGCGCGCCCGAGGGCACTTCCAGCCCCACAATCGCCGCCGCCCACGCCACATTGAGCAGCGCGTACTGCCCGATCGTCAGCCCGAAATCCAGAAACAGCACCGCCAGCACCGGATAGTACCACCGCGCATTGAAGAGCACGCGAAACGCGATGAAGAGCGGGATGTTGCGGGCAGTCGGCGTGGCGTGCATGCGGGTGTCCCGGTTCAGCGGGCGCTCAAGCCAGCTTGCGGGCGATCTGTTCGTCGAGGATTTTCGCCGACGGTGAGGGCGACGAAGACTTTGCCGGTCAGCTTGAAAAAACGGCTGATGTCGGTGAGGGCGTCGCCGGTGTAGTCGAAGGAGACTAAGAAGCCCTTGGCACATTCCTCTCGGGCCATCATGGCCTCGAAGCTGTCAATGTCGGGGCAACAAGGCAGTCTGGGGGGCTGACGCTGCTTTGGAATTCTAATCGATTCTGAGAGCATATTTCTCCTCGTGAAGAGATGCCTTCGATATCTTCACATGCGCAAAGTGCGAGGCTTTCAGAACAGAGCGGATTTCATTTTCACGCGAGAGAGGGCATCGAAAACCCAGACAAACGCTGCGGATGATTTCAGGTGGAACGGCCCGAAAATAACCTCTGGTGCCATCATCCAGCAGGCGTTGGCCGAGCCCTTCCAATACAAATAATTGGCGCAGTTCTCCCTCGTAACGCCATTCTTGGTTCTTTGAGAGGATCATCATATCCGACCCCTCCTCTGCCTCTCGACTACCTGGCGGGTAACTCGTATCCCAGATAGTTCGCTCGCTGACATAGTGGACGGGCCTAAGGCCTTTTTTGTCATGGAAGACGCTCCACGATTTATCGAACCCGATGACGATACCCGTATGTTTGTCGGCGTAGTGGCCCCACATTACAATCGAGTCTGCCCGGCTAGACAAACATAGGACACCCAACTCCCGACTAACCGAGTTCAATTGTTTCGCCTGAAGATTCGCGTTGATCTCCGGTATGCTTTCGACGAAGCGAGCACGGAAGCCCGGCCGCAATGCGCGAAGTTTCTTCTTAAACTCACGGAAATCACCTTTGAACACGCCTGCCTGCTTTTGTTCCTCAAACATGATTTTTAGCCCAGCCTTATCATTGTAGAGACGTTTGACGTGATAGTCGGGCGATGAACAAATCACGCGCGGCGTGAACTCGAAAGGATCGTTGAACTGATCAGGCGGAGTGATCTTCAACTCTAGGTTGCACAGTATATCCACACCGCGCGAATTGCAGTATTTGAATACCTCTTCGGGCATGCAGGTTAGCAGGTGGGGGTGCTCTCTTGGCGGTTCACGAAGGCGCGCTTTTCCTTGGTCTCGTCCCAGAAGACTTCGTAGTTGCGGTTCGAGTTGAAGGGCGGGTCGATGTAGATGAGATCGACGCTGGCGGCGGGCAGCTTGCGGAGCTGGTCGAGATGTCCCCGCAATAGACGACGCGGGTGTCCACGAGCGAGGAGGGTTTTGTGGCAGCCATACGGTGGCGGAGGATGCCGGGACGGTGGGGGCAGGGCAAGGCGGAGTCTCAGAGAGATGGTGCAACCACTCGTCCCAGCGGGACGGATGAGGGTAGCCGGGGGCTTCAGCCCGCGGTCGGCACGGTCGGAAGGCGCAGTCGCGTAGCGACAGTTGAAAGCTTTTTCAAACGTGGCTACGCGACGGGTGGACGCGGCTGACCGGCGGCATATTGCACCGTCTCTGCTTTTCGCGGTTCAGTCACCTCGGCCGCCTCTTTGGTTTTGCAGCGGCTTTCGACAGGTGATGTTCGGGATTGGCTGCCGGGGCGGGGCCGTTCATCTTCGTGCCGATGGACCTCCTCAATCTCGAACTCCCCGGCATCCGCAAAGTCGCCAGCGGCAAGGTGCGCGAAATCTTTGACCTGGGGGAGCATCTGCTGCTGGTGGCGACGGATCGGATCAGCGCGTTTGACTGCATCCTGCCGGATGCGATCCCGGACAAGGGCGCGGTGCTGACTTCGATCTCGGCGTTTTGGTTTGCGCATTTTCACGCGGTGGAAAATCACGTCGTCGCAACGGACGTGCAGGATTTTCCGGCGGCGCTGAAACCTTTTGCAGCACAGCTTGCGCGGCGGGCGATGGTGGTGCTGAAGGCGGAGCCGCTGCCGGTGGAGTGTGTGGTGCGGGGGTATCTGGCGGGGTCGGGGTGGAAGGAGTATCAGGCGTCGCGAAGCATCTGCGGGATCGAGCTGCCGGGCGGGTTGCGGCTGGCGGAGAAGTTGCCGGAGACGCTGTTCACGCCATCGACGAAAGCGGTGAGCGGGCATGATGAGAATATCGGCTGGGAGGAATGCTGCCGGCTGCTCGGCGAAGGCGTGGCGGAGCAGGTGCGGGAGCTGAGCGTGCAGCTTTATGAGGAAGGTCGGCGGTACGCGGCGGAGCGGGGGATCATCGTGGCGGACACGAAGTTCGAGTTTGGGCTGCTGGATGGGCGGGTGATTTTGATTGATGAATGCCTGACGCCGGACAGCTCGCGTTTTTGGCCTGCTGACCAGCACGCGCTCGGCATCAGCCCGCCGAGTTTCGACAAGCAGTTCGTGCGCGACTACTTGGAAACGCTCGCGTGGGACAAGACGCCGCCCGCGCCCGCGCTGCCGGCGGAGGTGATTGCAAAGACGAGCGAGAAATATCGCGAGGCCTACGCGCGGCTGACGCGGCGCGCGCTGGCGGAGTGAGCGGGCGGGTTCACCAAAAGCCCCACTGGCCGGTGCGCATGACGTAGAGGCCGAGCAAAAGATTCGTGACGGCGTGGGTGAGGACGCAGGCGCTGAGGCTGCGGGTGCGGTAGGCGACGAGGTTGAAGAGCATGCCGGTGAGGATGGCGGCGGGCCAGTCGGGGAAGGTGTGCTCGAGGGTGAAGCCGCCGGTGACGATGGCGAAGGATTTCCAGGAGAAGGCGCCGACGGGCACGTCGAGGAAGTCGTCGTCGATGAGGTAGCGGAGGAGGAAGCCGCGCCAGAAAATCTCCTCGACGAGCGGGACGATGATGACGAGGCGGACGAAGCGGAGGCCGGTGTTCAGCGCGTAGGGCCAGCCGTGGGTGCCGAAGCGGCCGGGGTCGAAGCCGTCGCGGCGCGGGTCGAAGCCGAGGAATTGCTGCGGTGCGATCCAAAGGATGAGCGCGATGACGCCGATGAGCACGGCGATCCAGGCGCGGGCGGGCGGGCGCATTTTGTACTCCGGCCACCAGCGGCAAAGCAGGACGCCGCCGACGAGCGCCTGGAGGGGGCAGACCCAGTAGCGCGTCTCGTCGGCCCACCAGAAACCGTGGCCTTTGCCAAGCCATTCGACGACGAGGCCGGGGAGCATGACGGCAAGAAATCCGAACAATGGCCCGACATAGGCTTTTTCCTGGGGAGTAGCGCCAAACATTGAGAAGCAGTTTTTTTTGAGAACCATGAAAGAAATCGAAACGACCAAAGCAACGCCAGAACAACTCCTGCAAATGCTCGACGCCCAACTGGCGATGCAGCGGGCGCAGCGCGGCACGGGCGGACGCAACCGCGCGCTGCTGCTCGCGGGCGGCATCCTTTTCATCCTCATCGGTGCGGGGGTCGCGCTGCTCGTGCTTTCGCAGATGCTCGCCGATCTGCCGCAGAATGCTCGGCGGACTGCGGCACAGCCCACGGCGGGAAATTTTTGAGAATCCACGCACCCCGGCACATCGGCTGCTTTGATACGAACTCACAATGGCAAAAGCTCTCACATCCGTCATCGGCGTGGACCTCGGGCGCTACTCGCTCAAGTCGGTGCTGCTCCAGCGCAAAGGCGCGGACCGCTACGTGGTCACGCATTACGCCTCCCAAGTGCTGAGCGGGCCGGTGGATTCCGCCGACACGCTCGGGCGGGAACTCAAGTCGCTTTTCTCCACGATGGGCGGCTCCGCCAAAGCGTGCGCCGTGGGCATCTCCAGCCCGGACGCGCTCATCCGCATCATCGAGCAGCCGGAGACGCCGGTGCATCTCCTGCGCGACGCGCTGCGGCTCAACGGCATGGCGCTGCTCAATCAGGATTGCAAAGATTTCGTCCTCGATTGCGATCGCATCCCGACCAATGAAACGAGCACCGATCCCGAGGTGGCGGGGCGGAAAAAATATCTCGTCGGCGGTCTGCCGCGTGCGCAGGTCTCGATGGTCGGCAGTGCGGTGGAGCACGCCGGAACGAGTGTGGGCGCGCTGCAGCTCGCGCCGATCTGCGCTTTCAACGCCTTTGAATTCGCCTTCCCGGAAATCTTCAATGAGCAGGCTTTTTTCCTCGTCGATATCGGCCACACCGGCTCGACCGTCATGGTCGGGGCAAAGCGGGAGCTGATCCTCGTGCGGTCGATTGATTTCGGCGGCAAGGCGCTGCTCGACGGGCTCGCGGCCTTGAGCGGCGAGGAACGGGAGACCGTCATCGAGGCGCTGGATCAGGAGGACGAAGTGATGATCGAATACTGCCGGGTCGCGCTTTCGTCGCTGATCCGTGAGATCCAAAACTCGATCGGCTTTCTCGAGCACCGGCACGAGGAAACGGTGAGCAAGGTTTTCATTTCCGGCGGGCCCGCGAAATCGGCCGCGCTGCTCAAGATACTCTGCGAGGAACTCGGGCTGCCGTGCGATTCGTGGAGCGCGGCGGGCAAATGCGAAGCGGGGCTCGGGGCCGGCCAGGCCGAGGGTTTTGCGGCGGAAGCGCTCGATCTCAATGTCGCCTGCGGCGCGGCGGCGGAACTTTTGAAAGGGAACTAAACCGATGGCTCTGCACCTCAATCTTTACCACGAAGCCGTCAAAGCGAAGGCGATCCAGCGCCGCGACCCGCTCAAACTTTCGATATACGGCCTGGTGACGGTGATCTTCGCCTTCGCCAGCTACTACGTCATCCAGCTCGTGAAGCTCCACAGCATCAACAGCTCGCTGGCCACGGTGAAGGACGAGTTTGCCAAGCTGGAGCCGCTGTCCAAGGCCGCGAAAAAGCGCGAGGAGGAACTCAACTCGCAGACGAAATCCGGCGATCTCCTCGTCAAAAAAATCGAGAGCCGCTTTTACTGGGCGCCGATGCTCGAGCAGATCATGCAGGTCGTGCCGCGTCAGGTGCAGGTCACCCGGCTGGCTGGCGACATCGCCGGCGAGGGGCTCCGGCATTGCTCGATCTCGCTCGACGGGCTCTCCGCCGGAACCGATGCGCGCAAAGTCGCCGAGGAACTGCGCACCGCGCTCTCCGAAAAATTCGGCGAGAGCTACCGGAACGTCACCTCGAAATTCCGCTCCCTCGAAGACGGCACCGAAATGGTCATGCTCGACGGCAAGCAAGTGCCCACCGCCATGTTTGCCATCAGCGTGGATCTCTACGCCGGCGCCGAAAACTCCTCCGCCCAACCCGCACGCAAAAAGAAATGAAACTCGGCAAAGAAGAAATTCAGAAAATCTTTCTCGCGACCCTCCTCTTTTTCGGAGTCGTGTACAGCTACTTCAACCTGCTCCTCGGGCCGCTTTCCAAACACCAGGAAGCGATCCAGAAAAGCGTGACCGCCCTCGGCCCCGAGATCGTGGCCGCCAAAGCCCAGATCCAGCGCACGCGGGAGCTGGAGCAGGGCGCGCCGCTCCGCATGGCCACCAGCAGGCAGGTCACCGGGATGATGACCGACGGTTCGCCGGTCGCCTGGTTTCCGCCGCGGCTTTCCGAGTTTTTCAAAAAGCAGGGTCTCGAAAAAACCACGACCCGGCTGCAAAGCGAAGCCGTGGACAAGGAGATGGTCGGCTTCCGCAAACTCTCCTGGGGCGTCGATCTTCCGAAGGTCGGCTTCGTCCCCTTTGCCACCGCCGTCGCCTCGCTCGAAAATGAGGAGCCGCTCGTCGAGATCAGCAGCGTGCAGCTCGATGCCAGCCGCGAAGATGTCGAGATGCAGCACGCGCTCATCACCCTCACCAACATCGTCAAACAATGAGCACTCCACGCCACCTCCTCATCCTCGCCGGCAGCCTGCTGTGCGCCGCCGCACTCCACGCCGAAGCGCCCGAAAAAACCGAAGCCGCGCCCGCCAAGGCCGAGCCCGCGCCCGAGCCTTATCAGCTCAAGAACCGCTCCAGCTTTGCCTGCGCGGGCGAAGGTGTGCGCGCCCCGTTCTGGCCCATCGGCTGGGTGCATCGCAAAGGCGTCTCCTCCGTCGTCGCGACCATCGCTGCGCCGAAGTCCGGGCTCGACGGGAAAAGTTTTCGCGTGACCAGCATCCTCCTTGGCAGCGGAGCCACACCCTCGCTCGCCGTCATCAATGGCCGCGCCTACAGCGAAGGCGAATTTTTGAAAATGCCCCGCGGCGCCGCGCCCGTCGCGGTCGCGGCCCCGCCGGCTCCCGGCGCACCTGCGCCTGCGCCCCGCATCCGCGTCCAGCGGATCAGCGATGGCAGCGTCGTCCTGCAGCGCGCCGAGGAAACCGTCACCATCTCCATGCAGCGCCAGGAACTCGCGCAGAAAAAAGCCGAGGAGCCGCTGCTCGACGACGAGCGCTGAGCCGGCCGGCCGGCGACGTGGCGGTGGAAGAGTGGCGGCGCGATAAGACTTTCGCGCCGCTGCGGTTGTCCATACACCGATGCCCATGCCGCCGACCATCGCCGCCGAACTCGCCGAACTGCGCGCGCGCTCGCTTTTGCGCACGCTGCGCGAGATGGATTCGCCGCAGCAGCCCACCGTCGAGCTGGCCGGAAAAAAGCTCATCAACTTTTCCTCCAACGACTACCTCGGCCTCGCCACCGAGCCCGCGCTGCGCGACGCCGCGAAGGCCGCCATCGACCAGTATGGCGTCGGCTCCGGCGCGAGCCGCCTCGTCTGCGGCACGCTCTCGCCGCATGTGCGGCTCGAGGAAAAACTCGCCGAATTCAAACGCACGGAAGCCGCGCTCGTTTTTTCCAGCGGCTACGCGGCGGCGCTCGGCACCCTCGGCGCGCTTTGCCGGAAAGACGACGTCATCATTTTGGACAAGCTCGCCCACGCCTGCCTCATCGACGGCGCGCGGCTCAGCGGCGCGCACCTCCGCGTCTTCCCGCACAACCACATGGGCAAGCTCGAAAGTCACCTGCAATGGGCGGGCGAAAATTTTCCCGAAGCGCGCGTCGTCGTCGTCACGGAATCCGTCTTCAGCATGGACGGCGACTGGGCCTCGCTCTGCGAAATCGTGGAGCTGAAGCGCCGCTACGGCGCGCTGCTGCTGCTGGATGAAGCGCACGCCGTCGGCGTCATCGGCCTGCAAGGCCGCGGGCTCGCGCACCAGCTCAACCTGAACGCGATGGTGGACATCCACATGGGCACGCTGAGCAAGGCGCTCGGCGTCAGCGGCGGTTACGTCTGCGGCGGGCGGCGGCTCATCGAGCTGCTCGTGAACCGCGCGCGCAGCTTCATCTACTCCACCGCGCCCTCGCCCGCTGTCGCCGCCGCGGGCTGCGCCGCCGTCGAGTGGATGCTCTCTCCCGCGGGCGAAAAGCGCCGCCAGCAGCTCCGGCAAAACCTCGCGCAATTCGCCGCCGAGATGCCCGCGCTTTTTTCCGCCGGGCGCAAAGTGCAGAGCGCCATCGTCCCGGTCATCATCGGCAAAGCCGAGGCCGCGCTCGAAGCCGCGCAGGTGCTCGCGGACAAAGGCTACCTCGTCCCCGCCATCCGCTACCCGACTGTCGCCCGCGACGCCGCACGGCTCCGCGTCACGCTCTCCGCGCGGCACACGCCGAAGCAAATCGCCGGGCTTTGTGCGGTGCTGCGCAACATCGCGGCGGGATAACCCCTGACTGTCATCCTGAGCGCAGTTCCCGGCGGGCGCAGGCGGGCGGGAACGGAGTCGAAGGACCTCTAACATTTCCGTGGGTGGAGGCGGCGGGAGAAGTGCGTCGCTCCACCCGCCGCCTCCGCCCGTAAAAAATTAGAGGTCCTTCGACTGCGCTGCGCAAAGCCTACGCTCCGCTCAGGATGACAGGTTGGTGGAGCGCGCTGCGCTCACAGCGAATCCAAGCACGGTGGCGGCATCGCGGGCGAAGCGGAAACCCGCGAGCGGTGCTGCCGACTCCGCGCCTTTTTCCAGCGCGAGCACCTGGAAACTGCGGCCCATCATCTGCGGGTGCATGAGCGTCTTGAAAGCGCGCAGCTCGCGCTGACTGGCGGGTGTGTCCGGGATGTTCGCGGGGAAATGCAGCGCGCCGAGCGCGACAATGAAATGATGCTGATCGGTGAAACCCGCGACGCGCAATCCCGCGTCGCCCGCGCGTTCGGCGAGCGCGGTGAAATCGACGTGCGCGGTGAGATCGGTTTCGCCGGGAGCGGCGAGCACGTCATCCACGCGGCGATGCTGCGCGTAGCCGGTGAGCGTGCCGTCGGTGCGCTCGGGGCGGTAGTACTCGGCGCGTGGAAAGCCGTAATCCACGACGAGCACAAAGCCGCGCACGAGCTTCGGTGCGAGCGCGGCGACCCACGCGGGCGCGGCGAGATTGATTTCCGTGCGGTAGCCCGCGGGCACCGGCGGGAGCTTGGAGAGCGCGGCCCGCAATGGCGCGGCCGTAATTTCGCGCTCGGTGAAAACGAAGCGTCCGCCCTCGGTGGCGACGTGCCTTTCGCGCCACGCGCTGCCGTTCCAGACGACGGCGTGGACGGGAAAGGCGTCGGGCAGTTCGTTGGAAAAATGCACGCCGGTGAAAGGCGGGAGCGCGTCGAGCGTCGAGTGCCAGCGGACTTTCGCGGCGGCGAATTCCGCGAGCGTTGCACGCTGCGCGGCGCGCAGCGTTTCCGCCGGCTCGATGATCTCGCACCGCACCGCTGCGAAACACGCGGGCGCGATTTCGCGCAGCGCCGCGAGGACATCGCGCGCGAACTCGCCGCCATGCGCGCCCTGCTCGACGATGGTGAACTCCGCCGGCTCGCCGAGCCGCGTGTACATCTCCGCAAACTGCCGCGCGAGCAGCGCACCGAACAGCGGCCCCACGCTCACGCTCGTGAAAAAATCCCCGCCGCGCCCGAGCCGCGCGCGGCCCGACGCGTAGTAGCCGTGCTCGGGATGATAGAGCGCCGCCTCCATGAAATCGCGGAAGGGAATCGGCCCGTCGCGTGCGATGCGTTCGTGCAGAATATGCGTGAGTGGGCCGGTCATGCGGTGATGAAGGGTGTCTAAAAAATCGGCAATCCTGAAAATAGCCCAGCACTTTAGTGCTGGGTCATCGCGCAAGAGAAACCAGTCCCGGAGGGACGGAAGAAGCGTTCTGCCGTCCCTCTGGGACTGGCGCGTTCTCTATCGGTACCCAGCACTAAAGTGCTGGGCTATTTTCAGAAGACGCAGAGACCGATTTTGACACCCGCTCAGGCGATGCTGATGGCGGCTTCGATGAGCGGGAGCACGGCTTGCATGCTGGCGTCCGAGCGCGCGTGGATGCGGAGCAGCGGCTCGCCGCGCTGGACGGTCGCGCCGGTGGATTGGATCGCGCTCACGCCGACGGCGAAATCAATGGCGTCGCTCGCCTTCGCGCGCCCCGCGCCGAGCTGCACGCACGCGCGCCCGATTGCACCCGCGTCCATCCGCGTGAGGCGGCCGTTTTCCGCCGCGCAAAGCTCGTGGATGACGGGCGCGCGATGAATCTCGCCGAGCCGCTCCAGCACGCCCGCGTCACCGCCCTGCGCTTCCACGAGCGCCACGAATTTGCGCCACGCCGTGCCGTCATCCAGCCAGCGCGCGAGCTGCACGCGCGGGACGGTGGCGACTTTTTCCGCGAGGTCGAGCGTGAGGTCGCGCAGGTCGGACGGGCCGCCGCCGCGGAGACATTCCACGGCCTCGGCCACTTCGAGCGCATTGCCCACGGTGCGGCCCAGCGGCTCGTCCATCGGTGTGAGCAGGTGCGAAGTCTGCACGCCCATCTCGCGGCCCACGGCGGCGAGCGCGGCGGCGAGTTCCGCCGCTTCCCCGCGCGTTTTCATAAATGCGCCGCTGCCGAATTTCACGTCGAGCACCAGCCGGTCGAGCGACTCGGCGAGCTTCTTCGACATGATGCTCGCGACGATGAGCGGCTGCGAGGGCACGGTCGCGGTGACATCGCGCAGGGCGTAAAGTTTTTTGTCCGCCGGGCAGAGGTCCGCCGTCTGGCCGATCATCGCCACGCCGATTTTTTCCAACTGCGCGAGCGTTTGCGCCTCGCTCAGCGCCACGTTGAAGCCGGGGATGCTTTCCAGTTTGTCGAGCGTGCCGCCGGTGATCCCGAGGCCGCGCCCGGAGATCATCGGCACCCACAGCCCGTCGCACGCGAGCAGCGGCGCGAGGATGAGCGAGACTTTGTCGCCGATGCCGCCGGTGCTGTGTTTGTCCACCTTCGGCGGCGAACCGGCGGGATACTGGAGCACGCGTCCGCTGTGCATCATCGCGCGGGTCAGCGCGCCGGTTTCCGCCGCCGTCATGCCGCGAAAAAACACCGCCATCGCAAAGGCGCTCGCCTGGTAGTCGGGGATTTCGCCCGCGGTGTAGCCGCGGATGAACTCCGCGATTTCAGCAGGGTCGAGTTCCGCGCCGTCGCGTTTGCGCTCGATGAAAGTGGGGACGTGCATGTGGGAAGAAGCCCTACCGCACGGCAAAGAGCGCCTTTGCGCCAGCCTGCTTTTTTCTGCGCGTCATCTTGCTCCTTCGTCCGATCAGTGGATCAAGAGCAGTCGAAAAGCGCAGCCTTCTCGACACCGCAGCACGTTTGGCCTTTCGTCTGAAAAAACGAAATGCCCCGCCCGCCGAGCAAACCCACGACCAAGATCGCGAAAGCGAAACCCGCACCCAAGCGCGAGCGCAACGGCGGGGTGGAGTCGTGCATCCTTCGCGAGGATTCACCGGCATACGGGGCAGCCCCGCTGCGTTTCATTGATTTGTTCTGCGGGATCGGCGGCTTCCGCATCGCCTTCGAGAAAGCGGGCGGGCGATGCGTCTTTTCGTCCGACTACGACAAGTTCAGCCAGCAAACCTACGAGGCGAATTTCGGTGAGAAACCACACGGCGACATCCACGGCGTCGCCGTCGCCGACATCCCCGCGCACGATATTCTTTGCGGCGGCTTTCCCTGCCAGCCATTTAGCATCGCGGGCGTTTCAAAGAAACTGAGTCTGGGGCGCAAGCACGGCTTCCAGGACGAAAAGCAGGGCAACCTTTTCTTCTCCATCGCCGACATTCTCGACTTCCACCGCCCCGCCGCGTTCGTCTTGGAGAACGTCAAGAACCTCAAAGGCCACGACGGTGACAAAACCTTCGACATCATCCACAGCACGCTCTCCGAGCACCTCGGCTACACGGTCTAATACAAAATCATCGACGCGCAGCGCGTCGTTCCGCAGCACCGCGAGCGCATCTTCCTCGTCGGGCGATCATTTTTTTTGGAAAATGTGTGCGCGATGCTGTGAAAGAAACGTTTCATCGGGCGGCGCGGCATCGTCGGGAAAATGCAGCGACTCTCCCTCGTAAGCGGCGAAGTTTTCAGCGACGGCGCGCTGCGGCAGTTCGGCCTTGAGACGCGGGGAAAGTTGCAGGCGCAGCTTGCTGTCGAAGGTGACGAGTCCGCGGTCGAACGCCGCATCGTGCAGGCGCGAAAGACAGATGCCGTTGCGAACATTCAGCCGCTCCGCGACGTGCTTGCCCCACGGCAGGATGTGCGACGCAATGAGCAGTTCGCGCACGGCGAGCGCGGTGACGCCACAGCACCCGTCGAAGTTGTTCAGGACAGCCTCGCGGAAGTATTCCTGCCCGCGCCTCTGCTTCGCGCTCGCCATCACGTCCGTCGGCCCGCACGGCGGGAGCTTCCGCACGCGCACACCATTCCTCGGGAGCACTTCGAGTTCGCTGCCCTCGCCGGCATTGAACAGCGCGCGCAAGGCTTCCTCGCTCGCGGGAACGGTCTCGTTCAAATCCTCGTGAAACTCGCCCCACACCGCGCGGTCGAGTTCGCTCGCGCCGCTCAATCCCTTCCTGCCGCTCAACACTATTACCGGGTCGAGCGATGCGAGATTGACGAGCTTCATCGCTACACTGTTCGCACCACGCTTCATTTTTTCCGCCAGCGCGACGATGACGGGATTGCGTGCGTGAAGCTGACCAAAATTCAGTTTGTGGTAGAGGTTGAGAACGATGAACAGCTCATCGCGCGTCCAATCTTTTGGCGGATACATTCCAGGAAACTATCGGGTGTGCGTGTTGTGGAAAAGAGATGAGTGACCAATCGCAACAGCCCGACCCCGCCGCCGTGTTCGGGGCGGCGGTATCCCTATGGCAAGCCGTGAAGAAACACGCGGCGACCACACCGACGCTGAATCTCAGCGAGTGTTACAACGGAGGCGACAAGTTCATGCGACAGGTCATGCGCATCGCGACCGAGTTTGAGCTGTGGTCTTGCCAGCATGTGTTCTTCGAGGAACTCGATGACGTGTGGCCTTACCTGCTAGAGGACAAATTTGGTGAAGCATGTGTCTCGGTCTTAGGTGGCCCCGAAACGCTCTTGGACTTCGACACAAGGAATTGCCTCCGAGTCGCGCACAAGTTGCGCCTGCCGGTCAGGACAGATTCGGGATTGCCGGTGGCTATTGATGTCTCCGCCGAAAACCCCGTAGCGGGTGCCCCCTTTCGCAAGTTCCGCATTCAGACCGTGCGTGGTTCGCTCGAAGATGATTTTGTGGAAGCATTCACAGCCGACGATGAACCTTTCGACGAGGAATGGGGCGCTCCGTATTTCGGTCTCTACGGCATCGGAGACGATGACCTGCTCGAACACATCGCCGACCGCGCGACTTACTCCGCCGCTGTCGAACTCGCCTGCAAACTTGCACCGGGAATTCAGTTCCGAACTCTGCCGGTTTCGAGCAGCGCGCAGGCTGTTAGATTCCCGCTTTCCTGAAAATATCGGAAGCTGTCGTGCCCATCGCTTTCGCCAACACGCAGACTTCGACCAAAGTCACCTCCGCCGTGCCTGCTTCGTAGGCGGCAAGTTTGATGGCAGGGACGCCGCTTTCCGCGGAGAGCGTTTCAATGTTCAGACCTCGTTGTTCGCGCGCCGTGCGAAGGGCATTGCCTGCGGCAGTCAGTGATTTATCTGGCCTCGTCATGCTTTCACTACGACCTGGCATTGCAGAAATGGCAAGGGGTCTCGTCCGCGCATGCTGCGCCGTCGCCTACATCTATCCCGGCCTGCATCCCGACGGCTACGAGGACGCGGCAAGCGGCTGGCCGCGCGTGTTGCAACGCTTCGCTGCCGAGGCGTGGCGGCGAGCCGACGCGGGCGAACTCGCCGACGAAGAACTCTACCCGTGCGATGCGCAATGGGCTGGGCTCTACGACCGGCTCGGCGTCACGACAGCCGACGAAAACGAGCGCCGTGTCGAGAGCGCCGCGCACTACGGCGAACGCGCGGATGGCTGATGTTTGCGCCTCGCTACGCTCACTCCGGACGGCACGGCGTGCCGTCCCTACCCGGCTTCGCCGTCGGTGCCGGGAGCAGTGGGGGCGTTGCCGTGGTCGGCGGTGATGATGAGGAGATCGTCGGGCGCGGCAGCGGTGGTGGAGCAGGACGCGGCGGAGATCGAGCGGCGCGGCTTGCAGGAGTTTGAAGCCGCACTCGGCCTCACCCCGCCGCCCGATCTCCCGTGCCGCCCCGTCCAGATCGCCCGCTTCCGCGACATCGACCGCTGGAGCCACGAGGGCATCCTTTACCGCAGCGTCGTCGCCGCCCGTGGGGCATCGACAGAGCGCTTTCCGCTTATCGCGCTCGGCGATGTGGTTGCGGAATTGGAGACCGGCTGGATCCCGCAGTGCTTGGATCGTCCAGCACGGAGCGACGAATGGGGAGTGTTGAAACTGGGCGCTGTTTCCTTCGGTGCATTTGATGAGTCCGCCACCAAAGCGTTGCCGGGCAGCTTCAGTCCAAAGCCCGAGTTCGAGGTCAAAACCGGGGACGTATTGATTAGTCGCGGAAATGTTCCCGCGCTGGTCGGCATCGCGACGTTCGTCCACGAAACTCGTTCACGACTGATGTTTCCCGATTTGGTTTTCCGAGTCATTTGGGCCAAAGGTGCAACGGTCGAACCTGCGTTCATCGCCGAGGTTTTGCGCAGCCCTTCCTTGCGCCAGCAAATCGAGCAAATTGCTACGGGCACTTCACCGACGATGCGGAAGGTGACCAAACCCGCGCTGCTAGAACTGACCTTTCCCCTGCCGCAAGGAGCGGATGGCCTCGCCACCCAAAACCGGCTGGTCACCAATCTGACCCAGAGCCGCACCGCCGCAGTCCGCCGCCGCGAAGAGGCCAAGACGCTGCGCACGGCTGCGTGGGACGCCTTCCTAGCCGCAGTGTTTTCGTAGGCTATGCTCGTTCCGAAGCTGCACTTCGAAATGACGGAATTTCGGAGTGGGAGAGTGGGAGAGCTTCCGCATTTTCGCCGGGGCTCACGCAAATGACGCTGGTGACGGCCACGCGCGGCGTGCTACGGTCGGCGGCATGACCACGCTGACCATCGAGCTGCCCGACGACGACGCGCGCCTCGCGGCCGAGAAGGCGCGGCGTGCGCACATGACGCTGGCCGAGTGGATCGGCCTGCGTATCGCGGGGCGGCGGCGGGTGCGCAGTGCGGGTGGGCGCGATGCGCTGGGTTATCCCGCGGGATGGTTCGAGCGGATCAGCGGCTCGCTGGCCGAGGTGGAGGATTTCCGCGAACCGGCGGATCCACCGGTCGTGCCGGTTGCGCCGCTGGAATTGTAGGGCGCGGTCATGGCGTGGTTCCTCGATACGAATGCGTGCATCATGCACCTGCGCGGGCGGCATCCGCGGCTCAGCGCGGAGTGGCGGCAGCACCGCGCCGAGGACCTCGCCATTCCCCTCACGACGTATGCCGAGCTGCTGGTCGGCGCGGAAAAATCCAGCCAGCCCGAGCGCGTGCTGCGGCAGATCGAACTGCTGCTCGAAGCGCATGAGATCGTGGAGATCACCGAGGAAGTCGCGGAGCACTATGCGCGCATCCGCGCGAACCTCGAGAAACGCGGCGCGATGATCGGCGGCAACGACCTGTGGATCGCGGCCACCACGCTCGCGCACGGGGCGACGCTGGTGACAAACAACACGGGCGAATTTTCCCGCGTGCCCGGTCTTTTGATCGCGGACTGGACGCGGCCGTAAGCGGGCAGCGCGCAAATTTCTACGACCGCAACAGCCGCCTGCCAGGCGTGTTCTGGTGGAAGAAACTTTGGCCGACGTTCCAAGGCGTGAGGTGAAAAAAATCGGCGAGGGTGGCGGCGATGTCGGCGAAGGTTTGGCGGGTGCCGAGGTCGTGGGCGCGTCCGGCGTGGAGGACGAGGAGGGGGACTTCTTCGCGGGTGTGGTCGGTGCCGGGGAAGGTGGGGTCGTTGCCGTGGTCGGCGGTGATGATGAGGAGGTCGTCGGGGGCGACTTTGGGGAGGAAGGTGGCGAGCCAGCGGTCGAATTCGAAGAGGGCGCGGGCGTAGCCGGGGACATCGCGGCGGTGGCCGAAGTGCATGTCGAAATCGACGAGGTTGGCGAATAGAAGACCGTCGTTTTTTTTCGCCCACAGCGTGTCGAGAGCGGCCATGCCTTCCGCATTCGAGGCGGTGGGTGTGGAGTGGGTGAGGCCGCTGCCGGCGAAGATGTCGCTGAGTTTTCCGACGCCGTGGACGGGCAGGCGGGCGTCGGCGAGGGCGTTGAGGATGGTGCGCGGGGGGATGGCGGAAAAGTCGTGGCGTCCGCTGGTGCGTTGGAAGGCGCCGGGCTCGCCGGTGAAGGGGCGCGCGATGACGCGGCCGATGCGGAAGGCGTCGGCGTGGCGGCGGGCGATGGCGCAGATTTCGTAGAGCCGGGGGAGGGGGATGACGCTTTCGTGGGCGGCGATTTGGAGGACGGAATCGGCGGAGGTGTAGAGGATGGGGTGGCCGGTGCGGAGGTGCTCGGCGCCGAGTTCGGCGAGGATGGTGGTGCCGCTTTGCGGGTAGTTGCCGAGGAAGGTGACGCCGGCTTCGCGCTCGATGGCTTGCACGAGTTCCGGCGGAAATCCGGGGTACGTGGCGAAGGGCTGACCGAGGATGACGCCGGCGATTTCCCAGTGGCCGGTGGTGGTGTCTTTGCCCGCGGAACGCGGGCGCATGCGTCCGTGGCTGGCGTGTGGGGCGGGTGCGGGAAGGCCGAGGATTTTTCCGAGGCCGAGGGAGAAAAGCGTGGGCAGCGCGAGCGCGGGCTGCGCGGCGAGGATGTGGCCGAGGGTGTCCGCGCCTGCGTCGCCGTAGGCGGCGGCGTCGGGGGCGTGGCCGCAGCCGACGCTGTCGAGGATGAGGAGGAGGGCGCGCATGACGGGTGGGCGGATTTTTTAGGCGATGCGCGGCGTTTGGGAAATGCGGAATCGTGTTCCCGAATGGGCGTGGCGTGTTAGCGTGCGCGCCGTGAAAAAATCCGACTCCATTTTTGTCGCGGGGCATCGCGGGCTCGCGGGCAGTGCGATCGTGCGAGAACTGCGCGCGCAGGGCTATGCGAACCTCCTCACGCGGACGCGCGCGGAGGTGGATCTGGCGGAGCGCGCGGCGGTGCGCGGGTTTTTTGCAAAGGAGCGTCCGCAGGTCGTGGTGGTGGCGGCGGCGAAGGTCGGAGGGATCAAGGCGAACCACGATTTCCCGGTCGAGTTTCTGCGCGACAACCTGACCATCCAGAACAACGTGATCGAGGCGGCGGCGGACTTCGGCGTGGCGAAGCTGCTCTTTCTCGGCAGTTCGTGCATCTATCCGAAATTCGCGGCGCAGCCGATCCACGAGGACGCGCTGCTGACCGGCGCGCTGGAGCCGACGAACGAGGCTTACGCGCTGGCGAAGATCGCGGGCATCCGGCTCTGCCAGGCGTATGCGCGGCAGTACGGGAAAAATTTCCTCTGCGCGATGCCGACGAATCTTTACGGGCCGGGCGACAATTTTGACCTGCAAAATTCCCACGTCCTCCCGGCGCTGCTGCGCAAAATCCATGAGGCCAAAGTGCGCGGCGACGCGAGCGTGCCGGTGTGGGGCACGGGCACGCCGCGGCGCGAATTTCTGCACGTCGATGACCTCGCGAGTGCGTGCCGTTTTCTGCTCGAAAACTACGACTCGCCCGAGATCGTGAACGTGGGCTGCGGCGAGGACGTGTCCATCCGCGAAGTGGCCGAGATGATTCGCGAGGTGGTCGGCTACGAGGGCGCGCTGGCCTTTGACCCGACGCAGCCGGACGGCACGCCGCGCAAGCTGCTCGATATTTCGCGGCTGAAAAATCTCGGCTGGGCTCCGCGGATCGCGTTGCGCGCGGGGCTGGAGGAAACCTACGGGTGGTATTGCCGCGAGGGTGCGAAGTAGCTAGGTTCGGCGGCATGGATCGAGGAACTGAGGAATTTTCCACCGCGCTGTCGCCCTCCGACGACTACGAATGGCTGCGCGGCCTCGCGCGCAGTTCGCCGGTGGGCATCTATCGCGCGGATGCGGCGGGGCTGTGCCGGTACGTGAATGCGCGCTGGTGCGAGCTGGCGGGCTGTCCGCCGGAGGTCGCGCTGGGGAATGGATGGGAGCGGGTGATTCACCCGGAGGACCGCGCGCGGGTGCATGCGGAGTGGGGCCGGATGGCGGGGCAGGGCGCACCGTTTCGCTCGGAGTACCGGTATCTGCAGCCGGGCGGGCGGGTGGTGTGGATCTTCGGCGAAGTGGCCGAGGAACGTGACGCCGGGGGGCGGGTGACGGGTTATGTGGGGACGGCGACGGACATCACGGAGCTGCGGCGGATGCGCGCGGCGCTGGAGCAGTCGCAGGCGGAACTGGAGGAGCGCGTGGTCGAGCGGACGCGGCAGATCGAGCGGATGGCGCTGATCGTGGCGGCGTCGGACGACGCGATCATCAGCTCGGATTTTGCGGGCAATGTGGTGAGCTGGAATCCGGCGGCGGAGACGATCTTTGGCTACACGGCGGAGGAGATGATCGGAAAAAGCAGCCTGCTGGTGACGCCGCCGGACCGGATCGAAGAGGCGCAAATGCTGAAGGCGCGGGTGCGCAGCGGCGAGACGGTGCAGCAGTTTGAGACGGTGCGGGTGGCGCGGTGCGGGGAGCCGATCGAGGTCGCGCTTTCGCTTTTTCCGCTGCGCGACGCGGAGGGGCAAGTGCTCGGAACCTCGGCCATCGTGCGCGACATGCGCGAGCGGAAAAAGGCGGAGCACCAGCTCCGGCAGCTCTCCTGGCGGCTGCTCCAGTCGCAGGACGAGGAGCGGCGGCGGCTCGCGCGGGAGCTGCACGATTCCACGGCGCAGACCGTGGTGGCGCTGGCGATGAACCTTTCCCTGCTCACGCAAAACGGCGCGGCGATGGGCGAGGAAAAGCACGCGGCGCTGCTCGCCGACAGCCTCGCGCTGGCGGGCGACACGGTGCGCGAGCTGCGCACCCAGGCCTACCTGCTGCACCCGCCGCTGCTCGACGAGCGCGGGCTGAACGCGGCGCTGCGCTGGTTCGTGCAGGGCTTCACGGAGCGGAGCGGGATCGCGGTGGAAATCGAGATCGACCCGGAGTTTCCGCGGCTGCACGAGCAGTTGGAGATGACCATTTTCCGCATCGTGCAGGAGAGCCTCTCGAACGTGCGCCGGCATGCGCAAAGCGCGGTGGCCTCGGTGCGCGTGGTCGTCGGCGGCGGCTGGGTGACGCTGGAGATTCGCGACCGCGGCTGCGGGCTTCCGGCGGGCGAGGGTGGGGGGACGGGGGTGGGCATTGCGGGGATGCGCGAGCGGCTTTTGCAACTGGGCGGATCGCTGACGCTCGCGCCGAACGACCCCGGCACGGCGGTGCTCGCGCGGCTGCCGGAAACTTTATGAACGCCAAAACTCCCCGGATACTCCTCGTTGACGATCACGAACTGGTGCGGCGCGGCCTGCGCGCGCTGCTCGAAATGCAGCCCGGCTGGGTGGTCTGTGGCGAGGCGGCGGACGGTCGCACGGCGGTGGATCTCGCGCAGAAACTGGCGCCGAGCATCGTGGTCATGGACATCGGGATGCCGCAGCTCAACGGCATCGAGGCGACGCGGCAGATTTTGGAAAGGACGCGCGGGATCGAGGTGCTGATGCTCTCGGTGCATGATTCCGAGCAGGCCGTGCGCGAGGTCATCGGCGCCGGGGCGCGCGGCTACGTGCTGAAAAGCGACGCGGGCCGCGACCTCGTGGCGGCGGTCGAGGCGCTGCTGCGGCGCGAGCCGTTTTTCAGCCCGAGCGTGGCGGTGAGCGTGCGCGCGGCGGCGCTGAAAATCTCCGCGCCGACGCGGGCCAGCCTGCGCCCGGCGGGCGTGCTCACGCGGCGGGAGCGCGAGGTTTTGCAACTGCTCGCCGAAGGCCGCGCGAACAAGGCGGTGGCGAAGTTGCTCGGGATCAGCGTGAAAACCGCGGAGACCCATCGCGCCCGGATCATGCGGAAGCTGGGGATGAAATCGCTGGCGGAACTCGTGCGCTACGCGATTCGCAACGGTTTTGTGGAGCCCTGAAAATACCGGGTTTCCCCGTCTTGTCCGTGCATCCGCCGGGGTGCGAAGATGCGAACTACCCAGGGATGAAAAAGGATAAGACTCGCGCTTACTGCCGCCGCTGCCGCCACCAGCAGACGTTTGTCCGTGCGCAGATGCACCACGGCGTGCATCTGCTCTTTTCGGTGCTCACCCTGGGCCTCTGGGCGGTGAGCTGGCTGGCGATCTACCTCGCGCACTTTTTCCGCCCGTGGCGCTGCGAGCACTGCCGCTGGCACAAGCCGGAGTTTCGCCCGTCCGAGGCCGTGGACGGCGCAGCTCAGATCGCGGTGCCGGGCGGGGGTCAGACACCTTCTTAGGCCGTCTCGCGCTGGTCGAAATCGTGAT
>JAYVNN010000057.1:0-6988 GCA_043758435.1 Chthoniobacter sp.
GGTCATAGCAGGCCGCGCAGCTCGGGTTGGTCTTCGCCATGATGGAGCAGAAAGGATTTTGCTGCTTCTTGGCGTAACCCACCATGTGGAGCATTTCCGGCTCATGCAAAAGGAGCGGGAGGCCGGTGCCTTCCGTAAAGGCGCGCTCGTAGTCGTGATACATCTCCGACTCGGAGAGCACCTGCAGCGTTCGCGCCTTCGAGGCGGCATCATGTTTCATAGAAAAGGTAATACGACGCCCTCCCCCCAATCCCTCACGAAATTTTTCTCGGCGGGGTTTCAGCCTATCAGGCCGGCCAAAAAGAGAACGAACCCAGCCTTCGCGAGCCATTCGTGGAGCTGCTTCCGCGCCCGATAGACGCGCGTCTCGACCGCTTTCGGAGTCGTCTTGAGCAGTTCGGCACACTCCTGATGCGAGCGTTGTTCCAGCGCAGTCAGCACGAGGGCGGTGCGGAGATCGGGGGGCAGCGCCTCCATGCCCGCTTCGAGCGCGGCCATTTTTTCACGCATGGCCGCTTCATCGGAAGGCGTTCTTGTCTCGACCGCAAAATCACGGGCCGGACGTTCGTCGTCGTCCTCGCATGTTGACAGGCTGTCCGTCACCGCGGTCTGCCGCGTGCGCCGGCTCTTGGCGTGGTCGCGGCAGAGATTCAGCGCGATTTGGTAGAGCCACGTTGAAAACTTCGCTTCGGGCTTGAACTTCGCGACGTTGAAGAACAGCCGGACGAAGACTTCCTGCGTCAGCTCGCGCGCGTCGGCCTCATTGAAAACGTGGCGGTAGATGAAGTGAAAAACCGGCTCCGAGTAGCGAGCCATGAGGCCGTCAAAGGCCGACTCGTCTCCACCGGCGAAAGCGTCCACCAGTTCGAGGTCGGGATCTTCTGCCGGGCCTCGCCTCATCGGCCATGTTCGGTGCCGCTGAGGGCCTCCGCAGTGAGTTTGAGCAGCTTGTCGTATTGCTGCGGGGTGAGCACCGGCTGCATCTCGAAAATGTGCTGCAAGGTGGCGTTTTGGAGTTCGCCCTGCGCCTCGTGAATCCGCGCCACGGTCGCCGTCACGCGTGGGGAGTCGCGGCGATCTTCACGAATGGCCTGCGCCAGCTCTTGATTGGCGATGCGGAGCAGCTCGGCGTAGTGCTTCTTTTTTTCGCTGTAGCGCTGCTCGATCGGCGAGAGTGCTTTGTCCTGTTCCGGCGTGATGTTGAGCTGGGAGTGAACCCACGAATGCGCTTCCACGGCCTCCAATCGAGCCTGCCGTTCGAGATGCCGCGCGGTGAACCAGCACGCCACGCCGGCGACCACCGCCACCACCGCCAGGAGAGCCAGGGCACGGGCGGTGCGCTTCATTCGACGCGAGCAATGAGGGTGGCTGGCAGTGCTGGCGACGCGCTGCCAAAGACCTCAAGATCGAGCGCTGACCGCGTTTGCGCCGCGCGGTGGTCGCTCGCCGCGCTGCCGACGCCCACGCCCAGCATGACGGCGAGGGAGAGCGCGCCAAAGAGCATCGCGGGATGGAGGAGCGGTTCCAGCAGCCAGGCCAGCCAAGGGTGCGGTGACTCGGCCAGCGCGGCTTTGCGCTGGCGAATGGCCCGCCAAACGTCCTGTTGAAAGGAGCCCGGCAAACTCGGGAGCGGCAAAGCACGGCGCTGCGCGAGCAGTTGGTCAAGATTTTGGTCGTCCATATATCCTCTATAAACGACGCCGTGACCGGCATCCCTCAAAAAATCTTTGGTACAAACCGTGATTCCGCCCCGGTCGCGCCACAACCAGCAGCTACGCGGGATTAACTCACAGCCCCCAACTTTAAGTCGTCCACCAGCGATAACCGTCGCGTTGTAAAAGCTGCCCCGCTTCCGGCGGTCCCCAAGTTCCCGCAAGGTAATTGGGAAAGTCATTGGGCGGGTTGTTTTGCCAGGCGTTCAGAATCGGGTCGCCTACCCGCCAGGCCGCTTCCACCATGTCCGCGCGGTGGAAGAGCGTCGAATCGCCCACCATGCAATCGTAAAGCAGCTTCTCATAACCCGTGCTCGGTGCGACTGCGCCGAACTGCGAATAATCAAAGTCGAGCGTCACCGCCTGCGTGTGGATCGTCGGCCCCGGCGTTTTGGCCCGCATTTGCAGGGTGATTCCTTCCTCCGGCTGGATGTGCATGATGAGCAGGTTTGGGCCGAGCGGAGAGCATTCGGTGCCGCCAAACAACGAGAGTGGCGGGCTTTTGAAATGCACGACGATTTCGGTCACGCGCCTGTCCAAGCGTTTCCCCGTGCGCAGATAAAATGGCACGCCAGCCCAGCGCCAGTTATCCACCCAGAGCTTCATCGCCGCGAATGTCTCGACGACAGAAGTGGCCGACACGTTCGGCTCCGACCGATAGCCGGCGGTGGGTTTGCCGCCAATCTCACCCGGCCCATACTGTCCGCGAACGGTGTCGCGCAGGACTTCCTCGGGTGTGAGCAGGCGCATCGCTTCGAGGAGCTTCACCTTCTCGTTGCGGACGGCTTCACCCGCCAGCGAAGTGGGCGGCTCCATCGCCACGAGAGCGAGCAGCATGAACATGTGATTCTGCATCACATCCCGAAACGCGCCGGCCGTTTCATAAAAGACACCGCGGCTTTCGATGCCGATGGTTTCGGCCACGGTGATCTCGATGTGGTCAATGTAGCGCCGGTTCCAGATCGGCTCGACCATGCTGTTGCCGAGACGAAACACGAGGAGGTTCTGCGCGGTCTCCTTGCCGAGATAGTGGTCCACGCGAAAAATCTGCCGCTCGTGCAGCGCGGCGGACAAGGTGGCGTTCAACTCGCGCGCGGAGACCAGATCGCGCCCAAACGGCTTCTCGACAATCACGCGCCGCCACGCCGGCGGCGTCTCCGCGACCAAGCCATGCGCGTGGAGTTGCCGGGTGATGGGACTAAAAGAGATCGGCTGCACCGAAAGAAAAAACAGCGCGTTGCCGCCGGTGCGATGCTCCCTTTCACACGCGCCGAGCAGCGTGGTGAGCTTCTCATAGGTTTTGGGATCATCGAACGAGCCCTGGCAGTAGTAAGTGCGCTCCTCGAACTTCGCCCACAGCGCGGGGTCGATTTTTCGCGAGGCGAATTGCGGCATGGCTTCGCGCAACTGCTGGAGAAAAAATTCGCGGCTCCATTCCCTGCGGGCGACGCCGATGATCGCGAAGTCTTCCGGCAGGAAGCCAGCGGCGGCGAGATTGTAGAGCGAGGGCAGGAGCTTTCGCTTCGTCAAATCGCCTGAAGCGCCAAAGATGACGATGGCGCACGGCCCGGCTGGACATGTGGCGGGAGCGGAAAGAAATTTCTGACGGCAATCCTCGCTGCAAAAATAAAACGTCAGTCCACCGCGCTCCGCGTGCAGCGCTGACGATGACTCGACGGTCATCCCGCAGATCGGGTCTTTGGTCATCGCGGTCAGTGGTGCTTGTAGTAGCCGACGCCGCGGATGTCGTTCCACGCCGTCGTCTGATGGCAGAGGAAGCACTGGTTGACCTTTGCGTTCGGCTGTCCGCAGATCGCTTGGTCGATCATTTTGAAGTGCATCATGTAATGGCTCGGCGGGGCTTGATGGCATTGCGCGCAGGACTGAGAGACTGGCGACGGGTGGCGGAATTCGGGGATCGTCCACTTCGTCGTGCCGTGGCATTGCACGCAGTCGGTGCCGAAGAGGCCGACGTGCCGGTCTTTGGTCTGGTGGCAGGTCGCGCAGTTGAGCAGCGACTCCGCACGTTGCAGATGGGGCGTGAGCGGCGGGGCGTCGCTTTGCTTGAGCCAGGCGACCAGCGCCGCGCGTGCCGAATCGAGGGCAGCGGGCGCAGTGTCTAACTGCTTCAGACCGATGCGCGCGAGGGCGGTGTGATCCATCTTCGTCGTGCTCGCCACTCGGCCCTGATGTTCGAGATGGCACACGGCACATGCGCCGATGTCGGCGTGAAAGGCGCTCGGCTGGCGTTGCAGGACGGTCGTGTTGTCGGCGTGGCAGACGATGCAGTTCTTCGCTTCGACTCCCTTGACCGGCGTGTGGCACGCGACGCAGTTGTTTTCGAGAAAGGCATGCGGCTGCGAGAGCTTCCCCGGAATGACCGCACGCTGGGCCGCGAGTTGCGCGGAGGGGTAGTGCATGACGGCAAGCGTCGCCGCTGCCACTCCGACGATGATGAGCGCAATCCAAAGAACGAACTTGGTCATTTTAGCCACCTCAGTCCGAAGTAGATGCCGGAGTAAATGTGCGCGGCGAGCAGCACATACATACCGACCGAGAGGACAATGTGGGCCGTGAGCGCGCGTGCAAACCAGCGCTTCAGCAGCTCGTGCGTGCGAATCGAATACTCCAGATCCGCCACGCCTTCGGCAAAGGTGGTGACTTGGCCGGCTGGATTGTCGGACGCAAAGGACAGACCTAGTGAAGCTAGGCCCGCGGTTAGCAGTGGTGCTTTTGGAAGACCCTTCCGTTCCGCGATAGACTTCTCCAAGACTCCCCACGCGCTATCGAGATCGCCCCTCGCGGTCTGCAAAAGCAGGAGCTTGTCCTTCATATCGAGATTCACGAAGGGAGTGAGATAGCGCAGGACAAACCCAGTCACGACGACGAGCAGCATCGTCGCGGTAAGTGCGATGCCGAGCGGGCTGTGATACTTGTGCCCGGTGTGGATGAGCGCGAGCAGCGCTCCGACGATGCCGGTGTAGATGTGGATCGAAAGCCACGTTTGCAACGAGACATACTTGGCAACGTGCTCCTTGAGAAAAGGGATGCGCTTGACGAAAACATAGATGAGCGGCACGAGCATGAGCGCGGCTCCCGAGATGCCGAAGACCGCGCCGAGACCACTGCCCGCAAAGCGCGGTGAGACATGCAGGAGGAAGCCCAGCCAGCCAAACACCAGCAACGCAAAGATGCTGCTGACAATGAAGCGTTCGCGGTTTTTCATGGCTATGCCTCGACTGTGACTTCCGTTTTGGGCTTCGCCTGACAGGCTAGGATGATGCCGTTTTTCTTGTCGTCGTCGTCGAGCGCATCCTGCACCTCCTGATCCACCTCACCGGCAGTCATCTTCACCTTGCACAGCCCGCAGGTGCCCACGCGGCAGGAGTTCTCGATGCCGATGCCGAGCTCTTCGGAGAGTTCGAGAATGGTCTGCCCCTCGCGAATGTTTGCGGACTTACTGTTAGTCGAAAATGTGACCAGCGGGCCGGTCGCAGCGACGGTTGGCTTGGCAGTGATGCCTGGCGCCGCAGGCGCGGGCTTCACCGCCCCGAATGCCTCAGTCTTTAGGTTCTCAGGCAATACTCCGCACTCGGCTAGGAGCACCTTGGTTGCGTCCATCATCGTCGGCGGTCCACAGACGTGGACTCGCCGCTTGGCGAGTTCGGGAACTGCGCCTTTAAGTAACTCTTTGGTAAGGCGTCCGCGCTGTCCCTTCCAGTCCGGCCCCGCCTTCGTCATCGTGACCACGATGTGCAGCTTCGGATTGCGCGGCTCCAGTTCCGCGAGAGCTTTTTGAAAAATGAAGTCGGCCTCCGTGCGGCAGGTGTAGATGAAGAAAATGTCGCCGGGCCATGACTGCTCCGTGAGATACCGGGCGATGCTCGTCATCGGCGTGATGCCCACACCCGCGGATAGAAGGACGATGCTATCCGCCTCAGTTCCGTCGAAAGTGAACCTACCGACCGGGCCGCCCGCTTCGATCTCGTCGCCGACTTTGAGCAGATCAGCGATGTGGCGCGAGACGGCGCCGCGCGGCTCGCGCTTGATCGTTAGCTCGACGAAATTGCACTCGTTCGGCGACGACGAAATCGAATACGAGCGATTCATGCGAGCGCCGCCGATATCGAAGGCGACGTTGAGAAATTGACCGGGGATGAACGTGAAAGGCAACGGTCCGTCGCCGGATGCGCGGAGGCGGAATGTGAGAACCGTTGGCGTTTCTCTGACGATGCTCTCGACGCGGAGACACCCCAGCCACTTCGCCGTCAAAGGGGCGACTGCGTTCGCTCCCGGCGCTGCTGGTTCTTCATCCATACTGAGTTAGGCCAGCGGCGGGGCAGACCCAGGTGGCGGCGATCTTTTGTCAGGCTCGACCCGCCCGAAGAGGGCGGTACAGCGGCGCATCTTGAAGAAATACATGGCGAGCATCGCGAAGGCGAACACGACAAGCAGCGCCATCGTGAAGAGGTGCAAGATCGAGAGGCCGCGTCCACCATACAGCGCTTCACCTACAACGGGAGACACGATGCTCATCTCCTGTTTGAACCACGCCAGCGCCACCTCGCGCGGCGCACGGCCTTCCGCCAGCGCGCGCTTTGCAGCGACGCCGCTCTCAAGCTGCGCGATGCCTTCGCGCAAACGCGTCGTCGCTTCGTGCATCGAAGCGTAATCGCCGGACTGCGTGCCGGCGTTGAGCGTGTCGAGCGCCTGTCCCATCAGCACCGTTCCCGCGTGCATCCGCTCGGCTGCTTGCTGTTCAACCTCCCGCCGCTTTTCCGACGTGAGTTCCGGCAAGGCTATGAGCGTGGGATACAGCTCCTTCGGCGGCGTCTTGCCCATCATGCCCTTCATCATCTCGCCCATGCCTTCCATCATCCCACCTGCACCGGCGGGCGGACCCACCCCTGCGGGTGGCCCCATGCCGGCCATCCCCCGCGCACCGGCAGTGGCGGGCATCGCGCCCGCAGCCGGTGCCGCGCCGGGATGATGGCTCGCGTGTTCGTCGGGCGTTTGTGCGTGCGCCCCAGCGATGGGCAGCAGGACACACGCGCTCACCACCAAGCACACGGCGCGCAGCTCCGACGTAATGTGGCGGTGAGAAAAAATCCTCATGAAATCCACCGGGCAATGAGAAAAGCGGCGGCAGCAGCCAGACCGCCGATGATCGTCGTTTGAAGGCCACTCCGCACCACCGAACCGCCCGTGAACCGGCCTTTGATGCCGCCGAAAACCGCCAGCGCAATCAGGGTAACAGCGACGGAGAGTTGAAGCGC
>JAYVNN010000058.1:0-20149 GCA_043758435.1 Chthoniobacter sp.
CGAGCGCACCCACGAGATCGGCATCCGCAAAGCCATCGGCGCGAAACGCCGCACCATCCTGCTGCAATTCCTCATCGAGGCGGCGAGCATCTGCCTGCTCGGCGGCGTCATCGCGCTCGCCCTTGCCGCCGGGCTCGTCCAGATCGCGCGCCAGTTTCTGCCCGTGATGAAAGTCGCGCTTTCGCCCTCCGTCGTGCTGCTCGCGCTGGGCGTCGCGCTCGTCACCGGTCTCGTCTCCGGCTTCCTCCCCGCCTGGCGCGCAGCGCGCATGAGCCCGGTCGATGCGCTGCGCAATGAGTGACCCAAATCCGATGCGGCGCCGCGATCCCTGACGATGAACCTGCCCGCCTGCACCGATACAAAGTTTCGCCGAGAACTGGCCGTGGCCAAACCTTCAGTTCGGGAACGAGGACCTTAACTCTCTTGCCACCAGGTCGTATAATCTCTTGCCCATTCTACCCGAACCGCACGCAAGACCACTATTCCTCTTTGGTTTTCCTTTTCTATAAAGACCCCAACTAATGAACAGCGTTCTACCAGCTTTGTAGTTGGTTCGATATGTACCTTCCAAATTCCTCCACCGCTCATGCCGCGAAATTCTGGTGCATCGCGGTCTGGCTCGCCTGAAAAGCTCGCCATTTTTTTGGCAGCTCTGAGAGCGAAATGCGCTGATATGGATTTGCCCTTCCCCCGCGCGAATTCAGCCGGCAATCGCTGCCGCAGCTCTGCGGTAAATGCAGTCACTCCCCACCCTTTCCTCGCTCGTCCTGTGGTCGGATCACGAACTGCCTGCTTGTTTCGAGAGTTAGGGAAGCCGATCAGGATGAATAGCGATTCGAATCCAGTAAGTTCTTCATCGGCATTACCGATTTCGTCTGGGTAAACAAATTCATGCTCCTGACTCAGGGAGTCCGCGATGTCGGTCTGCATCGGAATACAAACGACGTCAGCATTTTCAAACTCGCGACTTCGGATTGTCCATGGATTCTCAGAGTAAGATAAGTTGATGAACGCACATGATTCACGCGAATCACCGGGAATCTTCACCATTAAATGTGCTCCATTGCGTTCATCACAAACATGCTTTGCTGTCAGAAGAAGAGAACATTTGTTATAGCGAAACAGTACCGCGCTACCTACATGCCTAGGTGTTTTAAACCCATCGCGAGTTCCACCCTCGGCGAAAAGTGGACACACCCGGCTCACTAATGTTTCTCTGAGTTGTGGAAGTGTAAGAATCATAACTAAATGCAGCTAAGTTCGCTGGAGGCTAAACTCCTTCCCTATCTTCGCAATGCGATTTACCTAGTCGTATCGCCTCGTGCCCAAAGTGAGGCATTGGGCACGCCAGAGGCGCGGCGGAAGCTCCGCTTCGCGGCGGGGTCGGTGCGAGCCCGGCATGGTGTCTTTCCTATGCCAGTGTGCGGGCCTTTAGCCTTGTGCCAAAACTCTGTTTGGGCACAAGGGCTTAAACGCCCTACTCCGTCTCAGGAGCGGGCAAAGTCACGCGCTCGTAGATTTCCGCCAGGGGCAGCTCGGTGCCGATGCCGCCGAGCGGAATGATCGCCGCCAAGCCGGCGAAAACTTCGCGGACAAAGCCCGTGGCCGTGCGCCGGTAGGCGATGACCCCCGCCCGCCCACTCTCGACCAGCAGATAGACCTCGACCGATGGCAGCGCCAGATAGCCCGCCCGCTTCTCGCCTTCATCCGCACGCCGCGTGGACTCGGAGATGACTTCGACGACCACCACCGGGTTGTCCTGAAAGCTGTCGTTCGGCGGGTTCGGGTGGCAGGTCACCTGGGCATCCGGATAGTAAAAGCGGAGTTCGTTCGGGAGTCGCAGCCGCACTTTGGTGTCGCTGTTGCAAGGCCGGCACTGCTGGCCGCGGAGACGGGCGTGCAGTGCGGCGATAATGTTTCCCGCGATCGCGTTATGCCGGTTCGTATATTCGGGCATGACGTACACGGCACCCGCGACAAATTCGCGCTTCACAGGCGATAGGAGTTCGCTGTTGAGGTAGTCCTCCGGCGTGACGAGAACCTCGCGGACGAGCTGTGCGGTCAT
Source organism: Chthoniobacter sp. (assembly GCA_043758435.1). GTDB lineage: Bacteria > Verrucomicrobiota > Verrucomicrobiia > Chthoniobacterales > Chthoniobacteraceae > Chthoniobacter. The sequence continues at coordinate 2,066 of JAYVNN010000058.1, forward strand.
GCGGTGGAAGTTAGGAGTTTGCCGGCAAACCGCAACGGCTCAGACGGGCGCGGGATTGCAAACGCAACACCGCGCGCAGGATTCTCAATCAATTGCATTCCTTGCCGTTTGACTTTGGCAAGGAATCCGGCCACGCTCCTTGCATGTTCGCAGAATCCACGCTCACCGCGAAAAACCAGACCACCATTCCCAAGGCCATCGTGGAGGCCCTCGGCCTCAAGCCTTCGGCCAAGCTCGTTTTCGAAATCACCGATAACGGCCAGCTCCTCGTGCATGTGAAGCAGGGACGGCTGGCCGACCTGGCCGGGGCGTTTCGCCATTTTGGCAAGCGGCGGAAAAAACCCGCCACTCTTGAGGAAATGAACGCCGGCATCCGGCGCGCAGCCGGTGATGCCTACTTGAGGAGCATTGGTGAAACGCGCCAAAGCATCAAACGCCGGGCGAAGTGATCGCCCTCGATACCAACATCATCACCCGCCTCATTGCGGGCGACGATCACGCTCAGGAGCGCGCCGTGCTCCGCCTGCTCGCCGAGGCCGGCGCCACTTTTTTTCTCAGCGATGTTGTGCTGGCCGAGGTCGCGTGGGTGCTGAGCGACACCTATGGGTTCAACCGCGAGGAACTCGCCAGCGCGCTCGAATCGCTCCTCAACAGGTCCGACCTCGTTTTTGAAGATCGCGTCCGCGTCCGTCGCGCGGTGAAGCACCACGCGGACGGCGGGGATTTTGAGGACCTCCTCATCCTCGCCCGCGCGCAGGGCGAGGGCTGCACGGCGCTCGCCTCCTTCGACAAGGAACTGAAAAAGCGCTTCCCCGATTTCGTCGTCGGGCCGAAATGAGCGTCGGATGAAACGCCTCCTCGCCGAACTGGGTGAAAGTTTTCGCATGGCCCTGGGTGCGCTCGCCACGCACAAGCTGCGCTCCGCGCTCACGCTGCTCGGCGTGCTCGTGGGCGTGTTCTCGATCATCCTCGTGATGACCGCCATGCGCGCCATGCAGAACAACATCGAGAAGGAACTCGGCTCGCTCGGCAGTCGCACCTTCGCCATCCAGAAAATGCCCGGTGCTTACTTCGGCGGGCCGGAGGGCTTCATGAAATTCATGCGGCGGAACGACATCACTTTCGCGCAAGCGATGGCTTTCAAAAAGAAGGCCACCTTCGCCCCGGCGGTCGGCTTGCAGGCGGATTTCTGGGGCGGCGAGCTGACCTCGCGCTACGCCAAGACCCCGCCGAATGTCACCGTCCTCGGCGCGACGCCCGGCGCCTTCGCCACGAGCAACTGGACCGTGACCGAAGGCCGCGCCCTGCTCGACTCCGACGTGGAATCCGTGCGCGACATTTGCGTGCTCAGCGCCGATGTCGCCAAGACGCTCTTCCCGCGCGGCGGCGCGGTCGGCCAGCGGATCAAAGTCGAGTCCATCAGCTACACCGTCGCCGGCGTTTTCGAGCGCACGGCTTCCAGCGAAAACACCAGCGGCCAGGCTCTCATCCCGCTCACCACCGGCCTCAACCGCTACGGTCGCCGCCGCGGCGTCGGCATCTTCATCCAGACCCCGGACGCCGCCGTCATCGAGGACAGCATGGAGCAGGCGCGCGGCCTCATGCGCGCCGTGCGCAAAGTCCCGCCCGGCGCGGACGACGACTTCGAGATGCTCTCCAGCGACTCCATGATCAAACAGTTTCAGACCGTCACCTTCGCCGTCCGCACCGGGCTCTCGCTGGTCAGCGGCATCGCCCTGCTCGCCGCAGGCGTGGGCATCATGAATATCATGCTCGTCTCCGTCACCGAGCGCACCCGCGAGATCGGCATCCGCCGCGCCGTCGGCGCAAAAAAGCGCAACATCATGACGCAATTCATCATCGAGGCCATCGTGCTCTGCGAGATCGGCGGCGTGCTCGGCGTGATCCTCGGCATGGCCGGCGCGAACGCGCTCGCCATCTATCTGCTCAAGCTCCCGCCTGCCTTCCCGGTCGATTGGGCAATCATCGGACTGGTCATTTGCTCGGTCATCGGCGTGCTCTTTGGCAGCTATCCCGCGTACAAAGCGGCGCACCTCGACCCGATCGAATCGCTGCACTACGAGTGAGCGCGCGAATGCGGTCGAACGATTGCTCGCGCCGCGCGAGGACGGCACGTTAGAAAAACACACCCGCATGCGCGCCATCCCCACGTCCGCCATTTCCGTCCGCATCTTCTCGATCCTCGCCAGCCTTTGCTGCGCCTTGCACGGCACGGCGGCGGAGCCTGCTTTCACCGCGCGCGCCGAGCATGTCGTACTGGTCGTCTGGGACGGCATGCGGCCCGACTTCATCCGCGCCGACACCACGCCCACGCTGCACGCGCTCGCGGAGCGCGGCACTTTTTTCGCGAACAACCACTCGGTCTATATCACCTCCACCGAGGTGAACGGCGCGGCCATCGCCACCGGCTGCTACCCCTCGCACACCGGCATCACCGCGAACCTCGAATACCTCCCCGACATCAATCTCGCGCGGCCCGTCGCCACGGAAAACGCCTTCACCTGCCGCCTCGGCGACATCCTGCGCGAGGGGAAATATGTGCGCGTCCCCACGCTCGCGGAGATCGTCCAGCGCGCCGGGCACCGCAGCGCCATCGCCGGCACGAAGCCCGTCGCGCTCCTGCACGACCGCGCCTTTGACCGCACCGCCGCGCCTGGCTCGGCCATCGTTTTCGCGGGGAAAACGTACCCGCTTTCCACGCTCGCGACGCTCACCGCGCGGCTCGGCAAATTTCCCGAATATCCCTCCGCCGAAATCCTCGCGCCCAACACCGCGCAAAACCAATGGACCGCGCGCGCACTCACCGAGGGGCTGTGGCGCGACGGCGTCCCAAAATTCAGCACCCTCTGGCTCGGCGACCCCGACTACACCCAGCACCTCACTCAGCCCGGCTCCGCCACCGCGCTCGCCGCCCTGCGCGATTGCGACACGCATCTCGGCCTCGTCCTCACCGCGCTCCACGCAAAAGGAGCGCTCGAAAAGACCGACATTTTCATCGTCTCCGACCACGGCTTTTCCACCGTCGAGCGCGCCCTCGACCTCAGCGCCATTTTCAAAAGCGCCGGCTTCACCACCGTCCGCGCCTACGCGAAAACCCCGCGCCCCGGCGAAATCCTCGTCATCACCCTCGGCGGCAGCGTCCAGCTTTACGTCCCCGGCCACGACCCCGCGCTCGTGCAAAAACTCATCACGTTTCTGCAAGCATCCGACTTCGCCGGCCCCATCTTCGCCCGCGAGGCGCAGCCCGGCACCTTCGCCCTCAGCACCGTCCGCCTCGATTCGCCGGACTCGCCCGACATCCTTTTTTCCTTCCGCTGGAGCGAAGGCAAAAACGCCAGCGGCACCGACGGTCTGCTCACCGCCGACGCCCGCAAACCCGGCTACGGCACGCACGCTTCGCTGAGCCGGTACGACATCCACAACACCCTCGTCGCCGCCGGCCCCGACATCCGCCCCGCCTTCCGCGACACCCTGCCCACGGCCAACGTGGATGTGGCCCCGACCATCCTCCGCCTCCTCGGCATCGAGCCGCCCACGCCAATGGATGGCCGCGTGCTTTTGGAAGCCCTCGCCGCCGTCGATTTCGACGCGCCCACGCCGGAAACCAAAACGCTCGAAGCCACCGCAGGCGCGTGGCGGCAGTGGTTGAAAATCACGACCTTCGGCGAGCACACCTACCTCGACGAAGGCAACGCCGCGCAGGAGAAATAGAGCGCGCGGCTACTCCACGACGACCCGCTGCCCCTGCCGCTCGCGCGCCGAGAGCAGGCCGCTTTCCAGCTTCCGCGCGCGGTCGGGCGCGGGGAAATTTCCGCTCACGGTGAGCCGCGGCAGCGCCGTGAGATGGCGCGCGTGGGCGGGGAAAAGATTCGCGCAGCGGGTGGTCGTCGCGGTGGAAAAAGCGGCGTCTTTGGCGAGCTGGAATTCGCGCGCGCCCACCGTATTCGCACCGCCAAAGGGAAACGCGAGATGCCGCACCGGGCCGCCGAGCTGCGCTTCGAGCTGGCGCTTCGAGTCCGCCATTTCCGCCCGCGCCTCCGCGTCGCCGAGCAGCCGCAGCACGGGATGCGTGACGGTGTGCGCGCCGATCGTCACCAGCGGCTCCGCCGCCAGCCGGCGCACCTCGTCCCACGTCATCATCAGCCGCTTTTGCACGTCCGCCGCGTCCACTCCCGCCGCGCTGCAAATCGCCGCCAGCAGTTCCTCGCGCGCGCCGCCCGTCTCCTCGCGGAGCATTTTCGCCAGCGCCGGAAACGCCTCCCGCGAACCCGCGGCCCAGCGGAACTCCCGCCCGCGCCACGCAAAATCCAGCCACTCCGCGCGCCCCAGCGCCGCCTCGATCTGGTACCACCACACGCTCGCGCTCCCGTCGATCAGCCCCGGTGCCACATGCACGGCGAAGGGCATCCCCATTTCCCGGAAAACCGGCAGGGCCAGCGTGAGATTGTCGCGGTAGCCGTCGTCGAAAGTGAAGCACGCAAACTTTTTCCCCCGCGGCCGTGCGAGCCGCTCTGGCACTTGATCCAGCGCGATCACCTCCAGCCCGCGCCCCGCCGTCCACGCCAGCATCGCGTGCAAACTTTTCGGCGTGATTTCCAACGCGCGATTGTCCGGCAGCGCCGACCTTTCGCCCTCCGGCACGATGCGGTGCAGACAGAAAATCGCGCCGGTTCCGCCGTAGATTTGCCGCGCCAGCAGCAGGGCGAATTGTTCGGCGACAGTGCGGAGCGACATGCGCGCGCAAGTTGACAGCCCGCTTTCCCGCCAGCAATAACCAACGCCCCGCCGCGCTACATGACCGCCCTCCTCACCGCCATCGAATACCATCTCGGCGAGCGCCTCGAAACCAACGCCGACCTCGCCGCCGAGCACCCCGACTGGGACATGCCGCGCCTCGTCGCGAAGCTCGGCGTGCGCCAGCGCTGCCTCGCCCGGCCTGGCGAAACCGCTTCCGACCTCGCCATGCGCGCCGCGGAAAAACTCTTCGCCTCCGGTGCCTGCGCGCCGGACGAAATCGACTTCCTCCTTTTTTGCACGCAGACACCCGACCACCTCCTCCCCACCACCGCGTGCAGCCTCCAGACCCGGCTCGGCATACCCACCCACGCGGGCGCGCTGGATTTTAATCTCGGCTGCTCCGGCTACATCTACGGCCTCAGCCTCGCCAAAGGCCTCATCGAATCCGGCCAGGCACGCACCGTCCTCCTCCTCACCGGCGACACCTACAGCCGCCTCATCCGCCCCGACGACCGCAACGTCCGCACCGTCTTCGGCGACGCCGCCGCCGCCACCCTCGTCCGCGCCGACGCACCCGGCGTCACCGGCGCGAAAATGACCGCCTTCACCTTCGGCACCGACGGCACCGGCGCGGAAAACCTCATCGTCCGCAATGGCGGCCTCCGCACCCGCGGCTGCCCCGCGCCCCGCGGCGACCACCTCGAAATGAACGGCGGCGAAATCTTCAACTTCACCCTCCGCATCGTCGCCCCGCTCGTCGCCGAAGTCCTCCACCGCGCCCGCACCACGCTCGCGGAAATCGACACCGTCGTCCCCCACCAGGCCAATGCCTACATGCTCACCCACCTCCGCGAAAAACTCGGCGTCCCCGCGGAAAAATTCGCCATCACCCTCGCCGACACCGGCAACACCGTCTCCGCCTCCATCCCCATCGCCCTCCGCCAGTGGCGTGCCGAGCCGCAGTGGTTTGTGGAAAAACGCACCCTCCTCGTCGGCTTCGGCGTCGGCTACTCGTGGGGCGGCTGCTTGCTCGGGTGAACAGAATTTTCTTTCCGCCACGGCCTCACACCGTCACGAATCGCGGCTGAATATTTCCCCTCCCCAGCCCTCCATCCCATGTCCCGCCACGATTTTTTCCGTCTCATCGACCAAGTCCTCGAAGCCCCCGTCGGCACCGTGCGCGGCGATGTGCCACTCGCCGACTACGCGCAGTGGGATTCGCTCGCACTGCTCGGGCTCATCGCCGCGGTGGACAAAAACTTCGGCCTCAATCTCCCCGCGCGGCAGCTCGTGACCGCGCGTACCGCGGATGAAATCGCCGCGCTGCTCGGCGACAAAATCACCGCCTGATTCCGGCGCGATGCTCAATCCCCTCGACCTCACCGGGCGCAGCTTTCTCGTCACCGGCGCCTCGTCCGGCATCGGCCGGGAAACGTGCGTGCTGCTCGCCGAACTCGGCGCGCGCGTGGCGCTGCTCGCGCGCGATGAGACGCGCCTGCGCGCGACGCTCGCGGCGATGCCGCCCGGCGCGCATCACGTCGAGGTGTGCGATCTCGAGGCGACCGCGACTTTGCCCGCGCGCCTCGCGCAGCTCGCCGCGGACTTCGGCCCGCTGCACGGAATGGTGCACTGCGCCGGCATCCTCGGCACCGTCCCGCTCCGCGCCCGCGAGCCGGAGGACATCGCGCGCACCCTGCGCGTGAATCTCGAAAGCGCGCTGCTTTTGGCCAAAGGCTTCCGCCAGCGCGGCGTGCGCGCACCGTCGGCGAGCATCGTCTTTCTCGCCTCCGTCGCCGGCCTCACCGGCGTCGCGGGGCGCGCGGACTACTCGGCGAGCAAAGGCGGGCTGATCGCCCTCACGCGCAGCCTCGCGGCGGAGTTCGCGCGGGAAAACATCCGCGTGAATTGCCTCGCGCCCGCGTGGGTCGAAACCGAGATGACGCGCGCCTCGCTCGACGCGCTCCCGCCCGAAGCCGCCGCCGCCCTGCGCGCGCGCCACCTCCTCGGCCTCGGCCAGCCGCGCGACATCGCGCACGCCGCCGCCTTTCTCCTCGCCGACACCGCGCGCTGGATCACCGGCACCACCCTCGTCGTGGACGGCGGCTACACCGCGCACTGACATGGGCACCGCGCGCATCGAGACCGTGGGAGCCGACGCCTTCGAGGAGGTCTATCCGCTGCTGCAAAATTTCCAGACGAACAATCCGCAGATCACCCGCGAGCGGTGGCAGCGGCTTTTCACCTGCACCTGGCCCGTGGACGAGCCCGCGCGCGCGCTCGTCCTGCGCGATGGCGGGCGCGTCGTCGGCGTCGTTTGCACGCTTTTTTCCGACCGCCAGATCGGCCGCCGCCGCGAGCGCCGGTGCAACTTGAACAGCTGGTACGTCGAGCCCGCCTACCGCGCGCAAAGTCTGGAACTCATGGCCGCCGCGCTCTCCGTGCCGTGCGACACCCTGACGGCCCTCACGCCCATGCGCGCGCACCTGCCTTTCTACGAGCAGATGGGTCTGCAGCCGCTCGAATCCAGCCTGCGCATCCTCCTGCCCCAGCCCACCGCGCCGCTGCGCTCCGGCTTTCGCGCCACGCGCGATCCCGCGCGCATCGCGGAGATGCTCGAGGGCAGTGAGCGCGAGGTTTTCCTCCAGCACCGCGAGCAGATGTGCCAGCACCTCCTGATCTACGGAAAAAGCGCGCGCTGCTCCATCGCCTTCACTCGCACCTCGGGCCGGCGCGTGTCCTTTTCGCACGTCCACCACATCGGCCACCTCGACCTTTTTCTCGCCGCGCTGAACCTCGTGAAATTCGAGCTCTACCGCGCCAACCGCACGCTCTTCACCATGATCGAGGAGCGCTTTCTCCGCGGCCACACCATCCCCGCTTCGCGCCCCGCGGGGTTGAAAGCGCCGCGCCTTTTCCGCTCCACGCACCTGCGCCCGGAGCAAATCGACAACCTGCATTCCGAGATGGTCGTGCTCGGGGTCTGAAACACGCCCGCGCCAATTTCCGACATGAGAAACCAAATCAAAAAGCTCCGCTCAGTCGCCGGCCTCGTGAACGCCTTTCGCGCCCTGCCCGGCGATGTCCGCACGGCCCGCTGGTCCAGCGCCCAGGCCGGCCTGATCGCGAAATACGGCGCCGCCCACACCGTCCGCAAACTCCACGTCGGCTGCGGCCACAACCTCCTCGACGGCTGGCTCAACGCCGACATTTCCCCCGAGCATTCGATGGTTCTCTACCTCGACGCCACCTCGCCCTTTCCCATCGCCGACGCCACTTTCGACTACATTTACAGCGAGCACGTCATCCAGCATTTCCCCTTCCGCCTCGGCCAGGTCATGCTCCGCGAATGCTGCCGCATCCTGAAACCTGGCGGCATCCTCCGCCTCTCCACGCCGAACCTGCTCCAGCTCGCCTCCCTCCTCACCGAGCGCCACGGCGCCGCGCAGACCGAATACACCCGCCTCGTCAGCGACAAATACATCCGCGAAAACACCACGCACCTGCCCGCCTTCGTCGTGAACAATTTCTTTTGGGACTTCACCCACCAGTTTGTCTATGACCCCGAGAGCATGCTCCATGCGATGAAACTCGCCGGCTTCGCCACCATCGAGCCCGTGAAAATCGGCGCGAGCGCGGACGAAAACCTCGCCGACCTCGAACACCACGGCCGCATCGTCGGCGACACCATCAACGAATTCGAGACGATGATTTTCGAAGCGCGGAAAGCGTAGCCACATCACCTGTCCTCAATTCCGTAATTTGGAAAAATTCCGTAATTCCGTCCTGCCTTTTCACCGAACAGTGAAGACGAAATTTCGGAATGGTTGCTCGGGCTAGGGAATCGTCTCTACCGCACCGCACACCGCGTCGAAAACCGTCTCCGGCGCGATCATCCGCAGGCATTTCAAATCGTACGGACACGGCACCGTCGTCCAGCACGGCGCGCACGGCACCGGGCTGTAAAAAGTCGCGCCCGGATAGCCGTAGCCGACCGGCGATTCGTACCCGCCAAAGAGGATGACCGACGGCACGCGAAACGCATTCGCGATGTGCATCCCCCCCGACGACGGGCCGACAAACACGCTGCCCTGCGACATGATCCACACGAAATCCGTGAGCGAAGTCGCACCCGCGAACGAGTGAAATCGCGGCCCGAAATCGTGCCCCGGAAAAAGCGGCTGCGTGCCGACTTCGATCACCTCGAAACGCTCCGTCAGCTTTTCGATCAGCGCCTTCCACGACTCCGCCGGCCACGCCTTGTTCGGCGTCCACGCGCTCGCCCGCGGCTGCACCACGACCCGCGGCCCTGCGATGGCCGCGATCTTTTCCCGCACCGCTGCGCTCGGTGAAACGTCCGGCGGATCGAGCTGCGTCGCCGTCATTTCCAAGCCCACGCATTCCCCCATCAGCGTGATCAGCGGACGCGGCGGCGGATAGACCGGTAGATAGCTCAGCTCGAACGCGCTCCGGCTCCCCTCGACCGAAAATTCCTCCACCGCATCGAGGTGCGGATTCGCGCGAAACATCTCGGGATAGCGCGAAAGATACGTGATCCGGCACGCCGGATTGCGCCGCCGGATTTCGCGAAACACGGGCGTGCTCATCAGTTCATCGCCCACCCCGCCGCCCAGCGAATAAAGCCGGATCGCCGCGCGCTCAAACGGCTTCCGCATCGGCCATGGCCAGCGCCAGCGGATATACGTCGCGCCGCTTTTCGCTAAAAAATATCCGCGCACTGCGACGGAGAATTTCGCCCAGCGCCAAGCCGCCGACGCGGTGAAACGCGCAGCGGGACTCAGGGGTTTCGGAGTGGAGGGAGCGTCGGACAAAAGAGCGTGCGAGAGAATGAACACACCGCGCGCTGTAGGGGAAGCTGCCAGCTTCCCCACAGCCGCGCCGTCACCCGCGAATCCACGCCGGAGGCCGGTTCGCGAGCACCCGCGCCACCGCCCCAAACCACGCCCGCGGCGGACGCACGCGCGGCGCGAGCGCGATCTTTTCCAGCAGATACCGCAGCGCCGCCCCACGCCGCCCGCCATCGAGCAGCCGGTAGATCGTGAGCAAAAGATTGTCCGCCTCGTACTCGCGCAGCCACTCCGCCGCCTGCCTTTGCTCCACGGGCGAAAGCTGCGCGCGATACCGCTCGAAAATCATCCAGTCCTCGCGCATGCCCCGCTGAAACTGCCCGCCCGTCTTGCTCCCCGCGTGCTGGCGAAAACACGCGAGCGGTTCTGCCACCACATCCAGCGCGAATCCAGCCGCCAGCGTGCGCGCCCAGAAATCGTGATCGAACGAGCTGAAAATCCCCGTGTCCAGCGGCCCGACTTTTTCCACCAGCGCCCGCCGCCAAAACATCCCCGGCTGGAAATAGCCGTATTCGCTGCGCCCGAGACAGCGCACCAGCGGCGTCGGCGCGGCGGGGTGGCGTTTGAGAAAACGCCCCGTCACATCCACATCATCCACCCCACCCGCGAGCCACCTCACCGACGGCTCCGCCGCAAACCGCCGCCCCGCCACCGCAAGCGCGCCGGGAAAATACCAGTCGTCGCTGTTGATCCACGCGAGCATCTCTCCGCTCGCACGCGCCCAGCCTTCATTCACCGTCGCGGACTGCCCCGCATCCTTCTCGCAGCGCCAGCCCGCGAGCCACGGCTCATATTTGCGGATGACCTCCCGCGTCGCATCCGTGCTCCCGCCATCGAGGATGAAGTATTCCAAATCGCCGACCCCTTGCAGCAGCACCGAGCGGATCGTCTGCTCGATAAACTCCCCCTGCATGAAACTCGGCGTGACCATCGTGATCCGCGGCAGCGCCTCGTCGCAGCGCGGACTTTCCTCCGTCCACGGCCAGCCGGTGCGGCCCGGCGGCGGCGGCGGCAGTTCAGCGAGCGAGGGGCAGCGCATCCCAGTTTTTCGTCCAGACGCCCCACCACGTCTCCCGCAAATGCCGGATGTCATAGCCCTGCTCGCGCAGCCGCACGCACGCGCGATAGCTGCCAAACAAATGCTTCCGCATGCTCGGATGCGTGTCGTGAAAAACGATCACTCCGCGCTCGCTCATGCACGGCAGGAGCTTCGCGAAATCATTCATCACAAACTCCGTATCGTGACACGCATCGATGATCCCGAGGTCAATCCGCGCCCCACCGAGATGCGCGCCCATTTCGAGTTCGAGCGTGTTTGCAAAAATCTGCGTCACCCGCGACGCATAGCCGTGCTCGCGATAGACCCAGCCGATGCTCTGCTTCGTCAGCTCGAAAGTCGTGATGCTCCCGGTCATGTCCTCCGCCGGCGCATTCACCGTCCAGACATGCGCCTCGGGGCAAAACTTGCACAGATTCGCCACAGTGCTGCCGTGCGCTGTGCCCAGTTCTACGATCGTGCGCGGCTGCATCGCCTGCGCGATGGCGAGCAGCGGGCGGATGTCATCGTGGTCGTTCATCGTCGCATCCTGAAACGCATGCGGCGGCATGCACATCTGATCCATGATGAGTTCACCGGAGAAAGTCCGCGCGCCAATCAGCTCCGCGAGCGTCACGCCGGGCAGCCTGTGCCGGCTGCTCCGATTCACCTCGCGCTTCGCCTCCGACCGCAGCAGCGCCTGCCGCCACACCGGCAGCACCTCATCTTTCACGTAGTAATACGTGAGACCAAAAGGCCGCTTGATTGCTTTATACAGGCTCATCGATGGAGTTTTTTGAGTCCGCGAAATCCCGTCGCGTAGCGACCCACTGATCGTAGCCCGGCACTTTAGTGCCGGGTCTCCCGCAAAAGGAATGCCAGTCGCGTAGCGACGAATGAGCGCCGTCAGCCGTCGCTAACGCGACGAGAACCTTTTCCTCCACAACCCGGCACTGAAGTGCCGGGCTACGATCACATCGTCGCGATGCGACGGAGATGACGCGGGCATTTGCCCGGCATAATCCGTAAAGAAACAGGGCGATCATGGTGACGTCAGCGACCATTGGTTTCTGATCATGACGGCGGCGGGGTTGTGCGTCTTACGACCGTTGCCGAAGAAATCGCCGTCCTCCATTTCAAAGTCCAGCGCGCCCGGCACATGGTCGGCGGGCTCGTCGTTCACGAAGGCCACGAGTTCCATTTGGTAGCGGCCCGGCGTCAGCGCAAAGTGCGGCGGCACCTGCAGAGTCAGCGTTCCCGCTTTCGGAAAAAGCTGGGGCAGCCCGGCATCGGTAAAGCTGTCGAGCGCGAACAGCCGCACTTGGTTTCCGTCGTACACATTCACCACGAAACGCACGGGCAGATTCTCCTCCGCCGCCTCGTAGCTCGCACGAATCGTCAGCCCTTCGCCCACCGCGGGCGCAGCGGCGATGTCGCGTGAAAAGACCTCGAGGTTCGTGAACTGCACGCGCCCCGAACCGCGCACCGCGCCGCGGCGAAAACCGCTCTTCTGCCCCGGCGGCAACGCCGCGCGGAGGTAGGTGTCCACGATTTCCTGCACCGGCCCGATGGCTTTGAGCCGGCCCTGATCGAGGTAAATCCCGCGCCGGCAAAGCGAAGTCACCGCGGCCATATTGTGGCTGACGAAAATCACCGTGCGCCCGCCACGCGCGACCTCGCCCATTTTGCCGAGACACTTTTTTTGGAACGCTGCGTCGCCGACCGCGAGCACCTCGTCGATGATCAGAATCTCAGGCTCCAAATGCGCCGCCACGGCGAACGCGAGCCGCGTGGTCATGCCGCTGGAGTAGTGCTTCACCGGCGTGTCGAGAAACGTGTCCATCTCCGCGAACGCGGCGATCTCGCCGAATTTCCGCGTGATCTCCGCGCGCGTCATGCCGAGGATCGCGCCGTTGAGAAACACGTTTTCGCGGCCCGTGAGTTCAGGATGAAAGCCGGTGCCGACTTCCAGCAAGCTCGCCACGCGCCCGCGGATGCGCACCTCGCCTTCGGTCGGCTCGGTGATCTGACTGAGGATTTTCAAGAGCGTCGATTTGCCCGCGCCGTTGCGCCCGATCACTCCGACAATGTCGCCCTTTTCAATTTCAAAACTCACGTCCTTCAGCGCCCAGAACATCTGCGGCTCCCGCTTTTCTCCGCCGCGAAAAAGGTCCGCAAGCTGATCGCGCAGCGTGTCGTGCGCCTGCGCGCCGAGCCGGTACTGCTTGCCGAGATTGCGGACGGTGATCGCGGCCATCAGATCACGTCGGCGAAAGTTTTTTCCGTGTTCCGAAAATAGACCATGCCCGTGACCAGCAGCACCGCCGTGACCGCAAGCCCGAGCCAAAGGCCCGGCCAGTAAGGCTCAAAGCCCGGCCCCAGCACGCACCAGCGGAAGCCGTCGATGATCCCGACGAGCGGGTTGAGGCAAAACCACAGCCGCCATTTTTCCGGCACCCACGTCCTCCACAAAAACATGACTGGTGTGATGAACATTCCCAGCCGCGTGATGAACGGCACGATGTAGCGCACGTCGCGATACTTCACATTCAGCGCGCTGAACCACGCGCCCGCGGCAAATGTGACCAGAAACGTGAGCAGAAAAAACACCGGCAGCAGCAGCAGCATCGGGCGAAAGGCGACGCCGTAGCACGGCATCAGCACGAAGAGGATCGCGAGCGAGATCACCGCCTCGACCACGCCGCTGCACACCACGCTCGCCGGGATGATGAGCCGCGGAAAATAGACGCGCGAGATGATGCGCGCTGATGCCACCAGCGAGTTGCTGCTTTCGCCGAGCGTGTTTGCGAAGAACTGCCACGGCAGCAGCGCGGCGAACGTGATGATCTCGTAGGGTGCGCCGTTCGTCGGAAACTTTGCGAAGCGTCCGAACAGAATCGTGAAGACAACCATCGTCACCACCGGCTGCAGCACCACCCACGCGACGCCGAGATAGGTCTGCTTGTAGCGCACGAGAATGTCGCGCCACGCGAGGAAGCCGAACAGCTCGCGGTAGCGCCAGATTTCCGCGAAGTCGATGGCGATGAAACCGCGCTGCGGGCGGATGACGCGCTCGGTATCGACGTCCGAATTATCCGACATGAGCGGGCTCGGAAATCGGCGCAGGTGTCGGCACCGCAGGCTTGCGTCCCACGACCACCGTCGAAAGCCCGCTCGTCGGCAGGATCGCATCGAGCACGCGGAAGACCGGCGTGAGCTTGCCGTAGAGCTTGAGCTGCCACGGCTTGAGCGCCTTCTGCCCGCCGAGGGTGTTCGCCACGTACCAAGCGAAAATGCCGAACTTGTTGAAGAAAAACTGCTTTTCCACCTCGAAGCCCGCCTCGCGCATTTTGCCTTCGAGTTCCCCGCTCGCGTAGCGGCGGAAGTGGCCGAGCGCGCGGTCGAATTCGCTGTAAAGCTTCATGTTGTAGGGCACGAGCACGACGACCCGGCAGCCCGCGGGCACTGTCTCCATCAGGTTCCGCAGCACGGCGCGGTCGTCCTCGATGTGTTCGAGCACATTGAGAAAGACCACGCTGTCCGGCGCGAATTCGCGGAGCTGCTCGTAGTCCGCACGCGCGGTCATATCGAGTTTGCCGATCCGCAGATCGCGCTGGCCCGTCCACTTCTGCTGCAGCTCCGTGAGGTAGTCGGTGCGGTAGTCCGTGAGCAGCACATGCTCGTGCAGGCGGATATGCTTGCTCAAATTCCCGCGCCCCACGCCGAGTTCCGCGACGCGCGCGCCGAGCCACGGCTTCACGCTTTCGTACATCCATTCGTTGAACTGCGGAGCCGCTTCCATCGCGTCGAGCGTGACCTTGCCGGGGTCGGAGTAGTTGCTGGAAAAGCGGTATTTGAAAATGAACCACAGCGCCGCCGCGCCATCGCGCCACGTAATTTTCTTCCCCTCGTCGTAGCGCCGCCCGTTGTAGCTGATCGGCACCTCGTACATCCGCAGCCGGTTGCGCGCGACCTTCGCCGCGATCTCCGGCTCGATGCCAAAACGGTTCGACTCCAGCGGAATCGCCTTCAGCGCCGACGCCACAAACGCTTTGTAGCACGTCTCCATGTCGGTGAAGTTCGTGTCATTGAGCATGTTGGAAAGCAGCGTCAGCAGGTTGTTCGCCTGCGTGTGCCAAAAGTAGAGCACGCGCCGGTCTTCCCCTGCGAAACGGCTCCCGAAGACGACCTCCGCGCGGCCCTCCAAAATGGGGCGCAGCATCCGCGGATAATCGTTCGGATCGTATTCGAGATCGGCGTCCTGAAAAATCGCAAGGTCGCCGGTCATCTCCGCGACCGCGCGGCGGAGCGCCGCGCCTTTGCCCTGATTCGGGCTTTGCTGGAAAATGCGGATCTCCGGGTGCTCGGCGGCGAGTTCCTGCGCCACGCGCCAGGTGCCGTCCTGCGAGCCGTCATTCACGATCACGATCTCGCGCCCGAGCCCGCCCGGCAGCGGCGCGGCGAGCACCGCCTCCATGCTCGCGCGCAGGCTCTCCTCCTCGTTGTAGGCGGCGACGAGGATGGACAGTGTTTTGAAAATCGGACGCGGAGACATGGGGCGAAGACCGGCGAAGATGCGCGAAGCAGGCGCGGGCGAAAATCAATTTTTGCGCCGGATTCTGTAAAGGCTCACCGGCGCAGACTGCCGCACGCCATCGCGGAACATCTCGGCGCTGGCGACCAGCGCGAACTCATCGCTGTGCTGCTCGACCACGCGCTTGAGCTGATCCTGATGCGTGCGCCGCTTATCCTCAGGCACGGCGTCGTCGAGCGCGAGATACTGGATTTTTCCGCTGGTGAGAAAGGCGAGGACGTCTTCGTCCGCGTGGAAAAGCGGCGCGTAGCCGGCTCCGCTCCAGTCGCTTTTCGCCAGCGCCTTGCTCGCGCGCAGGATCGTGTGGCCGGGCCGATGCTCGTGCATCGCGACTTCCGAGATGAACATCCCCTCGCCGCGCGCATCGGAGGAAACGAGGGTAACATCCACGGGGGTGGCATCGCCGCGCATGGCCTCGGCGAGCGGGGCGAAACCAGTGAAGCCTTTTTGCGAAATCGGCCAACTCGTGTACCCCAGCAAGAGCACTGCGAGACCAGCCATGACCGCCGCTCGCCATACAGAATTGTTTTGGGACCACAGGGCGGTATCGGATGCCTTGAAGTCACCCCACTTTGGGATCCAGACGAACCCAGCCACACAAAACATCAGCGCGGCCGGCAGTGCGGAGATGAGATGTCGCGCTTCCAGCCCCACCGGCGCAATGGCTTGGAAGACGATCACCGCGATGACGAATGCCCCCGCCGCCGCCCAGCGGCCAGGATTCTGCGAAGGCGTGCGAAGTTTCACAAAAACTCCGATGAAAAAAGGCCCGATCATCATGCCTTCAAGGCCATCCAAGAACTTCCAAGCGTAGTATGGGATCGCCTTGAGCGTGAAATGCCACGACGGATTCGGCTCCTCCCAGCCGCCTTGACCGAGGTGGCGCGTGGCCCATGTCCACGGGCCGGCGAGGACGGCGATGATGAGTACCGCCGACCAGAGCGCGGGACGTTTCAGTAGATGAAAGCGGCGCGTGAAAAGCAGCGCGAGCGGCGCGGCGAGCGCCAGTGCAAGGCCGGTTCCTTTCGTGAGAATCGCGAGTGCGGCGAGGAGGCCGAAGCGGAGTGCATCGCCGCGCTTTTCGCGGTCGAGGAAATCGCCGAACGCGAGCACCGCGCCGAACATCAGCGCCGTGCTGAGCGTCTCCGCCATGACCATGCCGTAGTAGCTGCGCACCAGCGGCAGCGAGAGAAATGCCGCCGCGCCAAACGCCGCAAACGGAAGGCCAAACTCCTCGCGCAGCACACGGAAAAGCTGCACCGCGACCACCGCCGCGAGCGCGCACATGAGCAGGAGGATCGAGCCGCGCGAGGGCGAAAAGGGGAACGTCCACGCGGACTGCACGAGATAGAAAAATGGCGGCCAGACGCCGAGGCCGACTTTCGGATAGTGCGCGTAGTAATCGTCCGCGAACTCTTTGCCCACCGCGACCGGCGAGCCGTGGAAGCCGTCCGCCGCGTAGTGCGCGGCCATGACCACGGCATCGCGCACGAACAGCCCGGTGACGTAGTGCCCGGCCTCATCCGGGTGGCCGCCGAATTCGCTCTGCCACGCGCCGCCGACGCGCTGCCAGCCGAGCGCGAGGTCGAAGGCGAGGACGAAGACGAGGGCGGTGATGATCCACGCGCGGGATTTTTTCGGCGCGGGCGGGCAGGGTTCGGGGGTCATTTTTCGGGGAGCGGTGCGAAGCGGGCGAGCACGGCTTTGTGCTGCGAGAGGTCGCCGGGTTCGGGGCGGCATTCCACCGCGCGCCAGCCGCGGCCGGCGAAGAAATAATCGAGCCGCAGCCACTGGCCGAAGAGGCGGACGAAGCGGCCTTTGCCGCCGGGGAAAGTCATGCCCCAGCCGCGGCCCTCGTGCGCGAAGGCGTCGGACATTTCACCCGCGAAAAGATGATAGATGAGGCCGTGGTCGGGCATGTTGAAATCGCCCGCGACGATGAACGGCTGCGGCTCGTCCCGGAAGACTTTCGCGAGCGCGCGGGCCAGCGCGATGCGCGCGGCGAGCCACTCGCGGTAATTGCCAAAACCCGGCTCGCGATGCCGCCGCCCCACGAGATCACCGAGCACACGCCGCCCACCAAGAAAGCGCGACAGCTCCGCGCGCGGCGTTGGCAGGTGGACGCTGTAAAAGACGAGCGGCTTGCCCGCGACCAGCACCTCGAAGCGCGCCGCGACCGGATGCCCGGCCCACTGCGGCTCGGCGAGCAGCGCGGATTTCTGGATGGGAAATTTGCTCACGAAAACGAACTGGTCGTGCCCGGCGACGAAGCTGCCGGGCTGCTTCGCGGCAAACTCGGGGCCGCGCCCGCGGGCATCTTGCAGCAGGATCACATCGGGCTTTTCCCGCTCTAGAAAACTGGCGAACTGCGGACGGTTGCTGTCGCCGAAATTGAACGTCACCGCCGAAATCATTTGGTCATCGCGCCGCGCCGAACCCGCGCGGCGGAACGTCATGTAGCCAAACGCGAGCCCGAGCACGCACGCGAGATGCGCGAGGCAGAGCCGCCGCCGCACGAGCAGGCAAAGCGGCGTGAGCACGAGCAGCGGGGCGAGCAGCGCCTGCGGCGGGGCGTAGAGCAGCAGGCTGAACACCCACAGTTTTTCGCCCCACCATTCGAGCGCGATCATGGCTGCGAAAAGAACCACGGCATACGTGACCGTGAGCCAGCCGAGTGCCCGCCGCAGCAGCGCCAGCGCGCGCTGGGCCGTGCCGCTGGTGATTTTGAATAGAACGGGGTCAGGCGCGGGCTCCGTCATGAAAAAAGAGGCGGAAAGCGGAGGTCGGTGCGCATGGCGAGGCGTAGCGTTTAGCCCGCGAGGTGCGCTTCG
>JAYVNN010000059.1:0-6962 GCA_043758435.1 Chthoniobacter sp.
GTTTCTCGACGCCCTTCGCTCCGAGCAGCCAGCACAGCCCGATGAACGCCCACGAGGCGAGCGTCATGAGGTGGCCGAGCAGCACGAGCAGTCCGTCGCCGGCGGCATCAAGCGCATCGTGAAGCCGTAATCGCGGCGAACATCATTCGGTGGTTGCGAGCCTCGCTGCTGGAAACGGCAGCGGGGTTTTCTTAATGACATGATGTAGCCCGAGGCGCTGACAGAAAAATGGAAGGCATTCGTTCAGCTTGCACTAACGAGTTTACCTCCTAGAAAATGGAGGGCAATGCCGGCGCCATCTGACAGCTTCTTCAGAATCTTCACCCACGATGTTCGGGAGACACTGCGGCGTTTTTATGAGAATCGGCATGAGCGGATAACGGCGCATTTCGCTTCGAACTTCGCGGAACAAGCGACGCTGGATCGGTTGGTGGCGCTGGAGCTTTTGGAATACGATCCGGGCGAAGGAGAATATCGGCTCGATGGACGGTTGGAGAGCTTCTTCGAGGAAATCCTCGGCACGGCGGAGGTGGCGCAGGCGGATTGGCTGGGCAGTCTGCTCGAAGAACTGAGGCGACTGATCGAAGCCTGCCAGAACCTCGGCGATCGGCGGAAAAGTGAGACGTTCCTCAAGCGGATCGTCCGGCTGCTGCGCAGCGCCGACAGCCGGGCACAGCGGCATCTGGAACTGATCCGCTCGGCGGTAGATTTCGATTATCGGGCGGGCTCGGATTTTGAGGTGAAGCTGCGCAATCTTCAGTGGCATCTGGAACGCGCGCGAGGCTACGGCGATGGGATCGCGCGGCTCGATGTGCTGTTGCGGGATCATGCGTTTTTTCAGGTCCAGCAAGATCTGAGTCTCCTGAAATTGCGGACCCGGCTGCTCCGCCGGTGTCGGCTGGTGTGTGACGCGCTCATCACGATTTATCAGCAAATCGAGGAGTATTTGAACCGCATCCAGCGCGACTACGCACGGGCGCGGAAGCTGATCCGGCTGCGCGCATTGCTGGACCGGCACGAACATCTAGCGGCGACGAATCTCGGGGAGATCGCAGCGGATGCGAACGGGCCGTGGTTCTACGAGGCGCGGGTGCGAACGCTGCTCGCGCCGTCGATCTTGGACGAGCGTCCCGAGTTACTGGAGCGGGCCTTGGTGCGCGCGGGTGTGGCGAAACGCAAAGGCGCGGTGCGGCCCGTCGAGTTGCGCGATTATCCGCCGGAGGAACTGCCGCCAGTCATCGACTGGCACGATGTCTTCGCCGCGTTCACGCGGCAGGAGGCGGATCTGTATTCCTTCCTGCGCAGCGTGCGGGTGGAGGGGCGGCCACTCGAAGACGAGGAGTGGCTGGATGGATTCTGCGCGATCCTCGCCAACGAGGAGTGGAGCGATGCGTGGAGCGGCGTTGCATTTGAAATGGCGGGAGATGAGAACTGGCGTTACGCGGTGGTGCCGTCCCCGGAGCGAGCGGCATGAGCAGCGACGCGCCGCCATTTTCACGCGCGCTTTTCGCACGCCTGTGCCGGGGAGATAACCTGATCCTTTCCCGGAATGGACCGACGGAAGACGCCGATCTTTTCCGTCAGGTCGAAGCCGCCGAAGACCCCTGCCGCGACTATTTCATGCCATTGGGATACCGGCTCGAACCAGGCGATGGTTTTTACTTCTTTTCGCTGGAGGATGAGCCGCAGGCGACTGTGGAGGAAAAGATTGTCCGCATGATCCGCATGGTAAGGCTGCTCGATTTTCTTTCGGCGAACGTCGAGAGCTTCGGCGAAGGCGTCGTCTTTTCGGCGGCGACATTGACTTCCCGCTGCCAGGGCGATTCGCGGGCGGAGCGGTTCCTCCATGAAAATGGCACCGGCAGTAATCGCGCGGAGCAGGTGGAAAGTTTGCTGATGCGTTTGCAAAGGCAGGGCTATCTCTCGGTCGCCGATCCTCAGCGGCAGGAGTATCGCGTGCTTTCGGCAATCAACTATCTGTTCGACCTCGCCGACCGCATCGACTTGCGGGAGGAAGAAAGCGCGGACGAAAAACAGGGGGGAAATCATGCCGAGGCTTGAGCGTATCCGGCTGATCAATGCGGCGGGCTTCGACGACGTGGAATTTCCCGTCGGCGGGCACTGCCAGGTATTTGGCGTGAATGGCCACGGTAAATCGACGCTGCTGCGGACGCTGCTTTTCTTCTATCTCGGCACGAACGACAAAGCGCCCTACGCGCTGCACGAGACGAAGGCGGATTTCGTCAGTCACTATCTCGGCGCGCCGCCGTCGTATCTCATCTACGAAGTGAGTCGAGGCGACGGGCAACCGGATTTCCACATCGCAGTAACGCGGCCCGCCGGGCGGATTCAGTTCTATTTCATCGACGCACCGTTTCAGCGGGCGTGCTTCCTTGATGGCAAGTTCGTGCTGCCCGTTGGGCGGTTGGAGGAGAATCTGCGAGACGCGCAGATGCCGTTTCAGACCTTTGGCTCCTACGACCATTTTCTGGACCGCATCTACGGGTTGATCCCGTCGCCATACTCAGTCTTTCGCCCTGCTTCGCGCGGCCAAAGCCACGTCGCCGTGCTGCCGAGGATCATCAGCGGAATCTTCACCGTGAGCCAGCTCGACGCCGACAAGCTGAAGTCGGCTCTCATCTGCGGCGTGCGCGATGATGCGCTGGCGACCGAACTCGATCTGGTGCGGCTGAAGAATCAGCTCGAAGGGTTTCGCCGGGTGCATCGCGCGGTGAAGGATTACTTGCGGCACGAGCAGGAGGCGCACGACTTGGTGGATGCGGCGGCAGAACACGAGCGGATCAAACAGGAGCGGCAGAAGGCCATCGAGAGTCTCGTCCGCGAGGCGAAACTGCTGCCGGAGGAAGCGCGGCAGATCGATGAAGCCGGGAACGCGATCGAACGCGAGGCGACCGAAGCCAATTCGCGGCACATGGAAGCCGTGGCGCGGCTGGCGGCGGAAATTTTGGAAAAGCAGAATCGGAAGACAGAACTCGAAACGAAAATCGGACAGGGAGAAAAAGCCGCCACGGAATACGAGCAGAAGCAGATCGCGCGGAAGAGTGGGGACTTGAGCAAGCTGCCGGAGATCGAGTCGGAGGCGAAGGCCGCGGAGGATGAATACGAAATCCTGACCGCGCGGTATGACGACGAGAACGTCAAAAAAACCGCGCTCGTCGAAACCGTGCAGCGGGCATTCACGGAGACGCGCAACCAGCTTCAGGAACAACGCCGCGCGTGGGAGGAAGAGGCGCGTGGGAATCTCGAACGCTTGAACGCGGAGAAGGACGAAGCTCACGTCGCGGCGGAACGGGAGAGCAAAAGCGAGGAGGAACTTCTCTTGCCCCGGCGAAAGGCCGCGGAGAAAATGCGCGCGGCGCTGGATCAAGCTTACAAGGAATTGGGGAATCTGGAGCCGCCGCCCGAGCTTCGTGAACTGGAGGCGAAACTTGTGCGGACGGATCGAGAGGCGAGCGCGGAAGGAACGCGTGAGTCGAAGCTTCGCGCCGACATTGCGCACGAAAAACAAAGTGCCGCGAACACACGAAAGACGCTGGATCGCGATGCGAAGGACGAAAAGGAGGGACTCGAAAAGACCATTGCCGGACTCGAAACGCAGCGCACCCAAGCGGATCGCGAAGTGGCGGCCTTCGATGCTTCGCTTGCGCGATTTTACCAAACCAAGCTCCCGGAGACTTGGCCCGCGGCGGCGAAGACGCTGAACCGGGACACGCTTTTTCGAGATGCCTCGGAAATGCACGCCAAGGCGGGAGCGGAAAAGGACGCGGCTTGGGGCGCGGAGTTGCAGACCGGACATCTGCCGGACCCTGCGGAGAGCTACGACCGCGAGGCTCTGGCGGCGAAAACTGCGGCGCTGCGAAGCGAATTTCGGAGCGCGAAGGATCAACTGCGCGCGGCGGGAGAACGGTATCTCGCCGCGGCAGACCAGGAGGAAAAACGTAGCCACGGCGTGCTCGCGAAGCTCGGCGAGGAACTCCAGGCGAGTATCGAGAAGCGTGGCAAACTTGGCGATGAGTGCGTGCATCTGGAAAATCAGGCGGCGACTTTGCGAAGCCAATTCGACGCGGTGAAAACGAAACGCCGGACGGAACTCGACGAACAGGATACGGCCTGGCGCGCCGAGCGTGCGGCGCTCGACCGGGACACGAAAGCGCTGGCGCAAAAGGATGAGGAACGGGGCCGGTCCGTGGCTGCGCATTTCAAAAAACGACGCGAGGAACTCAATGCAGCGCGAAAAAGCCAGACGACGGAAAGCGACGCGGCATTGCACGATGCGGCTCGGAAGAAGGACTCGGAGACGGCGCGGATCGAAGCCGAATTTCAGCAGGCGCTGGGCGGCAAGGGCGCGGATACGGCGCGCATCGCAGCGGTAAAAGTTCGGCTGGATGCGGCGGAGAAGCGGCAGAAGGGAGTGGAAGGTTTTAGGGATGAAGTCGCGGAGTTCACCGCAAAGAAACGAGAGTGGATCGATCCGCTGCCGGAATGGCGGCGGCAGTGTGAAACCGTGCGGGCTGCGCTCGATGAACGCGAAAAGGCGCGCGACGACGTGGAAGCTCGCCACCTGAACACGCTCGACGATTTCAAGCAGCGCCGGGACGCGCTCGGAGAACGCGAAGCCATTTTGAAAACCGATCAGGATGCGCTCGCGCGTTTTCTAAAAGACCTGCGATTCGTGCAGGAGTTCGGCTTCCCGGAACGCGAAGACCTTCCGCCCGCGGCCATCCGGCGTCCCGGCACGGTGAAGCAGTATTTGCAGGAAGCGGAATCGGCACATCAGGAGCGCGAGCGCACCGGTGCCGAGGGAAACACGAAGGCGCGCAGATTTCTCAATCGCTTCGACTCCGAAATCCTCGACCGCAAAGTGCTCGGATTTTCGCCGATCCATGAGCACTTTGACTGGTTCATTTTCGTCGGCAGTGAGTTGAAGCCGTTCGTCACCCAGCAGCGGATTCACGCGATGACGAAGGTGCAGACGCAGGAGTTCGAGGAATTGGTGCGCAAGATTTGCCACACCAACGCCGACTTCCACGTAGGCATCCGCCAAGTGAAACAGACCGCTGCGTTGGTGCAGCAGCACTTGAGCGAGAACAACTTCGTCGATGTGCTCGACTCCATCGAACTGAAGATCGACGACGTGGACGATAGTCTCACCCGCACGCTGCGCGGGCTGGAAGAGTTCGCGGACATCTCCTTCAGCAGCGGCGGGGATTTGTTTGGCAAGCGCGCTGACAAGGCAGCTATCGAGCGCGCGATTTCGAGCTTCGACCGGCTCCTGAAGGAAATCGACGCCTGCAAGCGCACCGCGCTCACGCTCACCGACCAGTTCGATTTCCTCATCCGCGTCCGCGAGAACGGGCACGACATGGGATGGAAGAAATCACTCAACGACATCGGCTCGACTGGGACGGATTACCTTTTGAAAATGCTGATCTATCTCGCCCTCATCGAAATCTATCGGGCGCGCGCGATTGAGGGCGGTGCCACGGTGCATTGCGTGATGGATGAGACCGGCGTGCTCGCGCCGCGTTACTTGCGGAAGGTTCTGCAATACGCCGCCGAGCGCGGCATCGTGCTCATCACGGCCGGGCATACCCAGGGGAATACCGGCTTTAACCACTGGGTGCATGTGCGCAAACACGGGCCGCGGTTCAACGCGCAGGAAGTGCTGCGGAAGGTTTTGAAATGCGACTGACTTCGCAGCAGGCATCGGTGCTCGTGCGACTGGATGGGGGTGAATCCATCGCTCGGAGCGCTCTCTCGCGGGCGCTTCTCCGCGTCCTTCAGGCTTCGAATGCGGTGCGACTGGAACGCTCTGGATCGAGTTATGTCGTCCGTGGCATTCCGGGACGAGTCGCCGCGTTCGCCGGGCACGAGTGCGGCATCCGCGATCTCCCTGGTTTTGCCGCGCTCGATCCCGAGACCCGCACGCGGGCGGACCTAGCGCGCCTCGCTGGCGATACGAAAGCGCTCACTATAAATCCGCTCGATGGAATCTTCCTCCGCCTCAGCGGTGCCGCAGAGCTGCACGGAAAGCCACTGAACCCTACGCCGGAAGGATGCGCCCACTTCATCGCGGCTCCCGAGCTGCCGCACCTTTCCGCCCCGACGCCTTTTTGGATCGGCGTGGAGAATGCGGAGTCTTTCCTGCGATTCGAAAGTTGCCGACGACATTTTCCCGAATTCAATTTTCGCCATGCCGCAATCGTTTGGCGGTGGAGCTGGGGCGGCAAATGGCAGGCATGGCTTCGTGAACGCGCCGGGAAATTGATCTGGTTTCCCGACTATGACCCCGCTGGGCTGGTTATTTTCTCCAGCCAGATTCTCTCCTGCCGCCCCGATGTGCAGTTGTTGATCCCGAACGACCTCGACGAGCTTCTGAAAAACGGAAATCGTGAACTCTTTCTACGGCAGGAAAGCATGCTCGACTCGCTGCCTGCAGATCCTGAAGTGCAAGTAGTTGCCAGTGCGATCAAGCGCGTTCGCAAGGCATTGGAGCAAGAGATGCTGATCATGCCGCGCGATGTGGCCGAACCAAGCTGAGCGGAGCAGGCATTCGAGGTTTGACAGGGTCCGTGGAGCATGTCGCTCCACGATGAAAAAGCCGCTGCGCTCGCCGAGGTTCTCGCTGCCACGGGCGAGCAGATTGTTTCGAAAGGACGAACGCTTCATGCGCTCGTCTCGGACAACCCGTTGAGCCAAGACCTCGGCCTTGGTGGATTCGGGGCGACGGGCGATTGCACGATGAAGGTGCTGCGCTCGGAGCTTGGCGCGGATCGGCCCAAGCTTGGCGAAACGCTGGCGTTCCAGGGCGCGACCTACCGCATTACGCGCGTCACCGATCACCCGCAATTCCCGATGATCGTGCTCGTCGTCGAGCCGGAGGACTAAACACCGTGGATGACCGCCGATGAAGTCACACCGGCGAGCGCGAAGAACGGCTC
>JAYVNN010000060.1:0-6945 GCA_043758435.1 Chthoniobacter sp.
GACGCGATGGGCGCGGAGGGCGGCACGCTCACCGTCGCGGCGGAAAATTTGGACATCGACGACCACTTCGCGAGCATGAACCCCGGCGCGCAGTTCGGCCCGCATGTGGCGCTGCGCGTGTCGGACACCGGCAGCGGGATGTCGCCGGAGGTCATGGAAAAAATCTTCGATCCGTTTTTCACGACGAAGGAAGTGGGGAAGGGGACGGGCCTCGGCCTGGCCACAGTCATCGGCATCGTGAAAAGCCACGGCGGCGTGCTCACGGTGCAGAGCGCGCTCGGCGTGGGCACCACGTTTTCCGTCTTCGTCCCCGCCTCGCGCGATGCGGAGGTGGCGAAAAAAGAGGACGCCGCCGCGGTCGCGGGAGGCAGCGGGGAGCTGGTGCTGGTGGTGGATGACGAGGCGCCCATTCGCGAGGCGCTCGTGGGCACGCTCGCCGCGCACGGCTACCGCGCCTACACCGCGGAGGACGGTACGGACGCGCTGGCGCTCTACTTTCAGCGCAAGGCGGAAATCGCCGTGGTGCTCACGGATCTCGCGATGGGGCAGATGGACGGCATCGCGCTCGTCCGCGCGCTGCGCAAGATCGACCCGGCGGTGCGGGTGATCGCGACGAGCGGGCATTTTCAAAAGGAAAGCCTCGCCGTGCTCACCGGGCTGGGCGTGAAAGTCTTTCTCGAAAAGCCCTACACCGCGGACAAGCTGCTGCGCGCGCTGCGGAAGGTGCTGGAGCCGGTGCCGGTGAAATAGTCCCGGGGCACGCGGGCTGCATTGGGAGCGGGGATGTTTGCCCATTTGCCGATGACGATTCTCCAATTGTTGCGTTTACCTTTTGCCCGTCGGCGGCGGGGAAAAACGTGGCTGCTTCTAGCGATGTGCGCCGCGGGTTTGGGCGCACACTTTTCCGCGAATGCGGCGGACGACACGCCGAATGGCGCGCTCGCGGAGGTGCCGCTGGCGCAGCTTTCCGACCGGGCGCTGACGCCGCTGGGGCAGGCGGCGCTGGGCATTCGCGCGGCGGAATGGAAGCACGCGGAGTCGGCGAATTTCATCTATCATTTTTTCCACGGTTTCATCGCCGCGCCGGTCTCGGTGGAGGCGGAGTTTTACTACCGGGTGATCGCGCGGGAGCTGGAAAAGGACACGACGCAGTGGGAGCGGAAGTGCCACATTTTTGTCTTCGAGCAGGCGGAGGATTGGGCGGAGTTTCAGAAACGCGGGGCGCTCGATCCGTGGACGGGCGGGATTCATGCGGCGGGGTCGCTCTTCATCCAGCGCGACCCGCAGGTGAAGTGGAAGGGCAACACGCTCGGGCACGAGGTGACGCATCTGGTGGTCGAGCGGTTTTTCGGCGCGGGTGTGCCGCTGTGGCTGAATGAGGGCTACGCGGAATATTCGGCGACGCGGTGCTACGCGGCGTTTAACCGGGCGCGCGGCTACGCGGCGCGGCCGACTTCGCGCGGGGTGCCGGAGGGGCTGTATCTGCCGGTCGGACAGCTCACGGCGCTGCTGGCCTACCCGCAGGATGTGGCGCAGGTGCATGTTTTCTACAGCGAATCGGAGCGGCTGGTGCGGTTCCTGACTGCGGCGGACAAGCGCGGCTTCGGCGCGCTGCTGGAGGCGCTGGCCAAGGGGAACCGTTTCGACACGGCGCTGGCGAAAGGCTTCGGCTCGCGATTTATGAACTTGGACGCGCTGGAGCGGGAGTTTAAGGCTTACGCCATTCATGAAAATGGTGCACCGCAGCAAGACTGACCGCGACTGACATGGCCGCCGCGAAAACGAAAGCGGTGGCGCAGATTTGCGCAGTGGTGGGCTCGGATGATAGCGAGGTCAAGCGCGCCGCGCTGGAGCTGGCGGAGGCGATGACGCCGGAGGGCAATGCGGAGTTCGGGCGCGAGGTGATCGACGGCGCGGTGGATTACGTGGACGCGGCGGCGGAGCGCATCCACCAGACGATCGAGGCGCTGCTCACGTTCCCTTTTTTCGGTGGGGAAAAACTCGTCTGGCTGAAGAGCGCGAGCTTTCTCGCCGACGACCCGGCGGGCCGCTCGCAGACCGTGACGGACGCGCTGGAAAAACTCGCGGAGACGCTCGGCAGCGGGCTGCCCGAGAGCACGCGTTTTCTCCTCAGCGCCGTGGGCGTGGACAAGCGGCGCACTTTCTACAAGACGCTCGGGAAGCTGGGCAAAATCGAGGTTTTCGACAAAGTGGACGCGGGCAAAAGCGGCTGGGAACAGGCGGCCAGCGAGATCGTGGAACGCAGCGCCCGAGAGCGTGGCCTGCGGCTCGCACCGGACGCGCTGGAGCTGTTCACGCTTTTCACCGGCGGCGAGCGGCGGGTGATCGAAAACGAACTCGAAAAGCTCGACCTCTACCTCGGCCCCGCGCGCCGCGAAGTGCGCGCCGAGGACGTGCGCCAGCTCGTGCCGCTCTCGCGCGAGGGCGTGGTCTTCGAGCTGGGCAACGCCCTCGCCGAACGCGACCTCCACCGCGCGCTCGGGCTGCTCGACCAGCTTCTTTTCCAAGGCGAATCCGCCATCGGCATCCTCCTCGTGGCGATCATCCCGACCGTCCGCAATCTGCTCGTCGTCAAAGACCTCATGGCCCGGCACAAACTCCAGCGCCCGGCACAGCCCTTCTTTTTTGGCAAAACCCTCGAACGCCTCCCCGCCGAGGCGGTCGCGCATTTGCCGCGCAAAAAGGACGGCACCGTGAACGCCTACTCCCTCGGCATCGCCGCCGCCCACGCGCACCGCTACACCGCCCGCGAACTCCGCACCGCCCTCGAAGCCTGCCTCGCCGCGAATATCCAGCTCGTGACCTCCGGCCTAGAGCCGAAAATCGCGCTCTGCCAGCTCCTCGTGAAGATCATTGCAGGCTCGGAAGGTGGGCCGACGTAGGGAAGCTGTCTGCTTCCCCACAGCGGGCCAACTCTGTGGCGTCAATAATTTAACCAGTAGCAATGCTAATTCTGGCGCTTTTTTCAGAGAAATCCGCCAGATATTAAACTTATTTCAAAAAAGTCATTGCGTGGTTGCTGACGCGATGGCAACCTCTGCTCGTATTTAGAAGATTGTTCTGGGGGGAACATCAGCCCTTCGCAGCCATTCGGTTGCGGGGGGCTGAATCTTTTTCGGGGCATGACTCGCGAACTTCAAGCTGAGCGTCCCGTTTTCCCCAGGCTTGCGCCCATGCCTTTCCGCTGAAAACCTCCGCCGCCCATGCCGCATCTGACCTCGCTCCAATGGCTGCTCGCCATCCTCGCCGCCGCGGGCATCGGCGTGGCGAAAAGCGGCTTCTCCGGCGTGAGCATGCTGCACGTCATCATCTTCATCAGCCTCTTTGGCGCGCGCGATGCCACTGGCGTCGTGCTGCCGATGCTCATCGTGGGCGATGTCCTGGCCGTGCTCACTTTCCACCAGCACGCGCGCTGGGAATTCATCCGCCGCCTGCTCCCGCCCACGCTCCTCGGCGTGGTCGCCGGCGCGCTGCTCATGGGACGGCTGAACGAAGCCCAGTTTAAGCCGCTCATCGGCGCGATCATTCTCGTCCTCACGCTCCTGCAACTCGCGCGACTCTGGCGGCCCGCGATGTTCGAGCGCGTGCCGCACCGGCTGTGGTTTGCGTGGGGCATGGGTCTGCTCGTCGGCGTCACCACCATGCTGGCGAATGCCGCCGGCCCCATCGCCGCCCTCTACCTCCTCGCCGTCACCCTGCCCAAGCTCGAACTCGTCGGCACCAGCGCCTGGTTTTTCCTCATCGTCAACTGCTCCAAAGTCCCCTTCAGCGCTGCCCTCGGCCTCATCCACGTTGACACCCTGCTCCTGAACGCCGCGCTCATCCCCGCCATCGTCGCCGGACTTTTCGCCGGGCGCTGGCTCGTCCACCGCATTCCGCAGCGGCTTTTCGACGCGCTCCTGCTGGGCTTCGCGGCCATCGCCGCCTTGCGCCTCACCGGCGTTTTTTAGGACTCGCGCCGCCGCCCGCCGCCTCGTTACTTTCCGCGCCCATGTGGAAAAACCTGTCCAACTTTCGTGACGGCGCGCTGCTCTTTCTGCGCGTCGCCCTCGGCGGCTTTTTCATCTACGCCCACGGCTGGCCGGAACTCGCCGCTGGCCACGTCCGATGGAAAGTCATCGGTGCGGCGATGAAATACCTCGGCATCACCTTCTGGCTTGAATTCTGGGGATTCATGGCAGCTTTTTCTGAAAGCATCGGTGTCGGCTTCCTCATCCTCGGCCTTTTCTTCCGCCCGTCGGCCCTGCTCCTCGTCATCACCTTGAGCGTGTTGGCGCTCAGCGAATACCGTGGCCACCGCCTCGGCGAAGCTTCGCACACCCTCGAACTCGCCCTCGTTTTCACCGCGCTCATCTTCATCGGTCCCGGCAAATACAGCCTCGATAAAGGCTGAATAAAAACCTTGCGCCCGCAAGCCCGCTCCCTACCTTGCGCGCCGCGGGGTGGAGCAGCCTGGTAGCTCGTCAGGCTCATAACCTGAAGGTCGTAGGTTCAAATCCTACCCCCGCAACCACTTCATTTTCTGAAAGTGGATTTCCCTCTCGCTGACTGCTGGACGCACTTGGGCGTTGAGCCGCGCCGCGGGACACGCTACGGCTCGCGCACGCCTCGATCCCCATGCCCATGCCCTCCGACTTCCTGCTCATCGACAACAGCAACTCCTTCACCAAGTTTGCCCTCGGCACGCGCAAGGATGTGGCCGCTTCCCGCAAGCTCGCGACGCGCACGCTCACGCCAGATGCGATGGGCAATATCATCCGGCAGTGGGAGTGGAAGACCGCGGTGCTCTGCTCGGTGGTGCCGGAGGTCGGTGAGCGCATCGCGGAATATCTTGCGCCGCGGCCGGTCGTGCGCGTGACGGCGAAGCTGAAGCTCGGCGTGGGCATCGACTACCCGAAGCCGATGACCATCGGCGCAGACCGGCTCGCGAATGCCGCGGGCGCGTGGGCGCGCTACGGCGGGCCGGTGGTGGTCGTGGATTTCGGGACGGCGGTGAGTTTCGACGTGATCTCGAAGGAGGGAAAATATGTCGGCGGCGTCATCGCGCCGGGGCTGGAGGCGATGACCGACTACCTGCACACCCGCACCGCGCTGCTTCCCGAGATCACGCTTACCGAGCCACCCACCGCCATCGGCAAAAGCACGAAACACGCGATGCTTTCCGGCGCGGTCTATGGCTACCGCGGTCTCGTGCGGCAGATTTTGCAGGAGATCGGCAAAGAGCTGGGCATCGCGAAAAATCTGCCGGTCGTGGCGACGGGCGGCTACGCGGAGTTGATCGCCGCCGGGCTGCCGGAAATCAAGACGGTGCAGGAAGACCTCACGCTCGACGGGCTGCGGATCATCGGCACGCTGAATACGTAAGCGCGCGCCGCTGTAGGGGAAGCTGCCAGCTTCCCCTACAGCGGCGCACGCTCACACTTTCTGCCACTCCGGCTTCTGCTCGTACACCCACCGGTAGTATTCCGTCCGCGTCAGCCGCGCTGCCGCCGGTTCGTCGATGATGCACTTTGCCACCGCGTGCATTTGCAAAATCGACGCTGGCTGCATTGCCGTCACCGGCCCCTCGACCGCCGCCGCAATCGCGTCCGCCTTGCTTTCGCCGAAGGCGAGCAGCACGACCTGCCGCGCGTCCATGATCGTCCCCACACCCATCGTGATGACGTGCAGCGGCACCTCATCGGCACTGGCGAAAAAGCGCGCGTTGTCGCGGCGCGTCCCGGCGGTGAGCGTCTTGATGCGCGTGCGCGAGGCGAGCGAGGAGGACGGTTCGTTGAACCCGATGTGCCCGTCCGTGCCGATGCCGAGCACCTGCAAATCAATGCCGCCCGCGGCGCGGATGGCATCTTCGTAACTGCGGCAAAACGCGGGCACATGCGGAGTGAGACCGTCCGGGAGGTGCGCGCGCTGAGGCAGGATATTCACCTGCGAGAAAAAATGCGCGCGCATGAAGGCGTGGTAGCTGGCGGGATGCTCGGGGCCGAGGCCCACGTATTCGTCGAGGTTGAAAGTGGTCACGCGGCTGAAATCCAAACCCTGCTCGCGGTGCAGGCGCACGAGTTCGCGATACATCGGCAGCGGCGTGCTGCCGGTGGCGAGGCCGAGCACGGCGTCCGGCTTTTCCCGCACGAGGCGCGCGATGTGCCGCGCGGCGATGAGCGACGCGTCCTCGGGCGTGGGTTGGATGATGATTTCCATGCGCTATTTTCCGAGCTGCTGGCGGAGCTTCGCGAGCACGTCCGCGCGGAAGCGGTCGATGAAGCCGGTGACATAATCTGCGATGTCGAGCGAGTCGTCGTGGGTGAGGGGAGTGAGGTCCATGGCGAAAGCCAGCGCGTCGCTCGTGTCGCTGTGATGGCTTTGAAAAAAAGTGGCGTTCGCGCGGCGGCGTCCGAGCACCGCGAGGTCGTAGCGTTTGCCCCCGGCGATCTGCGAATCGAAGACGCCGCCGAGTGCGGCGGCGAGGTTGTCGTGCCCGCTCACGTCGTGGACGATTTTTTCCCCGTCCGCCATCCAATCAAGATTCCGCCAGACTTCGCAGCCATGCACCACCTGCGGCCGCAGTGCCCGCGGCAGTTCGCGGATGGCCTCGATCACGGGCACCACGACGGCGATGTGCGTGTCGTGTTTGTCCGCCGGATTGTGCGTGTACACGACGCGCGGCCGCGTCGCGGTGAGGATCGCCACGAGGTCATCTTTCAGCCGCGCATCGCCTGCGTCTTTCACCACGCCGCTCGGATAATCGAGCTGCACCATCGCCGCGTAGCGACCGAGGATCGCTGCCTGCCGCTGCTCCGCGCGACGCACCGCCATCATCTCCTCGTCGGAAAATTTCCCGTATTCGCCGATGCGCGCGCTGCCGGAGCCGTTCGTGCAGGTCACGCCGCCGAACCAATCTGCGTCGCTATGAAAGCAGGCCTCGAT
>JAYVNN010000061.1:0-6919 GCA_043758435.1 Chthoniobacter sp.
GGCACCGCGCGCTGGCGGTTTTCGACGTGGATTTTCACGCCGCCGAGACGGGTGGCACGCTCGGGCGCGGCGTCGGTATCGGCGTGTCGCGCCGCTCCGTCCGCTCGGTGCGTTCGCTGCGCCCGGTGGGGTAGGCCACGCGGCTGTGCATCATGCTTTGCAGGGTGTGCTTGAAACTTTCCGCCACCTCCTCCAGCTCGCGCATGGTGAGGTCGCACTCCTTGAGCTGCCCGTCCACGAGCCGCGCCTGGATGATGTCGCCGATGAGCTGGTCGATCTTTTGCGGCGTCACTTTTTCGAGGCTGCGCGAGGCGCTCTCGATGGAGTCCGCGAGGCTGATGATCGCCGCCTCCTTCGTCTGCGGGCGCGGCCCGGAGTAGCGGAAACTCTCCTCCCGCACCTCGGGCAAATCCTCCTCGCGCAGGTTCATGATTTTGCCGCCGGCCCGCGCGTCCTCCTGCTGCTGGAGCGCGCGTTTGTAGAAAAAGAAAACCAGCGACGTGCCGTGATGCTGCTGGATCACGTCGATGACCTCCTGATTCAGCCCGTGCTTCAGCGCCAGATCGATGCCCTCTTTCACATGCGCGATGATGACCAGCGCGCTCATGGTCGGCGCGAGTTCGTCGTGCGGGTTGCGGTCGCGCCGCATGTTCTCGGTGAAATACTCGGGTTTCACCAGCTTGCCGATGTCGTGGAAATACGAGCACACGCGGCACATCGTGGCATTTGCGCCCACGGCTTCGGCGGCGGCTTCGGAGAGGTTCGCGACGACGAGGCTGTGGTGGTAGGTGCCCGGCGCCTCGATGGTCAGACGCCGGAGCAGCGGGTGGTTCAGGTCGCTCAGCTCGAGCCACGAGATGTCCGTGGTGATGCGGAAAACGCTTTGAAAAATCGGCAGCACGAGCATCGCCAGCAGCGCCGTGAGCACCCCGCTGCCGACCGCCACCGTGCTCTGCCAGCCGAGCGCCCGCCAGTGCGTGCCATTGCCGATCGAATCCCACATCACCGGCCCGACCATCCCGAACATCACCGCGAGAATCCACGTCGCCAGCCCGATGAAAACCCCCGCCCGCAGGAGCTGTGTCCAGCGCCGCACGCGCATGGTCACAAAGACCGCGACGAAGCCGCAGATCAGGCTCATCACCAGCACCACCGAATCCGTGCTCCCGCGATAAACGAGGGCGCTCCACAGGCTCACGAAAACCGCGGCAAAAAGCCCGTGATAGCGCCCGAGCAGCACCGAAAGCATGAGCGGCGCAAAGGCCAGCGGCACAGCCAGCCACCAAAGCTGCTGGCGGACGGGCGGGCTGAGCACACCCGCCGTCCCGATCTGCACATCGGCGGTGACCAGCACCATTTTCACCACGGCGAGATGCAGCAGGAAGACGAGAAAGATGAGCGCCAGCCGCGAATTGCGCGCGAAGGTTTTCGGATGGTTGATCCAAAGCTGCGCGGCCGCGGTGAGGAAGATGAGCAGGGCGATGAAGACGTTCTTCATCGGCTGCGGGCTGCCCTCGGGATAGATGAGCAGCGCGAGCCCCGCGACGAACCCGGCGAAGACCGCGAGCTTCGCGACCACGCCCTGCTCCAGCGTGTCCAGGAACTCGCTCTCGTTGCGGCGGCGGCGCAGCTTCGACGAGGCGAGTCCTTTTTTTACAAGGCGTTGTCTTTCAAAAAATCCGAGCATGGAGCTTGGGAGGGCGGGAACTTCGGCCGGGTTGGCCGGAAAAGTCAACCGCCGGGAAAGGCGCGGTCTTGACGCGGGCGGGGTTTGCGAGCGTGTTTTCGACTCCCGTTTCTCCGTATGAAAACATCCTCCCTCCTGCGCTCCTCCATGTTTCTGCTCATGCTCGCGACGCTTTCGCCAGCGGCGGAAGACACCGTCCGCGCAGGCGCGGGCAGCTACG
The DNA here is from genome assembly GCA_043758435.1 of Chthoniobacter sp. Classification (GTDB taxonomy): domain Bacteria; phylum Verrucomicrobiota; class Verrucomicrobiia; order Chthoniobacterales; family Chthoniobacteraceae; genus Chthoniobacter. The sequence continues at coordinate 1,908 of JAYVNN010000061.1, forward strand.
CCACGCGCACGCCGGAGGGCGCGAAACTGCCGCCGGAAAAAATCTACCGGACGGAAAATGTGCGTGGGCCGATGCCGACGAATGACTGGTGGAGTTCGCTCGCGTGGGTGCCGCTGTCGGACGTGATGTATCCGCATCCGCTGGCCGTGCGCGCGGTCGCGGGCGGGCTGCGCGTCTATTATCCGGGGCCAAATATCACGGCAAACAAGAGCGCGATCTTCGGCTTCATGGCGGGCGAGACGGACGACTTTGTGATCGGTCATTCCGCGGTGGAAAAGTTCACCGAGGCCCGCGTGGACGGGTTCAGCGACTGGTTCGTCGATGCGCTTTTCGAGCAGGAGGGCAAGAAGCTGCGTACGAGTTTCGGCCACGGCTCGCCGTTTGTTTTCGTCACGCTGGCGGGCGGAAATGTGACGCTCAACTTTGGCAAGGAAGCGCCCCAAGTCTGGGCCGGTTCGGCGAAGGATGCGGTGCTCGGGATCAGCGTGAAAAACCGGCACTACGGGATCTTCGCGCCGACGGGTTCGACGTGGAGCGATCTCACGGCGGTGAAGTGGACATGCGAGGCGAAGGGTAAGGATTATCTCACCGTCGCCGTCCTGCCGGATACCGCGCCGGAGACGCTCGCGCTTTTTCGCCGCTCTGCGCACAACCATGTGACCGGCTCGAAAGTGGCGTGGCAGTACGACGAGAAGACCGCCGCCGTGCGAACGACTTTCACCGCGACCGTGAAGACCCGCGAAGGCGCGGGCGACGGCACGCTTTTCGCGCTCTACCCACACCAGTGGACGAACACGGCCGCGAAACTCGCGAGCCAAAGCTACAACAGCGTCCGCGGGCCGATGAAGCTGGCGGAAGGCGAGTCCTTCACGACCGAGATGAAATTCCCCGGTGTGCTGCCCTCGCTGCCGCTGCCCGCGAAGGCTGACAAGGCCAAGCTCGACGGCTTCATCGCCGACGAACTGAAAGACAAGGGCAAGCTCACCGGCGACACTTACTGGCTTGGCAAACAGCTCGGCAAATGGGCGACGCTCATCCCCATCGCAGAACAGACCGGGAACAAGGCTGCGGTCGATGAACTGACCGCGCGCACCAAAGCTTCGCTCGAAAATTTCCTCACCGCGACCGACGCGCAGGGCGCGCTGAAAAAATCGAGCGCGGGCCTTTTCTACTACGAGCCAAAATGGGGCACGCTCATCGGCTACCCGGCGAGCTACGGCTCGGACGATCAGCTCAACGACCACCATTTCCACTACGGCTACTTCCTCCGCGCCGCCGGCGAACTCGCGCGGCGCGACCCCGCATGGGCCGCCGATGCGAAGTGGGGCGCGATGCTCAAGCTCCTCGTCCGCGACATCGCCAGCACGGATCGCAGCGACAAGCTGTTCCCCTTCCTGCGCAACTTCGATCCCTACGCCGGCCACTCGTGGGCGAGCGGCCACGCGCGCTTCGCCGATGGGAATAACAACGAGTCGTCGAGCGAGGCGATGAACGCGTGGTCTGGCCTCATCCTGCTCGGCGCGGCGACCGGCGACCGCGAGCTGCGCGACCTCGGCGTGTGGCTTTTCACCACCGAGCTGGAGGCGATCAATGACTACTGGTTCGACGTGACCGCGCAGTTCCGCCCGAAGGATTATCCCGCGTCCGTCGTCACGATGGTCTGGGGCGGCAAAGGCGCGAACGGCACCTGGTTTTCCGCCAACCCCGAGATGGTTCACGGCATCAACTGGCTGCCCGTCACCGGCGCGTCGCTCTATCTCGGGCGCTTCCCCGACTACGTGAAAAAGAACTACGCCGCGCTCCTCGCGGAGAACAAGGAAGACGACGACAAAAAAGCCGCGAAGGCCGGGAAGCCGCCTGGGCAAAGCACCGGCGAGGCGTGGGACGCGTGGGCGGACATCATCTGGATGTACCGCGCGCTCACCGACCCGCCGGACGCGCTCCGCCAATTCGACGCCCGCGCCGCCACCTTCAAACCCGAGGGCGGCAACTCCCTCGCAAACACCTACCACTGGCTCACCGCGCTCGACGCCCTCGGCCAGGTCGATCGCACGATCACCGCCGACTGCCCGTTTTACGCCGCCTTTTCCAAAGCCGGAAAAAAGACCCACGTCGCCTACAACATGGACGCCACGCCGCGCACCGTGCGCTTTTCCGACGGCACGACGGTGCCGTGTGCGCCGCACAACTTCGGCGTAGCGCCGTAGTCGGAGGGGAAAAAAGCCCGCCGGTTCTGCGCCGCGCCGCGGGCTTGCGGGGACGGCGCGCGGTGGCGCAGACTGCGCGCACCATGATGCCCCGCCCACCGACTTGTGTGATCGAGAATGTGCAGCCGCTCGTCGAGGGCGGGCGCTATCCGGTGAAGCGCGCGGTGGGCGAGGACATCACGGTCGAGGCGGATGTATTCAAAGACGGGCACGACATCGTGAGCGCGGTTTTGAAATGGCGGAAGCGCGGCGCGGCGCGCTGGTATGAGACGCCGATGACGCCGATTCCGAACGGCAACGACCGCTGGCGCGGGACGTTCTCAGTGTTTGAAAACGCGGTCTATGAATTCACCGTCGAGGCGTGGGGCGACACATTCCTTTCGTGGCAGCACGAGTTTCATCTGAAGTTTGCGGCAGCGCTGCCGGACTTGAAAAGCGAGACGCTGGAGGGCGCGGGGTTTGTGGCCAAGGCGGCACGGCTGGCGCAGGAAGCAGGGCAGAAGCGCGATGCCGAGCGGCTCGTGGTGCTGGCGGACAAAATTCGCGAAGGCACACCGGCGGACGTGAATGCGCTCGCCCATTCGGCGGAGCTGGAGGGACTGATGACGGCCTACCCGGATCGCAGCGAGAGCGCGGAGTATTTGCTGAACATGCCGGCGATGACGGAGCTGGTGGACGCGATGCAAGCCGCGCCGAAAGTGGCCGCGGCGGCGAAGAAGGCGAAGGCGACGCGGAAGAAAAAGGACACGGTGCAGGCGGTGGTGCCGGCGGGCGGGTCGCCCGCGGAGACTGTGGCAGGCGGGTCGCCTGCCCCACTGCCACTGGGCTTCGCTCCGCGCTATCCCTTGGTCTATGTCGATCGCCCCCGCGCGCTCTTCTCGCAGTGGTATGAATTTTTCCCGCGCTCCGCGGAGGGCCGTGGGGACAAGGGCTCGACGTTCCGCGACTGTCTCCCGCGCATCGACGATGCGAAGGCGATGGGTTTCGACGTGATCTATTTTCCGCCGATCCATCCCGTCGGCGTGACCGCGCGCAAAGGCCGCAACAACTCCGTGACGTGCCAGCCGGGTGAGCCCGGCGTGCCTTACGCCATCGGCAACCGGCACCAGAAATGCGCGAACGGCGGCGGGCACAAGGATGTCGCGCCCGAGCTGGGGACGCTCGCGGATTTCGACTGGCTCGTGGCGCAAATCCACGCGCGCGGGATGGAGCTGGCGATCGACTTTGCGCTGAACTGCTCGCCGGATCATCCCTACGTCCACGAGCACCCGGACTGGTTTTACAAGCGGCCCGACGGGACGATCAAATACGCGGAGAACCCGCCGAAGAAATATCAGGACGTCTATCCGCTGAACTATCACAACGCCGACTGGCGCACGCTCTGGAGCGAGATCGCGAGCGTGGTCGAGTTTTGGTGCGAGCACGGCGTCCGCATTTTCCGCGTGGATAATCCGCACACGAAGCCCGTGGCGTTTTGGGAATACCTCATTACCCGCGTGCAGCAGCGGTTTCCCGACGCCATCTTTTTGAGCGAAGCGTTCACCCGGCCGAAGATGATGAAGGTGCTGGCACGCGCCGGCTTTACCCACAGCTACACCTACTTCACCTGGCGCAATACGAAGCAGGGGCTGACCGAGTATTTCGTCGAACTCACGCACACCGAATGCGCCGAGACCATGCGCCCGAATCTCTGGCCAAACACGCCCGACATCCTGCCGAGCTTTCTGCAATTCGGCGGACGGCCCGCGTTCCTCATTCGCGCCGTGCTCGCCGCCACTCTGTCGCCGGTGTACGGCATCTATTCCGGCTTCGAGTTGTGTGAAAATACGGGGCTGGAAATGAAGCCGTGCGATGCCGCGGGCGACTTGCGCCAGTTCCTCCACCTCTGCGACAACGACTACAAGCAGCTCGCCCGCGAGGAGTATCTCGACTCCGAGAAATACCAGTGGAAGGAGCGCGACTGGAACGCGCCCAGCAACATCAAATCCACCATCACCCAGCTCAACCGCATCCGCCGCGAAAACCGCGCGCTCCAGCAGCTCCGCAACCTCCGCTTTCACCACGCCGACAACGACCTCGTCCTCTACTTCGTGAAGATGACCGCCGCGCGCGACAACATCCTCCTCATCGCCGTCTCGCTCGATCCCTTTCACGCGCAAGAGACTTTCATCCATGTGCCCGTCGAGCAGTTCGGCTGGATGGAAACGCAGAGCTACCAAGTCCACGACCTCCTGCACGACGAGCGCTATTTGTGGAGCGGCCACCGGCAGTTCATCCGGCTCACGCCGGAAAAACCCGCCCACATTTTCCGCGTCCGCCGCAAGACGCACAGCGAGCAGGATTTTGACTATTTCCTGTAATCCGACCCGCGCCGCGCGGAAAAAAATCCCTCAAGACAAACACGCCGCGGGCCGGTAATCGTGAACGCCACATGAAACCCCATTGGAGCGGCGTCTTTCCCGCCATCACCACGCAGTTGCACCGCGACGGCTCCCTCGATCTCGAAGGCACCGCCCGCCACCTCGAAGCCCTCATCCAATCCGGCGTCGCCGGCCTCGTCATGCTCGGCTCGCTCGGCGAAAACCAGGCGCTCGAGCCCGCGGAAAAACTGCGCGTTATCCAAGACGCCGTCCGCGTCGTCAAAGGCCGCGTGCCTGTGCTCAGCGGCGTCGCCGAGACGAGCACCGCCGCTGCCATCCGCTTTGTCCGCGACGGCGAGCGCCTCGGGCTCGACGGCTTCATGCTCCTGCCCGCGATGATCTACAAGACGACCGACCCGCGCGAAACGCTCGCCCATTTCCGCGC
>JAYVNN010000062.1:0-6801 GCA_043758435.1 Chthoniobacter sp.
GATGGTGTTGCTGTTAGTCGTGTTGTCGATGGTGCCGCTGGCCTGCGAACCGACCGTCTCCTTGCCATCGAGCAGTCCCGCCGGCTGCGTCTCGGTGAGCGTGTAAGTGCCGGGACGCAGGCTGCCAAACGTGTAGGCACCGCTCGCGTTGGTCGTCGTGCTGAGGCTCACCGGGTTGCCGAGATCGTCCGTGCCGGTGAGCGTTATCGTCACGGCATTGACGCCGGTTTCGCCTGCGCCGGATTGCACACCGTCGTTGTTGAGGTCGCGATAGACGGTGCCGCTCAGCGTGTTCGGCGAAAGCTCGCCGAAGTTATAGCCCGTAGCCGTGGTGTTCGGGGTGAGGGTGACGGCGCTGATGATGTCGCTTGGCGGGTTATTGACCGTCGTGCCACCCGCGGTGCCCGCGGTGTTTTTGCCATCGAGGAAACCCGCCGGCTGGGTCTCGGTCACGACATAGCTGCCGGGCCGGAGATTGGTGAAGGAGTAAGCGCCGCTCGCATTGCTCGTCGCCGTGACATTCACCGCCACGCCGAAATCGTCGGTGCCGGTGAGAGTAACAGTCGCGCCGTTGATGCCGTTTTCGCCAGCACCCAACTGGATGCCGTCGTTGTTAACGTCGTTGAAAATGGTGCCCGCCAGCGAGGCCGGTGAAAGCTCGGCGAAGTTATTCGCAATGCCCGTCTGGCCTGTGCCGATGACGATGCCGGAGATGGTGTTGCTGACCGTCGTGTTATTCACCGTGCCCGCCGTCGTCGTGCCGGTGCCGGCGGTTTCCTTGCCGTCGAGCACGCCCGCGGGCTGCGTTTCCGTGAGGGTGTAAGTGCCGGGGCGCAGGCTCGCGAACGAGTAAGCGCCGCCGGCGTTAGTAGTCGCGATGACGCTGACCGCATTGCCGAGATCGTCCGTGCCCGAGAGCGTGACCGTCACTCCGCTGATGGCTAGGTCGCCGGCTTGTTGCACGCCGTCGTTGTTCACGTCGTTGAAGACCACGCCCGCGAGCGAGTCTGGCGACAGCTCGCCAAAGTTATAGCCCGTCGCCGTCGTGTTCGACGTAAGCGTGACGGCGCTGATGATGTCGCTCGGCGGGTTGTTCACCGTCGTGCCGCCCGCGCTGCCCGCGGTGTTTTTGCCGTCGAGGAAACCGGCGGGCTGGGTCTCAGTCACAATGTAACTGCCGGGCCGGAGATTGGTGAAGGAATACGCGCCGCTGGCGATACTCGTCGCGGTCACATTCACCGCCACACCGCGATCATCGGTACCCGTGAGCGTCACGGTCGCGCCATTGATGCCGGTCTCGCCCGCGCCGAGTTGCACGCCGTCGTTGTTCACGTCGATGAAGATCGTGCCCGCCAGCGAAGTCGGCGGCAGTTCGCCGAAGTTGTTACCCGTGCCGTTAACATTCGCCGCGAGCGTGATCGTGGAAATGGTTTCGCTGTTGGCCGCGTTGTTGATGGTGCCGCTGGCTTGCGAGCCGACGGTTTCTTTGCCATCCAGCAGCCCGGCGGGTGCTGTCTCGGTGATGGTGTAGGTGCCGGGGCGGAGCGAGGCGAAGGAGTAGTTGCCGCTCGCGTCGGTCGCGGTCACCACGTTCACCGCCGCGCCGAAGTCGTCGGTGCCGGTGAGGGTGATCGTCACGCCGCTGACGCCGGTTTCACCCGCGCCGAGTTGCACGCCGTCGTTGTTGAGGTCGCGATAAACGGTTCCGCTGAAACCTGAGGGCGGCAGCTCGGCGAAGTTATTGGCGATGCCCGTCTGCCCGCTGCCGACGACGATGTTGGAAATGGTGTTACTGACCGCCGTGTTATTGACGGTGCCCGCGGTGGTCGTGCCGGTGCCGGCAGCTTCCTTGCCATCAAGGAGGCCCGCGGACTGCGTCTCGGTGAGCTTGTAGGTGCCGGGGCGGAGGCTGGCGAAAGAGTACGCGCCGGCCGCGTTTGTCGCGGTGCTGGTGCTGACGGCGTTGCCGAGGTCGTCGGTGCCGGTGAGCGTGACGGTCACGCCGCTGATCGTGGTTTCGCCCGCGCCGAGCTGGATGCCGTCATTGTTCAGGTCGCGGAAGACCACGCCCGCGAGCGAACTCGGAGACAGCTCGCCGAAGTTATAGCCGGTCGCCGCGACATTGGCCGCGAGCGTGATCGCGCTGATGATGTCGCTCGGCGGATTGTTCACCGTCGTGCCGCCCGCGGTGCCCGCGGTGTTTTTCCCGTCGAGGAAACCGGCGGGCTGCGTCTCGGTGATGATATAATTGCCGGGCCGCAGCGTGCCGAAGGCATACGCGCCGCTCGCGTTGGTGGTGGTGGAGACATTCACCACCGCGCCGCGGTCGTCGGTGCCGGTGAGCGTGACGGTGGCCGCATTGATGCCCGTCTCGCCCGCGCCGAGTTGCACGCCGTCGTTGTTCACGTCGATGAAGACCGTGCCGGCGAATGACGACGCCGGCAGTTCGCCGAAGTTGTTACCCGCGCCCGCGACGCCCGCGCCGAGCGTGATCGTTGAAATGGTGTTACTGTTCGCAGCGTTATTGATGGTGCCGCTGGCTTGCGAACCAACTGTCTCTTTTCCATCCAACAGCACCCCCGGCTGCGTCTCGGTGAGCGTGTAAGTGCCGGGCCGCAAATTCGCGAAGGAGTAAGCGCCGCTCGCGTTCGTCGGGGTGCTCGTGTTCACGGCGTTGCCGAGGTCGTCCGTGCCGGTGACGGTCACGGTCACGGCATTTACCCCCGTCTCGCCCGCGCCGAGTTGCACGCCGTCGTTGTTAAGATCGAGATAGACCGTGCCGGCGAGCGAGGCGGGCGCGAGTTCGCCGAAGTTGTAGCCGGTCGCGCCGGTGTTCGCCGCCAGCACCACGCCGCTGATGACATCGCTGAGCGGGTTATTCACGGTCGCGCCGCCGGATGTGCCGACGGTGTTTTTGCCATCGAGGAAACCGGCGGGCTGCGTCTCCGTGACCGTGTAGCCCGCGCCGTTGCTGGGCCGCAGGTTGCTGAAGACATAGTTGCCGCTCGCGTTGGTCGTCACCGTGCGGCTCACGGCCGCGCCGAGATCGTTGGTGCCGGTGAGCGTGATCGTCGCGCCGGCGATCCCCGTTTCACCCGCGCCAAATTGCACGCCGTCGTTGTTCAAATCGCTATAGACCGTGCCGACGAGGCTCGAGGTGACGATGGCCAGCGCGTAGTCCTCGATCTCGCCGTTGCCGCCCGTGCCGATCGAGCGTTCATCGATGTTCGCCGTGCCGGCGTTGTCCGCGAGCGCCGCGTCGGTCAGGCGCAAACGCAGGTAACTTTGCCCGGTGGCGAGGACCGGCAGGCTGCTCCACGTCAGCGTCACGGTCTGCAGCACGGCGTTCGTGGGCACGGCGACGCTGGCCATTTCGCTCGCTTGAAAAACGCCGTCGAGATTGAAGTCGATCCATCCGCGCAAGGTCTGCGCCGCGCCCGTGTTGTTGAACACGGAGACGCTCGCCGAATAGCTCGCGTCGCCGACATTCAACACGGACAGCGCCGCGATGGCGTCCTCGTCGTTCGCCGCGCCCAGCGTGTCGTCGCCCGTCGCCGTGACACCGCTGGCCGGGACGGCCTCGGCATCGACCGAGGCTCCCAGGCGCAAGGTATTCGAGATGGCTTCCTCGGCCGGCGTGGCCGGGCTGCCCTCGTAGGTCGCGGGGGCGTCGCCGTAGTCGAAGATGTTGATGTTAAAGGCGAAAATAACATGCACGTCGTTCGACCCAGTCGTGGGATTCGTCTTGACCGTGTCCTTGCCCGGCGGCGTGCCGATGATCGCCAATGGGAGGTTCGAGTGGACGGTGGTAGCGAGATAGGTGAGCCCGGTGGCCGCGCTGTAAACGACATGGCCCTGGCCGATGAGATCGCCGGTCTGGCCGAGGTAGTCGTTCAGCGCGCCGCCGATGTAGGTGGCGTAGTCCTTGGTCACGAGATTGCTGGTGAAGGTCGCGACGAAAATATCCAGTCCGCCGCCCGCCGCGCCTTGGAAATAGGTGCTGCCTGGGGTGGTGTTCTGGGTCGGGAAAGCGCCGGCGGTGGTGCCGAAAACAAGCAGCCGGTCGGCGCGGGAATCGAAGGCGATGCCGCCAATGTTGTCCTCCGCCGTGCCGCCGAGATACGTGCTTTGAAAGCCCGCCGCGCCGCCACTCAGCGAGATGCGCGAGACGAACGTGTCGAAGAGGCCGCCACCATTGGCCGCCTGCGCGCCGCCCGCAGTGCCCGGCAGGTCGGCCGAGGCGGTGTTGCCGCCGACGTAGAAAAAGGTGTCGGTCGCGGTGACGACCGCCGCCGTGGTGTTGGTCGCGAGCGTACCTTCGTTGCCGCTGCCGCCGAGGAAGGAGAAAACGCTGAACGCCGCCGGCTTCGTGGCCTGATTGGCGAGGACGCCGACGAGCAACTCCGTCGTGCCCAACGCACCGGGCGTGACATCCACCGCATTCACCAACCCGGAGTAGTTCGCACCGACCAGCGTGGTGGTCGCAAAGACGAGCTTCGTCTTGTCCGGCGTGAGCATGACCGAGGTGAAGTATTCGTCGTTGTCGCCGCCCACGTAGGTCGCCCACTGCGCCGTCGGCGTCGCGGTCGCAGTGCCGTAGCGCACGATCACGCCCTCGAGGCCGAGCGCGCCGCCGGCGTAGGTCGCATCCGGGCCGATGTTGGCCAGGGGGATTTGCGCGACCGGGATCGCCGCCGACACGCGCCCGCTGGCGTAAAAGCTGTTGTCGTCTGAGACCGCCACGCTGTTCAGCGAATCCATGGTCACCGGCGTACCGGTGTAATTGAGCGTGCCGAGATTCGCGGAGTAAATGCGGATCAGCCCCGAGTTGAACGCCGCCAGCACGCGGCCATCCGGGAAAAATTCGAGGTCTGCCGGCGTGTCGTTGCCACCGCCGTTGAGCTTTTGATTGGTCACACCGACATCAGGATTTGTGATCCCGGTGCCGGTCCACGCGGTGATGTTCAGGCCCGCGGTGTCGAAGCGGTAGATGTAAGCCTGCTTCGCCGCGGTGCCCTGGGCAAAGCCCGCGTTCACCTGCATGTAGTTGGTCCCCGCGGGGCCGTACGCCGCGTTGGTGATGATCTCCTTTACCCAGCCAAACGCATACACGCCGTTCGAGTTCGCATTGATGGCGAAAAGGTAGGAGTCGAAACCCGTCGCGCTTGCGTCGTTGAGATCGAAGTAAGTGGACCACGCCACGTTCGGATCAATGACCAGCGGCTGATCCCTGACGATGTTACCCGTCAGCGCGTAGCGCATCTCGCCGGGCTGGTCGCCGGCCACCATCGCCGCGCCGAGGAGCTGCTTCTGCCCGCCGATGACCTGATAGACCTCCGGCAGTTTCAGCGTGAGATCCTGGTAGCGCAGGTCGAGCGTGGCGGAGCCGTCGGCGTTGAAAATGATCCCGTCCTGCCCGGTGAAATTGAGGCGGATTTTTTCGTAGTCCTGCGCCTTTGCCACCAGCCAGTCAAACTCCAGCACGCCCTGATCCGCCGAGTAGAGCCGCAGATCCACGCCGTTGTACACATTGCGCAGCGTGATTTCATTGAAGAGGTGCGGCGTGAGCATGGTGCCGTCCGCCTGCTCGTAATTGCCGAGCACGGCCGACGCGCCGCCGGGCACGATCTGCCACGGGTTCGCGCCGGTGAAACTGAGATTGACCGTGTGCAGCCCGACCGCGCCGGTCGTGGGATCGGTCTGGTTCGCGACGATGCTGAGGTGGTCGTCATAGACCAGCATCGCGCCAAATTGCGTCTTGAAACCGTAGCGCACGCCGTCGGCAAACTGGCCGACGTTTTCCTGAAACCAGATCGTGTTCGTCGTGTCCTTCACCACGCTCGCCAGTGCCGCGCGCTGCGCGTCGGTGAGCTGCGTGGGATCCAAGGGTGTCCCCACGGTGGCGGTGGTCGGCACGGCGGCGGGTGCAGGCACAGGGGGAGAGGCCGTGGCGGCCACCGCCATGGCGGCGGAGGCGGCAGCCACTTTCAGCGGATCGAGTGCCGGATCGACCGGCACACTGGCACTGCACAGGATGCGGTCTTCAAAAGTTTCGAGGAGAAGTGGGCGGCGGGGCATGGGTGCTGAAGTTGCTGGTTGGACGGTGCGCCGCCGACAGGCGTCGGTTTCGCAGGTTTGGGAAAAACTTCTAAGCAGGAATCCCGCCGTGGTTTTCACGGAGCATATTTTTGCTAATTTTTTTAGGGCACCAGCCGACGCTGCCCCGGTGGCGGCGATTGCTGGCATGGCATCTGCAACTCTCATTTCCGCTTTCACCCGAAAGCTCCCGCCTCATGAAATCCAGCCGCCCCGCCCTCAAACCAGCCGCCCTCCTCGGTCTCTGCCTCGCCGCCTGCACCACCCTCTGCGCGGACGACGGCCCGCCGCCGCTTTTTCCCGACAACGCCGAGCAGGCCATCCTCGACGACTACAAAACGGAAGCCGCGCGCCTCGGGCACGGCGTGAAAAGTTTCGGCAAAACCTCCGACGCCAGCATCCCCGCCGACTTCGCGCCGTGGTGGATTCGCGGGCAGAAAAACTCCATCGGCGACAGCAAGGGCAAACCCATTTCCATCGAGGATCTCTACCTCCGCACGATCCGCAACTCGAAGCAGATCCGCGTCTTCGGCGACCTCCCGCTGATCCGCGAGACCGGCATTCAGGAGGCGAAAGGCGCCTTCGACACGAACGCTTTCATCCAGGGAAAATTCGACCATCTCAATGATCCCGTCGGCAACACGCTGACGACGGGCGGCGCGGCGCGGTTCAAGCAGGACGAATGGTCCTTCGAGGCCGGCGTGA
>JAYVNN010000063.1:0-6783 GCA_043758435.1 Chthoniobacter sp.
CTTTGAACGTCGAAGGGCTCTCCTAGTTCAGCCGCACGGGCTTTTCGTCGCCGGGGAGCATGGGCTGCCAGGAGCGGATGATTTGGAAGCTGCGGGCGGCGGCTTCGGCGAAGTTGCGCTCGGAGGCGGTGGTGACGAGGACGAGCTGCTCGTCGGCGGTGAGGTTGAGGAAAGTGACCTGCCCGACCATCGGCGTGTCGCCGGCGGCAAAGGTGTAGGCGAGGCGGTAGCTGCGCCAGCGGTTGATGGTCAGCGGGTCGCGGGTTTCGTCGCGGGCTTTCACCTCGGTGGAGCCGGGCGGGAGGAGGCGGCGGGCGGCTTCGCGGTAGCGGTCGAGGGGCACGCCGGTAAAGGGCTGGTCGGCGGTCACGGGCGAGTGTTTCACGAGGAAGCCGGCCTCGGGGAATTTCGGGAACCGGAAGGCCACGCCGCCGCCGGTGGCGGCCACGCTGGTTTCGCGGTCGAGGCTGAGGCCGATCTTTTTTTCGCCATCGGAAAAGTAGAGCCAGTGGCTGGCCACGCCGGCCTCGAAGGTGTCGATGTAGCGTGGGGTGAGATCGACGGCGGACGAGGTGTGCAGGCCCGTGGACAAAGCGAGCGCGAGGAGGACGGCGAGGGTTTTCATGGCGAAAAAAGGGAGCTAATATCTGGCCCAGGTGCCGCGGCTCCAGGAGGTGGCGTCGAGGGTGCCGGGCGGCGGGGTGGCGCGGTAGCTGGTGTCGAAATTCCAGCGGCGCAGCGGCGGGCGGTAGATGACGCCGGTGTCCCACTGGCCGGTGAAGGTCTTGCTTTGGAAAAGCTCCACCATCGAGCCGTAGTAGGTGCAGTACTGGCTGTTCCAGTTTTCGAGGAAGCGGGGGAAGTTATTCGCGCCGCCGGAGTAGCCGTACTGCGCGCCCGTGGCGGGCTGGTAGCCGGAGGGCATGAAGCCGGAGACGATGACGGTGTTATAGGTCGTGTTACTCGCCGGACGCGCGGTCAGGTCGAGCGATGAGTTAGTGTCCTGCCAGCTATTGGAAAGTAACATGACGGCGTCGCCGATGACGGCGGCGGGCCGGCTGGTATAACCGGAGACGACGGGGCTGGCAGTGTTGTCGGGATTGCCGAGGCCGTTGGCGGGGACGGCGTTGAAATTCGTGCCAGTCGTGCCGGTGTTGTAGTCGCCCTGGATATAGACGGCGTTTTCGCTCGCGACGGTGAGGCCGCCGACGGGCAGGGTGCCGCCATTGACGAGGCGGACGGCGGTGGGATTGCCCGCGCCGGGCGTGGTGTCATTGACGTAAAGCACGCTGTTGAAACCGCTCACGCCGCCGGTGCTCAGCGCATCGCCAAACGCGCCGACATCAATCGAGGTCACGTCCACATTTTTCCCCTCGCGCTGGTCGTAGATCGTGGTCTTGGCGGTGAGCGTGCCGGCGATGAGCGACTGCTGCGCGGGCGTAAGCACGGTGCCGTTCTGGCCGCTCACGGTCACGGTGCCGTTGCTGATATTGATGCGGATGCCGGCCTTGTTGAACAGGCGCCGTTTCGCGAATTCGGGCGGGGCGGCGCAGGTCGTGTTCGGCGGCTCGATGAGTTCGCGCATGCCGTCGTTATTCGGGTTCGGGTCGGTGGTGTTGATCGCGGCGGAAGGCTCGTTGCCGAGCGGTTCCATGCGCGGCACTTGGTGGAGTTGCGCGGTCTGACCCTGCGTGTAAGTCGGCGGGATTTCGGCGTTCGCCTGCCAGCCGCTCCACTGGTCGGAAAAGGGCGGATCGATGCTGTCCGATTACGCGGTGACGTAAGAAACCTGATCCTGGAAAGTGAGCGTCCCCGCGCTGCTACTGCTCAGGTAGGCTTTGCCGTTCGTGTGCACGAGGCCGCCCACCATCATGTCGGCGGGGCGGTAAAATTCGAGCGTGTCCTCGAAGAAATACATGGCCTGGAAAAGCGGCACCTCGGAGTACTGAAACTGCCGCTGCACACCCGCGCGAAAGTCGTAGCCGCCCGCCGGTTTCTGCACCTTGGCACGGGCGCGGTAGGTGTAGCTTTTGCCCGCCCAGCCGGGATACGAGATGAGGCTGACGGTCACCGCCACGGGGCTGGCGACGGGTGCGCCGTACTCGTCAAGGCCGTCGATTTTCAACGGCCCATCCTCGATCGCGGCGGCGTAGAGGTAGCCGGGCAGCGCCGGCGCGGTCACGCCGCTGTTCGCCTCGGCGGTGGTGATGGCGCGGTTCTGCGCGGCAATGCGCGTTTTCCAAATCCCAAACGCATACTCGACCGCGCCCTCCGCCGCCGCCTGCGCCGCTGCGTAGTCGCGGCTGCGGTCGGTCATCCGCGCGGTGTGGCCGGTGACGTTCATGGCCGCGAGGACAAAGCCGGAGACCACGACCAGCATGATGAGGGTGACGACGAGGATATTGCCCGCGGGGCGAAGGTTCCGGTGCATGCGTGGTCAGGGGCTGAGCTTACGGGCGAGGAGGCTGTCCACGCGTGAGAAGGTGTTGAACTCACCGACCTGCCGGCCCGCGAGCCGCTGGTCGAAATTGCTCGCGCGCACGCGCAGCGAGAGGCCGACAAAAGTGCGGCCCTGGGTGGTGGTGAGGGAGAAAGGCGTGGCGTCATCCGGCTGCATGCCGACCTGTTCCGTGAGCAGCACGTAATTCGCCGGGTCGCTGAGATTCGTGGTGCTTTCAAAGAGCGGGTAGTAGCGCAGTTCGCGCTTCCCGCCCGAGGGCAGCGTGAGCAGCGCGGCGGGGCGCACGAATTTTCCCGTCAGCACCGTGGAGGCCACGAAAGTCACCGGCGTGCCGAGCGCGGCGGTGAGCGTGACGGAGACGGCCTGATGCTGCGCGGCGTCGGGCGGATTGGCAAAAACCGCCGCCACGCGCGGGCGCAGCGCGGGGTCGGTGTTGCTGATGCGCAGGATGTCGCCCACCTGCGGGAGCGGCGGCGAGGCCAAGGGATTGGTCGAGCGGATGGCGGTGAGCACCGTGGTGCTGGCGGGCAGGCCGGCGGGCGGCGCGCTGATGACGTACGGCCCGCCGAGATAGCTGTCGAAACTCACGCCCGCCGCCGGGGCCGCCGCGGCTGTGCCCGAGGTGCCGATGAGCACGGGCAGCGTGTCCGCCTGCTAGAGAAGCTGCTCCGCGCGGTCGAGCGCGCCGCGCACGGAAGTGTTCGTCAGGTTCACGGAAAGATTCCGCGCCGCGAGCAGCATGGCCGCGTGGGTCACGGCAAAGATCGCCAGCCCCGCGCCGCTCGCGAGCGCCGCGCCGATGAGCATTTCCACGAGCGTGAAAGCGCGGCTCCCGACCGTTGGATGGCGTTGCGTTTTCATCTCAGTCCACGGCGCGCAGCGTGGTCATGGCGTAGCTGTAGGTGTGCCGCCGGTAGGTGTAGTCGAGGCGGAAAGTAACGCGCCGGATGTCGGAGCCGTCGGCATTGGCCTCGGCGAGCACGGTGCGCGTGAGCGTGCCGCGCACCGCCGCGTCGGTGCCCGCGCGGGTCAGCGCGAGATCCACCAGATTGTCCCCGCCGCCGTCGTCGTCATAGACCGCGCCGCCCGGCGCGGTGGGCGCGAGGATGGGCGGCTGGATGGTGCTGCTGAAAGGCACGCAGAGCGCGGTGTCGATATTCCGCTGCACGACCGCGCGGGCATTCGTCATCAGCCGCAGCGCCGCGGCCTTTTGATTGACCAGCGCCAGCGCCTGCACCCCGGCGATTCCGCAGATCACGATCACGCCCATCGCCACCATCACCTGTACGATGGTAAAGCCCGCGGCCCGGCTCGGGCGCGGGAAAGTGAGACGGTCACGGGAGCGCATTTCTTGATGAGAAAGCAGCGCATGTGCCATGCTCGCTCACAGCCCACCACCCATGAAACATCTCCTCCCCCTCCTCGCCGCCCTCACCCTTTTCCACCACCCCGCCTGCGGCCAGAAAACCGCGCCGGCTCCACCCGCCGCGCTCACTTTCCCCGGCGAAAAGCTGGACGAATGGCACGGCTTCACGCGCCACACTTTCCAGGCCGACGGCTGCACCGCGTGGGTCGTGGAGCCCAAGGTCGCGCTCCCCGGCAACCCGTGGTCGTGGTGCCTGGAGTTTACCGACGCCTTCACCGACCGCTGCGCCGCGCCCGCGCTGCTCGCGGCCGGTTTTCACCATGCCCACATCAGCGTCGGCAACACCTTCGGCTGTCCCGCCGCGGTGCAACATTTCGACGCCTTTTACGAGCTGCTCCTCGCGCACGGTCTGGCGAAAAAAGCCGCGCTCATCGGCATCAGCCGCGGCGGGCTTTACGCGTACCGTTTCGCCGCCGGGCACCCGGAGCGCGTGAGCGTGATTTATGGCGACGCCGCGGTCGGCGATTTCAAAAGCTGGCCCGGCGGCAAGGGCGCGGGCAAGGGCAGCGCGGGCGACTGGGCCGCGCTGCAAAAATGCTACGGCTTCAAGGACGAGGCCGAGGCGCTGGCCTACCCCGGCAATCCTATCGACCAGCTCGCGCCGCTGGCGCAGGCCAAAGTCGCGCTCATCCATGTCGTCGGCGACGCGGATGACGCCGTGCCCTTTGCGGAAAACACCGGCCTCATCGAGCAACGCTACAAGGCGCTCGGCGGGGAAATCGCGGTCATTCACAAACCCGGCGTCGGCCACCACCCGCACGGGCTGGATGACCCCGCGCCGGTGGTCAGATTCATCCTCGAACACACGGCGGAAAAATAGGGCCGCTGGCACTTTGACGAGTAAAGCAACGGCGAGGGAACGTAGGCTTTACGGCTGGGCAGACCGCGTTATTTTGCGCCGTCCATTCTGCCGAAATCCGCCGTCCCCCCGGCCTCAATCCCCCGCCCCACAACACCCATGAAAATGAAACATCCCGGCATCCTCAGCCGTACCATCCAACACGCCGCGAAACTCTCGCTAGCCGTCACCTGGGCTACGGTATTGACCCATGTTCCGACCGCCTTTGGACAGAGCGGAGCCTTTACCACTTCCGGCAGTCTGGGCACGGGTAACTCCGATGCCTTGGTGGGGCTGCTTTCGACCAATACCTATCTCGATGCCTATAACCTGGGCGAGGCCGTCAACCTGACGATCAATGGGGTGTTCTTTACCGGCGTGGCGGGCGGGAACCCCGGCGTGGCGGGAGTGTTCAGCACGACGGGCATGGGCAATGTGTACGGCGGCGGAGGCACGAATCCGGCGGGTGTGCTGGGCTCTTTGACGAACAGGTTCGTCTATGGTGGCGGCACCACGGCGGAGGTTTTCACCTTTAGCAATCTGGTGGCAGGCCAGACTTATGTGGTGAGCTTTTACAACCGCTCTTGGGCCGAGCCTGCGGCGGCGAATACCCGAGTGCAGAATCTGAGTGCCGGCGGCGCTTCGGCGGCGAGTGGGGTGCAGTACGATGAGGACGCCGGCACGAGCCCGGCACAGGGCAATCTCAACATCCTCCGCTATACTTTCCAAGCGGCGACGACAACGCAGACGATCACCTTTGCGAACGCCGTGAACAACTATACCGATCACCAATACGGCTTCACGCTGGAGCAGACTTTCAACAATACGTGGACGTCCGGGGCGACTTGGACGGCCTCGACGTGGAGCGGTGGGGCGGCGACCGCACCGAACTCGGCGGGCGCGAATGCGAACTTCACGGCGCAGGGTGCGCCGACGACCATTGATCTGAATGCGAACCGGACAATGGGTGACATCCAATTCGCCGGGACGAATGCGTGGACGATCAGCAGCGCGGGCGGCAATACGCTCACGCTCCAGGCGGATGTGGGCGGGGCGGCGACGCTGAGCGCGCTGGCAGGTGGCGCACATGTCATCGCGCCGAATATCACGCTGTCGTCGCCGACGCTGATCAAGCTGGGCGCGGGGCAGATCACGCTCAATGGGAACATCGCGGTGCCGTCGGGCGTCTCCACGCTGGAGGTGGGCGGGGGCACGCTGACGCTCAACGGCACGAGCAACCACACGGGCGAGACGCTCATGGGCAGCGGGACGCTGGAGGTGGCCACGGTCTCGGACTACGGCGTGGCGAGCGCCATCGGCTCGCGCGCTTTGGCGCAGGAAAACAACACACTCAACGGCGTCGGGCTGCACTTCCAAGGCGGGACGCTGAAGTTCACCGGTTCGGCGGCGCAAAGCACGAATCGGAACATCCGCATCCTGAACGGCACAGGTGGCGCGACCATCGACGCCTCGGGGACAACTGCGGCGGCCACGCTTTCATTCACGCACACCGGCGCGAACATCAACCTTTTCGACACCGGCGGAACACGCACGCTGAACCTCACCGGGTCGAACACGGGCAACAACAGTTTTTCCATTCAGCTCACGAACCAGGGTGCAGCGCAAACCACGCTCCGAAAAGCGGGCACGGGCACCTGGCTGATCGCGAACAGCGATAACACCTATACGGGCGAAACGATCATCGCGGGTGGCATTTTGAATGTGGCGTCGGTGTCGGATTACAGCGTGGGCAGCAGCATCGGGTCGCGGGCTTTCGCGGATGAAAATGTGGCGGCTACGGGCATCGGTCTGCATTTCCTCGGTGGCACGCTGCAATACACCGGCTCGACGCCGCAGAGCACGAACCGCAACATCCGCATGCTCAATAACAATGGCGCGACCATCGACGCCTCCGGCTCGACTCTCGGTGGGACGCTGTCTTTCACGCACACCGGGGCGAACATCAATTTTTTCGACACCGCGGGCACGCGCACGCTGACGCTGACTGGCACGAACACGGGCAACAACGGCTTTTCCATCCTGCTACCCGACAGAACG
>JAYVNN010000064.1:0-6778 GCA_043758435.1 Chthoniobacter sp.
GCCGCCGCCGAGCACTTTTTCAAAGAAGGCGTGAGCCAGTTCGCGCGCGGCGTCCTCGTGGCGGCCGCGGGCGCGGAGAAAGGCGATGACCGGCGCGTAGTAGGCGGCGCAGAGTTCGCTGAGCGCGGCCTGTGCGGCGGGGTCGTCGCCGCTGGCGCGGGCGACGAGCGTCCAGCGCGTGGCAGCGAAGTTTTCCGGCGACGTGTTCACGGCTGGGGAGTCCGGGGCAGCGCTTCGGGTTCGATGCGCGGCGGCGGTGTGGCCTGCAAAAGCTCAGTCTTGGCGGAGTTGAGCGCGATCTCGGCTTCACTCAATTCCGCCGCGCTGGCGGTGCCGTTCTTGAATCTTTCGCGGATCAGACCCGCCCGCTTCTCGGCGTAACCCAGTCTGGCCTCCGCGATTTTTCGCGCGTCGCCGCGCGCTTCCGCGATGGCGAGATCGCGTTCCGCGGCGGAGCTCTCGAGGCCGGTGGCGGCTCCGCTCAGGAGCTGCACGCGCACCGCCGCCAGACGCTCACGAGCGAGAGCGATGGCTTCGTCCTGATCGCCCCTCATCGCCACGGCGAGCTGCGCCTGTTGCGCAATCACGCGCTGGCTCGCGGCGCGGGGCGGCCCGCTGGCGGCGAAGTAGAAGGCGATGAGCGCCAACGGCAGCAGCGGGACGCTGAGCAGCGCGCAGAAAATCCGTTTGGGCCACGGACTCCAGACGACTCCCGCAGGCGGCTGCATCCCGCGCCCGCGCAGCATTTCGCGGAGGAAGAAAAATCCGCCGCCCCCCAGCGCCACGAGCCAGGGCCAGATGCTCAGCGATCCCGTGCTCATGTTTGCGCCATCGCGGGCGATCACTGGCATGATGAGGCCGAGAGCGATGGCCAGGATCGGCAGCACCACGATGAGCACCGCGAGCAGGAAGACGCGGCGCAGCCACGGATTTTCCACCGACGTGGCCGCCACGCGCTGTTTAACCGGCCCGAGGGTGGAACGCTCGTATCCTTTCGCGAGAGCGAGCAGCAGGCTCGAGACGATCGTGAGCACGACCATGTGCCGCGGTGCCGGCACCGACCAGTTCAACATCCCCGACACCGGGATACCGATCGCGCTGAGTGCAATGAGCGCGAGGCCAGCGCGCGTCCACGGACGGTTCGACGTGCTTTGCGCAAGAGCGGGTACGACCGGCGGAGCGCTGCCGACGCCGGCCTGCTCGACCTGCGTCTTCATTTCCGTGGCGCTCTGCTGGCGCTTGTCGCGCTCTTTTTCCAGCGCGCGCATCACGACCTCATCGACGCCGGGACTGACGTGGCTTTTTTCCGACGGCGCGGCGAAACGGCCGAGGGGGAGTTCGCCAGTGAGCATCTCGTAGAGGACGACGCCGAGGCTGTAGATGTCGGCGCGATGATCGACGGTGGCGGGTTTTTCGATCTGCTCGGGGGACATGTAGGCGGCGGTGCCGAGCGCCGCGCCGGTCTCGGTCAGGTTGGTTTTCGCGGTGGCGTCGCCAGCGAATTTGGCGATGCCGAAGTCGGCGAGTTTGGGCGTACCGGCGGTGTCGAGGAGGATGTTCTCGGGCTTGATGTCGCGGTGGAGGACGCCGTGGTCGTGGGCGAATTGCAGCGCCTCGCAGATGCGCGGGACGAGCGCGAGCGCCTGCACGGGGGTGACGCCGGCGCGCATGGCCTGGCGGAGATTCACGCCGTTCACGAACTCCATCATCAGGTAGTAAAATCCGGCGCGCTCGCCGAAGTCATAGACGGCGACGATGTGCGGATGCGCGAGCCGCGCGAGGGCGCGGGCCTCGCGGGTGAAACGCTCGGCAAAGCCCGGCTGCGCGGCCAGCGCGGGCGGGAGGATTTTCAAAGCGACGAGCCGGTCGAGCCGCGGCTGGCGCGCTTTGAAGACCACGCCCATGCCGCCGTGACCGATGACTTCGAGCACTTCGTATTCGGGAAAAGCGGCGGCGAGTTCCTCGAGCGTGGGTGTGGCGGCAGCGGCGGATTGCGCGGGGTCGGTGGGCTCGGCCACGCCGAGGAGCGCGCACGATGGGCAGAGGCCGCCGGGCGCATCGGCGGGGATGGGCGACTGGCAGCGGGGGCAGGTGGAGGATAGATTTTGCATGGCACCCGTTTCCTGAGGGATGGCGCGGGGGAGGTTACGGGAAATTTTTCCGCGCGGCGAGAAATGTGGCGGCGCGCGCTGGCCACGGGCCTAGACTCCCGCGCGTGCTGTCCGCCGCCGACTCCTTCATCTCATTGCGTCCATCCCTGCTCGCCCGCCTGCTCCTTTTTCTCCTCCTCACCGCCACGCTCCGCGCGGAACCGCTCACGCGCGCCGGGGCGCTCGCCATCGCGGAGACGTATGTGGGCCACCGCTGGGAGGCGGCGGGGAAAAATGCGCGGCATGGCAGGGACGGCGCGGGCATCGAGGTCCACACGCCCGACCGTCCGGGCGGGCACGGCGATCCCGCGGCGGACTGCTGGCTGCCCGACGCGGCGAACACGGGCGTGCCCTACAAATGGGGTGGCTTCGACACGCCGGCGCGCTTCGACGCGGGCGTGCGCGCGGGCCGCGCGGCGGGCGATGTCTATACTGCGGAAAAGCGGCGCAAGGGCGGCGCGGCGGTCAGCGCCGAGGCGGTGGGGATTGATTGCTCGGGCTTTGTCTCGCGCTGCTGGGGGCTCGCGGAAAAGCACTCGACCTCGATGCTCTTCGGCATCTCCGAGCGACTCCGCAGCGCCGACGACTTGCGCCCCGCCGATGCGATGAACACGTCCGAGGGGCACGTCCTGCTATTCGTCCGCTGGCTCGACGGCGAAAAGCGGCGCGCGCTTTTTTACGAGGCCGCGCCTTTCAGCAAAACCCGCGCGACCGAGCGCGTGCTCGCGGAACTGACCGCCGCCGGATACGTGCCGCTGCACTGCCGGAAAATCCGCGAGTAGCCCGCGTCAGAGCCGGATGCCGAGCTTCGCGTAGGCCGAGCGGATTTGCTTCATCAGGTCGGCTTCGCTGCGGCCATCGAGCAGGATTTGCAGCGTCCTTTTTTGAAAGGCCGCCTGCGCCTCGGGCGTCTGCATGGCCGCGGGCTGCTTGGGCAAAGTCATGTCGCGGCGGTAGTCGAAACTCCCGTCGGGATGCACGGTCACGCCGGGCTGTTTTTTGAAAGCCGCCATCGCCAGCCCGAATTTCTCCGACTCCTTGCGCACGTCGCCGACCTCGCGGAAGTAGCGCGCAAGGAGCTGCCCGTCGCCTTTGCTGTCGAGGTGCATGAAGTAGTACACCAGCAGGTAGGACGTGAAATAAAGCTGGTGCGCGGCGCGCGGATTTTCGGCGAGGACGGCGTTCCATTCCTCGTTCGTGATCGGGAAAAGTTTTTCCAGCGGGTACGGCTCCGGCACGCCGTTGACGGTCTTTTTCTTCAGAAAATCGAGGTAGTCCTTCAGCCCGTTTTTCGCCGCGGAGATGCGAAAGTGCCCGGTGTGCAGCGGCAGCGTGCCGGTGTATTCGGCGGTGCCTTCGACCATCCACTGCGGCAGGAGTTCCATCCAGAAGTGCATCATCTGGTGCGTCAGCTCGTGGACCATGGTGTGCGTCTCGAAGCTGTCGTCCTTCGCGTAGCTTTTGCCCACGAGCTTCACGCCGATGCTGTCGAACGGCACCATGAACATCTCTTCGCGCGACTTGTACACGCCGCCGCTGCCGGGCAGTCCGCCGCCAGCCATGTAGGCTTCCTTGTCCTTGAAAAGGCGTGCGTGGAAATACTCGCCGGACGCCGGCTTCGGCTCGATATTCCAAGGCAGCACCTTGAGCAGCTCATAGGTCGCCTCGAAATTCCGCGCGACCTCGTGGAGCAGCGACTGGCTGAATTTCCCCTGCGACTCGAACTCGAAGTGCGTGGTGCGGTACACGTATTTTTCCTCCTTTGCGTCCTCGCTCACGACCTCGGCTTTGATCTGCGCGGGCTCCACGCCCACGCTCTCGGGCAGCGTGATTTTGATCGGCTGCTTTTTCTGCCACTCCGCGAGCCAGGCCTGATCCTCTGCGCTGAGCTTGGTGGCCGGAGCCTGCGCACGCGAGCCGTTCGGCATTTTCAGCGTCACCGTGGTGCCGTCGTAGCTCTCCACCGAGGCTTGGAAAGGCTGGCCCTCCGCGGTCTTCCACGCGCGCGGCGGATTAGCCGCGGGCAACTGCGCCGCGGCCAGCGCGACCACACCAAACCAAATGACGACGGGGAGGAGCGCGCTTTTCATCCGCGCGGTGTAGCACCGCTGAGTCCGGCCCGGCAAGTCTGGCGCAAGTGCGGAACGCAAAATGAGAAATCCGATACTAAATAGAATTACTGAATGTTGCTGTTGCACCGCCGTAGTTTTTGCCTAGTCTCTCGGCCCTCCCGCCGACCCAATTCTGGGCCGCGCGGCAACCAAGACAGCCAAGTATATGATGAATGATAATCCAGGAGAGAGAATGGGCTCCGATCCGATTGCGTCCGAGAAGGTCGCAAACGATCGCAAGATCTTCTTTCTCGACCTCAAAGAAAACCAGCGTGGGCGTTTCTTGAAGATCACTGAAGACGTAGGCGGACGGCGTGACACGATCATGCTTCCCGCCGCGGCGTTTAAGGACTTCCTCGAAGCCCTCCAGCGTCTGGTCGAGTTCGAGGCCAAGCTCTAACCGGCGCGGTTTTTCACTCGACACCTTCGCGAGCGTCCGGGGACGGGAACCCTGGGTGGGTGCTGGCGGAGGGTTGAAGACTTTGAGCCGTTTCTCCCCCATAAGAAGCGGCTCTTGTCATGTACGGATGGTCGCTGGGGAAAAATTTGGCGGCGCGCACTTTTCGCTCCGCCGAGGGCCCTCGGCCATGAGCTGTCACAGATCCCGAATGCTCGTGCAGTGTCATTTTGCTTCAGTCGGATGCTTCTCCGGTGCGATCCAAAGCGTCCGGCCGTCGAGCGGCTCGGGCCGGTAGGCGCGGCTCTTGGCGTAGTCTTTGAACTCCGATTCGGTGCTCTCGTAGCCGAGCAGCAGCGCGGCGGGCGGTTCGGCCTCGAGCAGCGCAGCAAGCATCGCGGGCGCGGCCATGCCGAGACGCGCGGCTTTGGCCGGCTCGACGTGCGGCGACACGCGCCAGGCGAAAAGCCCGGTGGTGAAGGGCGGATAAATCGCGAGGCCGGCCTCGAGCGGAAAGACAGGTGCGAACGTGAGCACGCGGCCCGTCGGGACGCGCGCTCGCAGATGCAGCGCATCGCGATGTACGGTCATCGGCGTCCAGCCCGCGACGGCGAGCTGGTCGTGGAGCCGGAGGTACACGCGGCTGCCGACCGCGGCGGAAAGCGCAACCGCGGCCACGCCCGCCGTGAGCGCCCGCGTGAACCAGCGCGACTCCGGCGGAATCGACGCCAGCGCATAGAGCCCCGCGAGAATCAGGAACGGCACAAACGGATAGAAGTACTGGTAATGCAGCGGCGACGGCGCGAGCGAGCCCCACAGCAGGAACGGCAGCAGCAGCAAAATGAACCGCGCCTCAAACCGCACCCGCCGCTGCGCGAGATACGCCCCGATCAACGGCATTACAGCCGCCGCGAGCAGCGCTACCTCGCGGAGCGCGATCACTTTGCCGAGGTAGCCGAACTTTTCGGGCAGCGTCATCGTGCGCTCCTTGAGGTAGGCGACGTTGACTTTGGCAAACTCGAACGTGCCGAAAAAAGTCTGCTCCGGCGCGAGAGCGAAGATGCCCAGCAACCCGGCACTGCCGAGCAGCAGCCCGCCCGCGAAACTCAGCAGCGGCACCGGCTGCCAGCGCGGCGGCGGCGCGAAAAGCACCAGCGCCATCGCGAACGGCGCGACCAGCGGCGCAAACGTCAGCCGTGTGCCAATGGCCACGCCGAGCAGCACGCCGCTCGCGACCAGCCATCCGCTCCGCCGCCGTTCGATGCCCGCGACGTGCGCCACAAAAGCGAGCAGCGCAAAAAGCAGCGACGGCTCGTGATTCCACGCGTGCCCGACCGTCTGCCCAAACAGCCCCGCCGTCAGACACAGCACCACCGCACCCGCGCCCACGCCGGCCGCCCACCTTTTTCCACGCTCGCGAAACAGCGCGTAACCGATGCTCCCGACCAGCCCCGCCATCGCGCTCGCGCAGACCGCACCGAACAGCCGCGCCGCGAGCAGCAGATGATCCGTGACGTGAAAAAGCGCCGCGTAAATGAACGCGAGATACGGCGTGTGAAAGTGCGGAAAATCCCGGTACGGCAGCAGCCCGAGCGCGACCATCGCCCCCGCGGCGACATGCTGATTCTCGTCGTGATTCAGCCCCTTCGTCATCGCCAGCGCCGCCACGAATGGAAAGACCAGCGCCGTCGCCAGCAGGAGCACCGGCACGCTGACCACGCGCGCCGGTTTCATCCGGCCGCCGAGATCGCCCGCGGCACCTGTCGCAACCCCGCCGCTGCCGCGCGATGCTCGCCCGATTCGTGATACTCTGCATCCTCATTCACGCCCCACAAATCAAACTGCCGCGCGCCCGCCAGGATGTTCTTCGCGCACAGCATCGCCGTCATCATCGAGTGGTCCTGATTGTTGTATTTGTGCATCCCGTTTCGCCCCACGAGATGCAGCGTGGGAAACTTCGCCTCCAGCTCCGCGCGGATCGTCTCCACGTGGCCGGCATAGGCGTCGTCATAGACCGGATAAGCCTTGAGCTGCCGCACCACATGCGCGTCCGCGATGTCCTCCGCCCGCGCGATGCCGAGCTGCACGATCTCTTTGCGCGCGAGCGCCTGCAGCTCCGC
>JAYVNN010000065.1:0-19648 GCA_043758435.1 Chthoniobacter sp.
GTGAGGAGCGTGATGCGCGCGAAATCCTTCTTCTTCGCGTACTCGATGGAGTGCGCGAGCAGCTTCTCGCCCACGCCCCGCCCGCGGTGCTCGCGATGCACAATCACGTCCTCGAGCAAAATGACGGAGCCACCCTCCGCCGTGCTGATCGTAAAGAGCAGGTTGATCATCCCGAGGATCGTCCCGTTTTGCCGCACGACGAAAATGCGCCCGCGGTTCGGCTGTTCGAGGATGAGCCGCAGACCGCGCATCTGCTTGGCGCGGTTCGGCACGAAGTCGGCCTCCTGCGTGAACAGATCGAAAAGGAGATCTGTGAGTTGCGGGAGGTCTTCCAGCGTGGCCTGCTCGATGTGCGGTTCGTCCATGAAAAACGCCCGCTTGTCGCACATCGGGCGCGCGGTGGGAAGCGCGGCGTGCGGTCAAGCGCGTTTTTTACCCGCCAGCGGCGCATGCCGGAAGCAGTCCGTGGTGTGGTCATTGACCATCCCCACGGCCTGCATGAAGGCGTAGCAAATCGTCGAGCCCACGAATTTGAACCCGCGCCGCAGCAGGTCGCGGCTCAGCGCATCCGACTCCGCAGTCTTGGCCGGCAGTTGCCCGCGCGTTTTCCAGCCGTTCTGCCGCGGCTCCCCGCCCACGAACTCCCACACGTAGCGGTCAAAACTCCCGCACTCCTTTTGCACCGCGAGAAAAGCCCGCGCGTTGCCGATGGCCGACGCCACCTTCAGCCGGTTGCGCACGATGCCGGGGTCCGCGAGCAGCGCCGCCACTTTGCGGTCGTCATATTGCGCGATCTTCCCCGCGTCGAAGCCATCGAACGCCGCGCGGTAGCTCTCCCGCTTTTTCAAAATCGTGGACCAGCTCAGCCCCGCCTGCGCGCCTTCGAGGATGAGCAGCTCGAAAAGCATCCGGTCATCGTGCTGCGGCACGCCCCACTCCGTGTCGTGGTAGATGATGTCGAGCGGCGCGTTCGCCCAACCGCAACGGCAGACCGTTTTCATTCCCAAATCCGATCCACGGTTTTCTGCACGGCCTCGAAAAGCTGATCCACTTCCCCACGCGTGATTGTGAGCGGCGGGGCGAGCGCGATGATGTCGCGGATGCCGCGGACGATGACGCCCTCTTTCCGCGCGAGCGCCGCCGCGCGGACGCCGAGCATCATCGTCGGCGTGAGCGCGGCTTTGCCGCCGCGCGGCACGATCTCGAGCGCGCCGATGAGGCCGAGGCCGCGGATTTCGCCGACGGCGGGATGCCCGGAAAAGGCGCGGAGTTTTTCCTGAAAGTAGGGCCCGATGTTGGAGGCGACGTGCGGGATGAGGCCGTCGTTTTCGAGGATGTCGAGATTGGCGAGGGCGGCGGCGCAGGTGGTGGGGTGGCCGGTGTAGGTGAAGCCGTGCGCGAAGTAGCCGCCGCCGCGGAGGGTGTCGGCGATCTCGTCGCTGACCATGGACGCGCCGAGCGGGAGGTAGCCGCTGGTCAGGCCTTTGGCGAGGCTGATGAGGTCGGGGTCGAGATGCCAGAGCCCGCTGGCGAACCAGTCGCCGAGCCGGCCAAAGGCGGTGATGACTTCATCCGCGACGAAGAGGATGCCGTGCTCGCGGCAGAGCGCGCGCAAGGCGGTGAGGTAGCCGGCGGGCGGCACGATGACGCCGCCCGCGCCCTGCACGGGCTCGACGAACATGGCAGCGATGGTGTCCGCGCCCTCGCGCTCGATGAGGCGCGCGGTTTCCTCGACGCACCATTTTCCATAGGCCACGGGATCGCTCTCGCGGTCTGCGGCGTAGGCGTGCGGCGCGGGGGCGTGGAGGAAACCGGGGAGCGGCAGATCGAAAGGCGCGGTGCAGCTCGGCAGGCCGGTCATGCTCGTGGTGGCGAGGGTGACGCCGTGATAGGCAAACTGCCGCGTGAGGATTTTCACGCGCTGCGACTGGCCGCGGAGTTTCCAAAAGGCGCGGATAATTTTCAGCGCGGACTCATTTGCCTCGGAGCCGGAGTTGCAGAAAATGGTGTGCTGGATGCGCGGAGGCGCGAGCCGGGCGAGGCGCTCGGCGAGGCGGATGGCGGGCTCGGTGGTGGTGTTGAAAAAGGACGGGTAGAACGCGACCTGCCGCATCTGCGCGGCCACGGCCTCGATGATCTCGGTGCGGCCGTAGCCCACGTTCACGCACCACAGGCCGGCGAGGCCATCGAGGAGCTGGCGGCCCTGCGCGTCTTGCACAAAGACGCCGGAGCCGGAGACGATGACGTGCGTGCCCTGGGCGTCGAGTTCGTTCTGGCTGGTGAACGGGTGGATGTGGAAACGCTGGTCGAGTTGTTGGAGCGGGGTGCTTGCCATGCGCGCAATGAACCACGAACTTGCGCGCCTCCGCAAACCCATGGCGCAGATTGTTTCCCTCACCGCCGACCTCGCTCCCGGAGATGCGCGCTCGTCCGAGTTCGATCTCGCGCCGCTGCGCATCGACCGCATCCGCGCGGCGGACGATCCGCTTTTTGAAGACGCGTACGCGCACCTGTGGGCGGAGTTTGGGGCAAAGGACGAAATGGAATCACGCGCGGTGCTCGCGCGGCGTTTCACGCTCGCGCCGCGGTCGATCTACGAGCTGCTCCTCGTGCGGCGCGGCGGGGAATTCGTGGCCGTGCGCGACCACACGGCCACGCTGGCCGACGGCGGCGCGGTGGTGCATCTCTCACACAATCTCGTGG
This sequence comes from Chthoniobacter sp., assembly GCA_043758435.1. Taxonomy (GTDB): domain Bacteria; phylum Verrucomicrobiota; class Verrucomicrobiia; order Chthoniobacterales; family Chthoniobacteraceae; genus Chthoniobacter. The sequence goes on from JAYVNN010000065.1 coordinate 2,704, forward strand.
CGCCGAATGCGCGCCGCACCGGGCTCGCGGGCTGGCTGCGGGCGTGGCCCATCCAGACCGCGCGCGAATGCCTCGCGGCCCACGGTGCGCCGCCGGACGCGCCGGTCACGCTGCTCGCGGAGATGGAGCATCCCCGCGCGGACGATCCCGCGCGGGGCATCCGGCTGGCGGCTTATGAAAAGGCGGGCTTTCAGAAAATCGACCCCGCGGCGGTGGCGTACCACCAGCCGGATTTCCGCTCGCCGGAGGTGATCGACGCGAGCGGCGGCGCGCGGCCGCTCGCGTTTCAGCTCATCGTGCGGCGCGTGGGACGCGAGGATGTGCGGACGATTTCCGGGCGCGAAGTGCGCGATCTCGTGCGCGCGCTCAACGCCATCTACGCGGCCCAGTTTAGCCCCGCCGACCTCGCGCATCCGCTGCTCTCGATCGCGCGTTTTCCCGCGGACGAGGCCGCGGTCGCGCTGCTCCCGCCGACGCAATGCTGACCGCGTTTTACCATCCCGGCTACGCCGCGCCCATCGGCCAGCACCTCATGCCGATGCGGAAATTCGCGCTCGTCGCCGAGGGGCTGCGCGAAATGGCGGACGTGCGGCTCGCCGAGCCGGAGCCGGTGACGGAGCAGGATTTGCGGCGCGTGCATGCGGCGGAATACATCGCCGCCATCCAGACCGGCGGGCCGCGCGCGCTCGCGGAGTCGCAGAAGTTTCCGTGGTCGCCGGAGCTGTACCCGTCGGTCTGCCTGACCGGCGGCGGCTGTCTCGCGGCGGCGCGGCAGGCATTGCGCGACGGCGTTTCCGCGGCGGTCGTGAGCGGCTTTCATCACGCGTGCGCGGATCACGGCGAAGGCTTCTGCACGTTCAACGGCCTCATCGTCGCGCTCGATGCGCTCGTCGCGGAGGGCGCGATCCGCACCGCCGCCGTGCTCGACATGGATCTGCACTACGGCAACGGCACCGCCCAACTCGCCGCCGCGCGCCCGCACCTTTTCGCGCTTTCGCTCTACGGCAACGACTACTGGGACAACGCCTGCTTTCGCGACGTGGCCGAACGCCATCACGAGGACGGCGAAAACCACCGCTCCTTCGCCCTGCCCGCCGGCTGCGACCGCGCGACGCTTTGCAAAATCATGGACGCCGCGCTGCCGCTCATCGCCGACCGCCGGCCCGACCTGCTGCTCTACCAGGCCGGAGCCGACCCCTATTTTGAAGACCCCTTCTCCCCGCTCGCGCTCGATCACGACGACCTGCTCGCGCGCGACCGGCGCGTCTTTGCGTTTGCGAAAGCGCACGCGATTCCCGTGGCGTGGGTGCTCGCCGGCGGCTACACGAGCGACGTGAGCAAAGTCGTCCGCGTGCATCTCAACACCTTCCAGGCGTGGCGCGAAATCTATGGCGGGTGAGCCGCGGCGCAGTCCCGGCGATTTGTCCGTCGTCCTGCCAGAAGTCGCGCCGGGCGATGTGGCGGCCGCGGTGGAAAGCGCGGTCGCGGCAGCGCACGCATGGGCGCGCACGCCTTTGCCGGAGCGGATCGCGCGGCTGCGCGAGGCCCAACGGGCGCTCGCGGCGGCGAAGGAAGAACTGGCGCGCGGCATCGCCATCGAAACCGGAAAACCGCTCACCGAGGCGGTTGGCGAAGTCGGTGCGGTGGTGGCGAAAATCGACCTCACGATTGCGGATGCGGAGCGGTGGCTGGCGGAGGAGGGAAACCTCGGCGGGCCGCATCCCGCCTTGGTTCGCAGGCGGTCGCGCGGGTCGGCGGCGGTCATCGGGCCGTTCAATTTTCCGCTGCACCTCGGGCACGGCGCAAACGTGGCGCACCTCCTCGCGGGCAATCCCGTGATCTTCAAACCGTCGCCCCTCGCCGCGTGCGTGGCCGCGCGCTACAGCGCGCTGCTGTCGCCCGCGTTTCCGCCCGGCGTTTTCCAAATCGTGCAGGGCGGCGGTACCGAGGGCGAGGCGCTGTGCCTCGATCCGCGCGTGCGCTCGGTGTGCTTCACCGGCTCCGTGCCCGTGGGCAAAGGACTCGCGAAGGCGCTGGCGGAAGATTTTTCCAAAGACCTCGCGCTCGAACTCGGCGGCAGCAACGCGCTCCTCGTCTGCGCCGACGCCGACCTCGACAAAGCCGCGACCGCCGCCGCGGAAGGCGCGTGCCTCACCGCCGGCCAGCGCTGCAACGCCACCAGCCGTGTCATCGTCGAGCGCGCCGTCGCCCAGGAATTTCAGCGCCGCTTTCTCGACGCCCTCGCGCTTTTCCAGCCCGGCGATCCCCTCCTCGCGACGACCAAGCTCGGCCCCGTCATCAGCGCCGCTGCCGTCGCCCGCTACGAAAAGCTGCTCGCTGGGACGCAAGGCGCATGGCTGCTTCCTGGCCAAGTCGTGCCGGAAGCCGGCGGAAAGCGCGGGCACTTCGTCCGCCCCGCCGTCGTCCTCCGCGAGGACGACGGCGCGAACGACGCCGAGTGCTTCGTTCCCATCATCAGCCTTTTCGTCGCCGACGATCTCGACCACGCCGTGCGCCTGCAAAGCGCCCCACCCTTCGGCCTCACCGCCTCCGTCTTCACCCGCTCCGAGTCCACCTTCCGCGCCCTCGGCGAGCGCCTCGAAGTCGGCAATCTCTACGCCAATCTCCCCACCACCTTCTCCCCCTCCACCCTCCCCTTCGGCGGCCTCCGCGCCTCCGGCAATGGCCGCCCCGGCGGCCGCGGCTTCATCCGCTTCACCACCGACGAACAGGCCGTGCAATGGGCCGCGTGGTGACTGCACGGGCCTGCGTCTGCAGGGGAAGCTGACAGCTTCCCCTACAGCCGCGAAGCGCAGCGGGAACATTTCCCTTCCGCCCGCCCGCCCGCTTCGCTACAGCCTTCCGACCGGATGACCACCGCCACTTCCGCGCCCCGCCGCTTCCGCCTTCCGTCCGGGATGCCACTCGTGAATCTGCTGTGCGCGGGCTGGTCGGGGCTTGTGTTTCTTTTCCTCTACATCCCGATCATCCTGCTCGTGGTGTATTCGTTCAATGCCTCGGATCTGATCTCCGTCTGGGGCGGCTTCAGCTTCGAGTGGTATGGCAAGCTCTGGCACAACGCACCGCTTATCGACGCGACGAAGAACAGCCTCATCATCGCCGCCTGCACCACTGTCGTCTCGGTCATCCTCGGCACCATCGGCGCGTGGCTGCTCTACCGGTATAAATTTCCCGCGCTGCGTGCGCTCGGCGCGCTCATCTTCATCCCGATGGTCATTCCCGAGGTCATCATGGGCGTGAGCCTCATGATCTTTTTCGCGGCCCTCATGGTGCCACTCAACCACTGGCTGGCCACGTTCACCGAAGCGGAATTCGACCGCGGTTTTCTCACGGTGATTATCGCCCACACCACCTTCTGTTTTCCCTTCGTCCTCGTGGCGGTGCAGGCGCGGCTCGTCGGCGTCGATCCGAATCTCGAGGAAGCCGCGATGGATCTCGGCGCACCGCCCATGAAGGCGTTCTGGCTCGTCATGGTGCCGTACCTTTTGCCCGCCATCGTCTCCAGCGCGCTGATGTCTTTCACCCTCTCGATGGACGAATACATCGTCACGTTTTTCGTCAACGGTCCGCAGTCGCAAACGCTGCCGCAAAAGGTTTTCGGTCTCGCGAAAAAAGGCCTCGATCCTTCGCTCAACGCCGTCTCCACCGTCTTTGTCGTTGCCACCGCCGTCCTGGTAGTGCTTGCTGACCGCGTGCGGAAACTCAACCGCTGAAGACTGTCCGCTCGACCAGTTCCTTTTATGAAAACCATCCGCCTCATCCTCGCCACCGCCCTCCTCACCGTCATCGCCGTGCCCAGCTATGGGCAGGCGAAAAAGAAACAGGTGCTCAACCTTTTCTGCTGGTCCGAATACGTGCCGCAGGAAGTCATCGACGGCTTCACCAAAGAAACCGGCATCAAGGTCAACGTGGAGAACTATGCCTCGAACGAGGAGATGCTTTCCAAGCTCCTCGCGGGTGGGAGTAAGTATGATCTCATCCAGCCCTCCGAGTACACCATCGAGTCACTCATCAAGGTCGATAAGCTGGATCCGCTGAATTTGGACAACATTCCGAACATCAAGAACCTCGACCCGAAGTTCACCAAGATGGCGCATGACCCGGAGGGAAAGTATAGCGTTGCTTGGATGGCGGGAACCGTCGGCATCGTGGTCAATACCGCGAAGATCCCGATGCCGATCGCGGGTGCAAAGGAGGCCTCCGCTCCGAAAGCTGCTGAGGATAAGAAGGAGAAGCCGGAGCCCAAGCCGATCACCGGCTACGGGGATGTCTTCGACGGCACCCACAAGCGCCGCATCGTGGTGCTCAATGACTCGCGCGAAATCGTCTCGTGGGCGCTCGCCACGCTCGGCATTGGGCCGAACGACATGACCCCGGAGAACCTCGAAAAGGCCAAGCCCATCCTCGCCGCATGGCTCCCGCAGGTGAAGGTCTATGACTCCGATTCACCGAAGACCGCGCTGCTCAATGGCGATGTCGATCTCGGCATCGTCTGGAGCGGCGAGGCGGCGATCCTGTGGAAGAAGAACAAGAAGTTCGTCTATGTCCTGCCCGCGGAAGGCGCGCATCAGTTCATCGACAGCCTCGCCATCCCGAAGGGTGCGCCGGACAAGGAGAACGCTGAGAAGTTCATCAACTACATCCTCAAGCCCGAGGTCAGCGTGCTCATCTCCGAGGCCTTCCCTTACACCAATCCCAACGCCGCAGCCGTGAAGCTCCTCAAACCCGCGCAACTCGCGAACCCGGCCAGTTATCCGCCCGGCGAACCGAAGCTCGAAACTTTCAAGGACATCGGCAAAGCGGCCAAGGACATCGACAAGCTCGTCACCGATCTCAAGGGCAAGAAGAAGTAACACCCGCCCGCGCCGACCACGATGCAAGCCGCGCTCGGCGCTCCCGAAGTCACCGGCACCTGCCGCCCCGGTCTCCTCGGCTGGCTGCTCATGGCCCCCATGCTCGCATGGCTCATCGCCTTCGTCATCGCGCCCACGCTCATCCTGCTCGTCTATTCCTTCTGCCAGCGCGATGACCTCGGCCAGGTCGTCTATGCCTTCACCTGGGATAACTACCGCCGTATCTTCATCGACGCCGACACCGGCACCTTCGGCACCACTTACCTGACCGTCTTCTACCGCTCGGTCTTCTACGCGGGACTGACCACGGTCATCTGCCTGGTGGTCGGCTATCCCGTGGCCTGGTTCATCGGTCGCGCGCCCGAGAGCCGGCGCAACCTGCTGCTCACCCTCGTCATGATCCCGTTCTGGACGAGCTTCCTCATCCGCACCTATGCGTGGATCACCATCCTCAGCACCAACGGCCTGCTCAACGGCCTCCTCCTGTACACCCATCTCATCGAGGAACCTTTCGAGATGCTCTACACCCCCGGCGCAGTCGTCCTGGGCTTGGTCTATAGCTACCTGCCCTTCCTCATCCTGCCGGTCTATGGGTCGGTGGAAAAGCTCGACAACTCCCTCGTCGAAGCCGCCCTCGACTTGGGCGCGGGGCCTGTCCGGGCCTTTCAGAAAGTCATCCTGCCCCTCACCCGGCCCGGCATCATCGCCGGCATCCTGCTCGTCTTCATCCCGGCCATCGGCATGTTTGCCATCACCGAACTCATGGGCGGCGGCACCGACCCCACCATCGGCGAAGTCATCCAGAACCAGTTCATGCAAGCCCGCGACTGGCCTTTCGGGGCCGCCCTCGGCATGACGCTGGTCCTCCTCTTTGCGGTCGCCTTCTGGTTCAGCTCGCGGCGGCAGAGTGCGGAAATGTAGAGCGGCACAAGCTTTCCAGCCGATGCCATTGAAGCTTGGGAAGGTTATGCTTTCAGATCAAGACTGAAATCTGTATCATGAATGCTCGCTTGCTTGATACTTGGCGATAAGTTTATTCCACGCAACGCGTCTCGTATCTTAACATGAAACGCGCGGTCGCAACGGTAGCCGAATATTATCTCCTTAATACTATCGCTAGGGAGATTTACATAATAAGGCGCATTCGTTCGATTATTTAGATTCAAATTGAAAATCTGCCTTAACTCACCTTCATACTCCCAGTGTTTGCTCTTTGTTCGCATCAGCTTTTGAACTTCTTTCTCTAGCTCCGGATTCGGACGACGACCAAAGTCGATCGTTGCACAAGTCTGGCTATAATTGACCTCGAAAGTTCCATTTCCCAGAGAAGCCAGCAGGCTTTGCGTGTCGAACCGATAACAAAGCCACGATGCGCGTTGGCGTAATGAGACCACATCAAAATGCTCTTTGAGTGGCGTGAAAAACAAACTATGCCGACAAGTTGGCTAATTTCATCAATGAATTGTTTTGCAAGACGGTTTGCTATATCTGGGTATTGCTCTTTAAGCGTCGCTAATCGCATGGCTTTTAGCTTCTTGTTTAAAAACATTCCTGAATTCACGGAAGCTTATGGCGAATTTCCCACTAGCTTTTCCAGCTTCATACATTTTGCGAAGACCATCCTTGTCTAGTGCTGTATGACGCGCAGTTCTCCGGTCTAGCTTCGATAGCGCGTGAGGCGTCAGTTCGAAGGGATCGTTGAATTGGTTCGGTGGAGTCACTATAAGCCGAAGGTTTTCAACGATGTCGATTCCACGTTGGTCGCAGTATTTATAAACGGTATCGGGTATGCTCATGCCTCTAGTAGCTTTCCAGACTGTTTGATCAACTCAAGCACGCGCTTTGGGCCACTGGTCTTCGCGCTGCGTGCCGAAACTCCGTTTCGGCACGCGCTGAGGAGGGGACTCTGTTCCCCACGGAGAGGGTGTCGGCGGGCAGGACGCACCGGCTCCCGCCCGCTGACACCCCGCCCACGCGAAACAGAGTTCCGCCCATCAGTGCGTTCCGAAACGGGATTTCGGAACGAGGGGTCTCTAACTGCCAACAGACACATGCTTGGCAGTGACGCGAGCGCATGGCACCTTCCGCGCATGTCCACAATCACCATTCCGCTGCCGGACGAAGACCTCACTTTCCTCCGCGCTTACACGAGCGCACAGGGGACTTCCGCGGAGGAGTTCCTCGCCCGGCAGGCGCGTAACTTGCGCGAGCATTTGCAACGTCCGCTTCATCCCGGAGTGGAGGCGGCCAGCGGCATCATCCCGGCGGAAATCGCGGGTGAGGAAGCGCACCGGAAGCACCTCCAGGCGAAGCACGGATGACCGTCACGGTGGACATCAATGTGCTGCTGGATGTTTTCCAAAAGCGCGAGCCGCACTACGCGGCGTCGGCACAGGTCGTGAGCATGGTAGTGGCGGGGACGCTGACCGCCGTCTGCCCGGCGCACGGGTTGACGACGCTCTATTACCTCGTGCGCAAACACGCCTCGCGACCGGACGCCGAGGCCGCGATGGATCGGGTCTTGCACCATTTCCAAATCGGCAACCTTGCCGCCGCAGGCTGGCAGGAGGCGAGGCAACTGCCTTTCGCGGATTTTGAGGATGCGGCGGTGGCAACGGCGGCGAAGGCGACGGGTTCGGCTTTCATCATCACGCGAAATGCCGACGACTTCGCCGGTTCGCCGGTGCCCGCCATCACCCCTGCAGATTTTCTCAGTCAACTAAAGCCCATGATCTAAGCTCTGAAGAGCCAAACGTTACTTCCGCGTGGTGATGTCTTCGGCACGAAGAAAATCACGCGGCGGAATTCGTTTGCCATGCGAGCGGATTCCGCGACTCTCACGGCCCGTCGCGCCGGTCATCACGCTTGCGCGGCGTTTTCCTTTCCTACCCATGCTCATCTTTTCCCTGTGGTCGCTCGCCGGCTTTCTCCTCGGTCTGGTCGTGGTCTCATTCTGCGAATGGGTGCTGCACCGCTACGTGATGCACCGCCCGTTGCCGGGGTTGCGCTACCCTTTTCAGGCGCATGCCGTGGTGCATCATCACACTTTCAAGGGCGATGCCACCTACCATCTGCAGAACGAGGCGGACAAGGAGACGATCCCGATGGCGTGGTGGAACGGGCCGGTGCTGATCGCGGTCATCTCCCTGCCCAATGTGCTGCTGGCGTGGGTCACGGGAGTCTGGGCGCTGGCCCTGGGTGGGGCGCTCGCCATCGGCGGCTACTACTGCGTGTATGAATACCTGCACTGGTGCATGCACCTGCCGAAGGCGCGGCGGGTGGAAAAGTCGCGACTTTTCCAAAAGCTCAACGGGCACCACATCCTGCACCACCGCTACATGCACAAAAATTTCAACGTGGTGCTGCCGCTGGCGGACCTATGCCTCGGCACGCTTCTGCGGCGGTCAAAAGTGCGCTTCGCCCAGCCGCAAGGCTCGGCGGTGCCGGACGTGCAGCCGCGGAACCGCCGTCTCAATCAGACGGAGATCCCCGCGCCAGAAACGCCCTCCGGGACGCTGGCCGACCGCTCTGCGGCGTGACGGTTACGCGCGGATGTGGGCCTCAAGAAAGTAGAGGCTCTTGTCCAGTTCGCGCGAGACGGCGGTGAAAAGGTCGGCGGTATCGGGGTCGCCGAATTTGTCGGCGGCGTCGATGGCTTGGCGCACGGAGTTGCCCGCGGCAGCGAAACGTTTGGTCAGCGCGGTGACGTATTCCATGGCGCCGGGCTTGTGGGGAAACTCCTCCAGCTCGGAGTTTTCGGCCGCCAGACGGACGGTGCCAAGCGCGCGTCCGCCAAGAGTGACGGCACGCTCGGCGACGGTGTCGATGTGCTCCTCAATGGGCTCAGCGAGATCGTCGAAGAGTTTGTGCAACTGGTAGAATTCCGGCCCGCGCACGTTCCAGTGCGCCTGCTTGGTCTGCGAGTAGAGGTCGGAAAGATTTGCGAGCTGCTGATTGAGCAGCGCGGCGAGTTTGGCCCGCGCGGCGGCGGGAATGTCGATGGCGGTTTTGTGCGGCAGGGAGTTTTTCATGGGCTCATTACTAATACGGATTGGCGCGGCGATCCGGCTGCCACATTTTTCCCTCCTACGCTTTGCCGCCAAAAGTCACGTAGTCGTCGAGATCGAGCAGGTCAGGCCAGGTCGCGATATCCGCGCGCTTTTCGCCGGCCTGTTTGTGGTAGCCGTTGAAAAACTCGCGCCCCTCGACATCGGTCGGCACAGCCTGATCGCGGTACGCAGACCAATGGGCGATTTCCCACGGCTCGCGCTTGTTCTTCGCGTGGGCGCTGATCCATTCGAGGATTTCACCGTCGCCTTTGCCGGTGGCGAGTTCCGTTTTCAGCGCCTCGGGATCGAGGCCCAAAAAGCCGAGGATGTGCTGGTCGAGCGGGCAGGCGTAATGGAACTCGCCGTTTTTCCCCGCGAGCGTGGCGCGGCCTTTGTCGAGCATGCGCGGCAGCAGGGCGTAGCCACCGAGGCGGGCGCGCGCACTGCGCGGCGGACGTTGCGTGAGGTCGGTGAATGGGATGGTGGTGCTCATGGTGCGGTGTTGGTGTTGGTTTTTGGTTTTTGAAAAATCGGCTTAACGCCGGTCAAGAAGTTCGCTCGCGGGGAAGCGCACTTTGGGCAGCGCGGCATAATTGTCGTCCGCCGCGCGATAGCCCGCGGCGCAGGCCACCACGGCGCGGAAGCCCTGCGCGGGCAGGCCGAGGATTTCGTCGTACTTTGCCGGCTCAAAGCCTTCCATCGGGCATGTATCGACGCCGACGAGGGCGGCGGAGGTCATGAAATTTCCGAGCGCGATGTAGGCTTGGCGGGCGGCCCATTCGAGCGCCACCTTGCCGCGCGGGCCATGCACCACATCGCCAACGAGAATCTTTTTGAAGCCCGAGAGCGACTCCGGCGTGGTTCCGCGCACCTCGGCCATGCGGGCGAGGTAATGATCCACATCCGCCTCCGTGTTCTGCTCCCGTGCCGCGAAGACAATGTAATGCGAGCAATCAACCGGCTGCGTCTGGCCCCACGAGGCTGGCACGAGCCGCGCCCGCAGTGCTGGGTCGGTGAGGACGAGAAATTTGTAAGGCTGCAGGCCGTAGCTCGTCGGCGTGAGGATGAGCGCCTGCTCCAGCACGGCCCAGTCGGCGGCGGATATTTTTTCCGCGGGGTCGAATTTTTTCGTGGCGTAGCGCCAGTTGAGTTGGGTGAGAAGAGTCTCGTTGGAGATGGTGTGTGTATTCATGCGAGGCGGGATATGTAACAATTACGGTTACATTTTCAAGCGTAAATTTTCAGGCCACGGATTTTCGCCACGGAATTGACAGGCCAGCTTTCATCCATACCGTGTATGGCATGAAAATGACCTTGAATATTGACGATGAATTGCTGGACCGGGTGATGAAATTCACGGGGGCGAAAACCAAGACCGAAGCGATCGACAACGCTTTGAAGGAAATGGACCGACGGGCGACTTTAAGCGCGCTGCTGGCGGACGATTTCGGGATGACCTCCGAGGATTGGAAAAATGCGCTCGATCCGGGCTACGATTTGGAAGCGATGCGCGCGGCGGAAACGCCGAGGACCGCGGCGATGAAAATCACGAAACCCAAACCCGTTCGCTATGCCCGGAAATCCCGTTCTCATCGATAGCTGCTGGTACATCGCCGCGATGAGGATGGGGCGTCATCCACTGCGCGATCTGCGGCCGATTTCCGAGGTGCGCGACATCGCGACCTGCGGAGTCATCCAGAGCGAAGTCGCCCGCGGCATCCGCGAGAAGGCGCTGCTGAAAAAATTCCAAGCGCGCTGGGATGTGATGCTCTACGTGCCCACGGACAACCGGCTCTGGCTCGATGTGGAGGAAACCGCGTGGGCACTCGACCGCGCGGGCAAAGTCCTGCCGCTCGCAGACGTGGTCATCGCCTGCTGCGCCCGACGGATCGGTGCGGTGGTGCTGACCTTCGACCCGCATTTCCAGATGATCCCCGGCATCGTCGCCGTGGATCGCATCGTTTGAAAACGGCCTAGCGAATGTCGATGCAGGCCGCCTCTTTCGTACTGCGGACGTAGATGTGTCCGTTCGCGAGGACGGGCGTCGTCCAGCATTTGCCGTCGATGACTTTCGCCCGGGCGAGTTCCTTGTAGGCCGCGGGCTGCGGGTCGATGAGCACCAGTTCACCGGCGTCAGAAAGCGCGAGCACTTTGTCCCCCGCGAGAATGACCTGGCCGGCGCCAAAGCCTTCCTTCTCCCACTTCACGCTGCCGTCCTTGATGTCCACGCATTTCACGGCGCCCTTGGCGTATTCCTTGAACGAAAACATGCCGTAGAGGTGGCCGCCGAAAAGCACGGGCGTGCTCCAGTGGTTGGCGAGCGGCTTGTTGCCGCGCAGGCGGTAAATCTCGGTCGCCGTCCACTGGTCGCCGTTTTTCGCGATCTTCGCCGCACCCGCGCCGATGCCGTAACCCGCGGAGCAATAGACGATGTCGCCCGCGACGACCGGCGAAGAGGCGGTCGAGGTGCTGTAGTTGAAAGCGTAGCGCCAGAGTTCCTTGCCAGTCTTTGGCTCGACGGAGAGGAGGCCCGACTGGAGGAAGAAAATGATCTGCCGCTGGCCGAGGATCGTCGCGGCGACGGAGGTGGCGTGCGTCATTTTTTCGTCAAAGGCTTTCCACACCACGGCCCCATCGGCGGGGTTAAAAGCGATGAGCGACTGGCCGCCGCCGCCGCCCGCGACGTAGAGCAGGCCGCCGTCGAGCAGCGGCGAAGCGGCGTTCTGCCATTGAATGTTCCGCCCGCTGAATTCGGCCATCAGATCCTTTTTCCAAAGCTCCTTGCCAGTCGCCGCGTCGAAGGACTGCAGCACCAGTTTCGCCGACATCGTGAAGACGTGCGCGCCGTCTGTCGTCGGCGTCGAGCGCGGGCCGTCGCCGCCTTTGTTGTCGCCCGCGCCGTCGTTGCCGCCGCCATCGTATTTTGCCGCGCCGAGCGGGGCGGTCCAGCCCTCCTTGCCGGTGCTGGCATCGCGCGCGACAAGCACCTCCTGCGGTGCGCCCTCGACATCACGACCCTCGAGCATGAAGCACCGCGCCCCAGCCACGGCAAAGGAACTGAAGCCATTCGTGCTCGGCATTTTCCACAGGACTTTCGGGCCGGTGGACATCCAGACATGCGTGATTTTTTCCGGCGTGGTTCGGTCGGTGGCCGGCCCGTTGTACTGCGGCCAGTCGGCGGCGTGCAGCGTGGTGGTGAGGGCGAGGAGCGGGAGGAGGGTGCGGTGTGTCATGGTTTGGGTGGTGTGAAAAAATACGGTCAGTGCGCGGGCGAAAGATCGAGGTCGTCGAAGCGGATCGGCGTGCCCGCGAATGGGCTGCCCCAGATACCTGCGCGACCGGCGGGCGGCTCTTCTTTCGTCTCGAAAGTGATCGTCCACGCTGCGGGCTCGGGCGTTCCGGCGGGCCACGCTTTGCCCTCGATGAACCACGCCGCGCCAGCCTTGCGCACCTGCACGCGCAAGCTCGTCCAGCTTTCATCCTTCCACTCGAAAGCCACGCTCTGGCGCAGCTCGTCGCCCTGGAAAATCTCGAGCGCCTTTTTCCCCGCACTGACCTGCAACCGGTAGCCGCCGACACCGCCGAGACTCACCCCGAACGCCGGAAACTTGCGCCCCTTTTTCGTCCCGAAAAACCGCGCGCGGGCCGTGGCATCGCCCGCAGGCGTGGGGCCGAAAAGCAGGCCGAAAGTGTCGAGCGGTTCGCCGGGGAGTTCGAGAAATTTTCCATCTTTGCCCTCCTGCTTCACCGCGAAATCACCGGCCATCACCATCATCTCCGCGGGTAGCTTGCCGGGCTCCGCCGCCTCGAAATCATTGTGGTAAAGCGGCTTCGCGGGCGCATCGGCGGCAGGGCTCGACGCGATGACGCCGAGCAGAACGAGCGGGAGGAGACGCGGCAGTTTCATGAGCGGGGCGTTACGGAACATGGGCGGGATGCAAGTGTCCAGACCGTTCGCCGGGGCGGTTCTTAGGATTGCGAAATGAGCCACGGGCGACGGCGGCGCTACGACTTGAGGCTCGCGCTGCCTCGCGCGGCGGAGAGGATGAGCCGCCATGCACCGCCTCGCGCATTTCCAAAAAATCCCCGCGCTTCGTCTCCTCCGATGCACGCTTGCCGCGCTCGTTTTCACCGCCGCGGCCCGCGCACAGACCGTGAAGCTGGAAGACCGCGGCAACGTCGCCATTCTCGACAACGGCATCGTCACCGCGACCGTGAACAAGGCCGGCGGGAACATCGCCTCGCTGAAATTCCGCGGCACGGAAATGGTGAAGCCCGGCGGCGGGAATATCTATTTCAGCATGGACGGCGGGGCGAACTACCGCAGCCCTGCCGGCTGCGTTTTCTCCGTGAAAACGCAGACGCCCGAACTGGTCGATGTCGCCTGCCGGCGCGTGTGGAAAAACGAGCCGCAGGCGTTCGACATCGAGGTGCATTTCGCGCTGCGCCGTGGCGACTCCGGCATCTATGCGTATGCCGTGCTCGACCACCCCGCGAGCTACCCGGCCACCGGCGTCGGCGAGTGGCGCATGGTGTGGAAAATCCCTGACGATCTTTTCGACTGGATCTGCGTGGACGAACTGCGCAACTGGCCCATGCCCACTGGCGCGGACTACCGCACCGCGCAGGAAACCGGGATCAAGGAGATCGTGAAAATCACGCAAGGCGCGCGCGCCGGGACGTACGATTGCAAATACGATTTCAGCGCCAGCTACTACGACATCGGCTGCTGGGGCCACGCCGGAAAAAAGAGCGGCCTCGGCGCGTGGATCGTCTGCGGCGGCTACGATTTTTTCAACGACGGCCCGACCAAGCAGGACCTCAACGCCGCCGCGGGCATCAACCACATTCACTTTGGCATGAACCACTACGAAGGCTCCACGGTGCATGTCGAGGCGAGCGAAAAATGGAGCAAAATCTACGGGCCATATTTGCTCTACTGCAACGCCAACGCCGGCGGCCCGCCCGCGCTCTGGCAGGACGCGAAGGCGCGCGTGCGCCAGGAAAAAACCGCGTGGCCCCACGCGTGGGTCGCCGACCAGCCGGAGTATCCGCCACTCGCACAGCGCGGCAGCGGCATCGGCCGGCTCGTGGTGAAAGACGCGCTCAAGCCCGCGCTCACCGCCGCGAATGCGTGGGTCGGCCTCGCGCAAACGGAGCCCGGCGGAAATTGGCAGAACGAGTCGAAGCACTACCAGTACTGGAGCCGCGCCGCCGCGGACGGCAGCTTCACCATCCCCGCCGTGCGGCCCGGCGCGTACACGCTCTCCGCCTTCGTCACGGGTGCCGTTGGCGAGTTCACGAAAACGGACGTGAAGATCACCGCCGGCCCCGCTACCGCGCTCGGCGAACTCGCGTGGGCCGTCCCGCACAAAGGCGCAAAGCTCGCGTGGGAAATCGGCGTGCCCGACCGCACCGCGCGCGAATTTCGTCACGGCAATGATTTTTGCCACGGCTACGTCTGGCAGAATTTCGCGCGCGAATTTTCCAACCCCCTCGAATTCACCATCGGCAAAAGCAACCCCGCCACCGACTGGAACTACGCCCACAGCGGCTACCCCGCCGCCGGCCCGAAACTCGCCCCGTGGAAATGGCGCATCCACTTTCGCCTCGATGCCCCGCCGCGCGGCGACGCCACCCTCGTCCTCGCCTTCGCCGGCTCCGAGCGCGGGCGCGTGGACGTTTTCGCCAACGACGAAACCCGCCCGGTCGCGACCGTCACGCCTTCCGCCGAGGGCGGCAACGCGCTGCTCCGCGAAGGCATCCACGCGAAATACAGCGTCAGCTACGCCACTATCCCCACGGCGAAACTGCACACCGGCGACAACATCCTCACCCTCGTCGAAACCAACACCGCCGGGCCGGGGCTGCATGTGATGTACGATTCCGTGAGCCTGGAACTGCCGTAGCCGCGCATGGAAAAAATCCCCGTCAGCATCCTCATCCCCATCCGCAACGAAGCCGCGAATCTCCCGCGCTGCCTCGCCTCCGTCGCGTGGGCCGAGAAGATTTTCGTCGTCGATTCGCAGAGCACCGACGGCTCGCAAAAAATCGCCGAAGACCTCGGCGCGCATGTCGTGCAGTTCACCTTCAGCGGCATCTGGCCGAAGAAAAAAAACTGGGCGCTGGAAAACCTCCCGTTCAAGCACGCGTGGGTTTTCATCCTCGATGCCGACGAAGTCCTGCCGCCCTCCGCCGAGGAG
Source organism: Chthoniobacter sp. (assembly GCA_043758435.1). GTDB lineage: Bacteria > Verrucomicrobiota > Verrucomicrobiia > Chthoniobacterales > Chthoniobacteraceae > Chthoniobacter. The sequence goes on from JAYVNN010000065.1 coordinate 17,830, forward strand.
GAATTCCGCCGCATCGTCACCGCGCCCGAGCCCGCGCTCGCCGGCTATTGGATCAACCGCCGCTTCCGCTTCATGGGCCGCTGGCTGAGGCACGCCTACTACCCCAACTGGAACCTACGCCTTTTCCAGCACCGCCTCGGCCGCTACGAAAAACTCACCGACACCGACACGCAAAGCGGCGACAATGAAGTCCACGAGCACGTCGTCGTGCAGGGCGCGACCGGCCACCTCGCGTGCGAGATGGATCACTACGCATTTCCGTCCGTCGAGGTCTTCGTGGAAAAGCACAACCGCTACTCGAACTGGGAGGCCCGCGTGGCGCTCGACCACCATCTTTCCGGCAGCGGCGGCACTTTGCAAAAAGGCAGCGTGAGCCTCCGCCGCGCGCTCAAGCAGCTCTCGCATCGCCTGCCCTGCCGCGGACTGCTGCGCTTCCTTTTTGTCTATGTCTGGCAGCGCGGTTTTCTCGACGGGCGCGAAGGTTTCTACTTCGCGCGGCTCCACGGTTTCTACGAATTCCTCAGCGCCGCCAAAACCTACGAGATGAAAAAAGCCGCCCGCGAAAAGACGCGCTGAATTTTCCCGCTCCGCCTCAGTCTTTTCCCTCGTCTTCCCCGCCCGCGGTCGCACCGTCCGCCAGCGCCTCGCCGACGATTTCCTCCAGCCCCAGCACCTGCGCCGCCTCCGCCGCCGGGAGCGCCTCCGCCTTGCGCAGCTTGCCCGACACCACGCGATGCCGCGTCTCCGCCGCCTCGATACTGCTGCTCGCCTCGCTCAGCTTCTTCTTCACCTTCTCCAGCGCCTCGCCGAATTTCCCAAACTCCGTCTTCACCGCGCCGAGCACGTTCCACACTTCGCTCGACCGCTTCTCGATCGCCAGCGTGCGGAAGCCCATTTGCAGGCTGCTCAGCAGCGCCGCCAGCGTCGTCGGCCCGCTCACCACCACGCGATGATCGCGCTGCAGCGTCTCGGCCAAACCCGGCCGCCGCAAGACCTCCGCGAACAGCCCCTCCGTCGGCAGAAACATGATCCCGAAATCCGTCGTGTGCGGCGGGTGCAGATACTTCTCGCGAATCTTCCGCGCCTCCGCCTTCACCTGCACCTCGAACGCGCGCGTCGCCGTCTCGACGCCCTCGACATCCCCGCGATCCTGCGCCTCCCCGAGCCGCTGATATTCCTCCTGCGGAAACTTCGAGTCGATGGGCAGCCACACGCACGCGCCGTCGTCGTCGCGCCCCGGCAGTTTCACCGCAAATTCCACGCGCTCATTGCTCCGCGGCGTCGGCGCGACATTGCGCGCGAATTGCTCCGGCGTGAGCATCTGCTCGAGCAGTGTGCCAAGCTGCACCTCGCCCCAAGTGCCGCGCGTCTTGATGTTGGTCAGAACCTTTTTCAAATCACCCACGCCCGTCGCCAGCGTGCGCATTTCGCCGAGACCGCTGTGGACCTGCTCCAGCCGTTCGCTCACGAGTTTGAAAGATTCGCCGAGCCGCTGTTCGAGCGTGGCGTGCAGCTTCTCGTCCACGGTCGCGCGGATTTTCTCCAGCTTCTCGGCGCTGTCGCGCTGCACGTCGCCGAGCTTGCGCTCCACGGTCTCGCGCATCGCGTCGAGCCGCTGCTCGGTGGTCATCGATAGCCGGCTGAGGTTTTGCGCGAAAAGGTCGAGTTGCTGCTGTTGCAGCGTCGCCTGTTCGGTCATGCGCGTCAGTAGTGAGTCGCCAAGCGTTTTCATTGAGCGCGCCAGCTCCTCCCGCCCCGCGCCCTGCTGCTGCGCCGCATCAGTGCGCAGCTCCCCGAGCTGTGTGCCCACACTCGCTCG